>CAYYWV010000006.1:13394-41188 GCA_964475385.1 uncultured Alphaproteobacteria bacterium | reverse complement strand
CCCGGCGCACAAGGATTTGATCGCCGGGGCGGGCATCCGCTACCATAAGTTAACCATAAAGCGTTACGCTGTCGGTCGAAGGCCGGGCGCCGCCCCGCCGGTCCGCCGCGGCCGCCCCCCATCGCCCGAGATGAAGCCATGAAAACCGTCGCGCGTTTCGAGATCGGCTATACCCGGTATCTCGACCCGGACGGCCGCGCGGTCGCGCCCTTGCCCGCGTTCGCCGCCGACCGCGAGGCGCTGGTCGCGCTCTACCGCGGAATGCTGCTTACCCGCCAGTTCGACGCCAAGGCGATCGCGCTTCAGCGCACGGGAAGGCTCGGCACCTATCCGTCCTCGCTCGGCCAGGAGGCGGTCGGCGCCGGCGTCGCGGCGGCGATGCGGGCCGAGGACGTGCTCGTGCCGTCCTATCGCGAGACCGCGGCGATGCTGGGCCGCGGCGTCGCCTTGCGCGAGCTTCTGCTCTACTGGGGCGGCGATGAGCGCGGCATGGACTACGCCGGCCCGCGCGAGGACTTCCCGGTCTCGGTGCCGGTCGGCACCCACCCGCTGCACGCGGTGGGCGTCGCCTACGCCTTCCGCCTGCGCCGCGAGGCGCGCGCCGCGGTCGCCGTGTTTGGCGACGGCGCGAGCTCGAAGGGCGACGTTTACGAGGCGCTCAACATGGCCGGGGTCTGGCGGTTGCCCGTGGTGTTCGTCGCGATCAACAACCAGTGGGCGATCTCGGTCCCGCGCAGCGCCCAGACCGCCGCCGAGACCATCGCCCAGAAGGCGATCGCGGCCGGCATTCCGGGCGAGCAGGTCGACGGCAACGACGCGATCGCGGTGCGCGCGGTGGTGGAGCGCGCGCTCGAACGCGCGCGAGCGGGCGAAGGGGCGAGCCTGATCGAAGCCATCACCTACCGGCTGTCCGACCACACCACCGCCGACGACGCCAGCCGCTACCGCCCGCCCGACGAGGTGAGCGCGCGCTGGAAGGAGGAGCCGGTCGCTCGCCTGCGCGCCTATCTCACGGCCGAGCAGGGCTGGACCAAGGCCGACGAAGAGGCTCTGATCGCCGGGATCGAGCGCGAGATCGAGGACGCGGTCGCGGCCTACGAAGCGACGCCGCCGCAAGCCCCGGAGGCGATGTTCGACTATCTCTACGCCGCGCTGCCCGAGGCCCTGCGCCCCCAGCGGGCGGCGGTCGCGGCCGGCGGCGAGAAGGAGACGCGCGATCATGGCTGAGGTGACGCTGGTCGGCGCGGTCGCGATGGCGCTCGCCCGCGCCATGGCCGACGACGAATCGGTGGTCGTGCTCGGCGAGGACGTCGGCGTCGACGGCGGCGTGTTCCGCGCGACCGACGGCCTTCACGCCCGCTTCGGGCCCGAGCGCGTGATCGACACCCCGCTCGCCGAGACCGGCATTGTCGGCATGGCGGTGGGCATGGCGGCCCAAGGGCTCCGTCCGGTCGCCGAGATGCAGTTCATGGGGTTCATCTATCCGGCCGTCGATCAGATCGTGAACCACGCCGCCAGGCTCAGGAACCGGACGCGCGGGCGGCTTTCCTGCCCGTTGGTGGTGCGCGCGCCCTTCGGCGGCGGCATTCGCGCGCCCGAGCACCACTCCGAGAGCACCGAGGCGATGTTCGCCCATATTCCGGGCCTGCGCGTGGTGATCCCGTCGTCGCCGGGGCGGGCCTATGGGCTGCTGCTCGCCGCGATCCGCGATCCCGACCCGGTGATCTTCCTCGAGCCCAAGCGCATCTACCGGGCGGTCAAGGAGGAGGTGGCCGACGACGGCGCGGCGCTCGCGCTCGATACCTGCTTCACCTTGCGCGAAGGCGGCGACGTGACGCTGGTGAGTTGGGGCGCGATGATCCGCGAGACCCTCGAAGCCGCCGAGACGTTGGCCAAGGGCGGCATCCAGGCCGAGGTCATCGACGTCGCCACGATCAAGCCGCTCGATATGAAAACGATCCTCGCCTCGGTCGAGAAGACGGGGCGCTGCGTCATCGTGCATGAGGCGGCGTATACGGGCGCGGTCGGGGCCGAGATCGCCGCCCGGCTCGCCGAGGAGGGGTTGTTGTCCTTGCTCGCGCCGCCGGTCCGGGTCGCGGGCTACGACACGATCATGCCGCTCTACCGGCTCGAAGACCGCTATATGCCGAGCGTCGCGCGCATCGTCGCCGCCGTGCGGCGCTGCATCGATTTCGAATAGAGGGCCGCGTTATGACCACCTTCAAGCTTCCCGATCTCGGCGAAGGCCTGCAAGAGGCCGAGATCGTCACCTGGCACGTCAGCCCGGGCGATCGCGTGGTCGCCGACCAGCCGCTGGTCTCGGTCGAGACCGATAAGGCGGTGGTCGAGGTGCCGTCGCCGCGGGCCGGGCGGATCGCCAAGCTCTACGCCGAGCCCGGCGAGATCGTCGCCATCGGCGCGCCGCTCGTCGATTACGACGACGAGGCGGGGAGCGAGGACGCGGGAACGGTCGTCGGCGCCATCGAGAGCGAGGCCACCGTCCTCGACGAGGAGGTCGAAGCCCAGGCGGCGACCGCGCCGGCGCGCGTCAAGGCGACGCCAGCGGTGCGCGCGCTCGCCCGGCGGCTCGGCGTCGATCTCGCGGTCGTCAGCCCCTCGGGCAAGGGGGGCGTGGTGACCGCCGCCGATGTCGAGCGCGCCGCCAAGACGCTGGCCGAGGCCGGCCCGCTCGAGCCCTTGCGCGGAGTGCGCCGGGCGATGGCGCGGCGCATGACCCAGTCGGGGGCCGAGGTGGTGCCGGCGACCGTGATGGACGACGCCGACATCGACGCTTGGCCCGAAGGCGCGGACGTCACCGTGCGGCTCGTGCGCGCGGTCGCCGCGGCCTGCGCCGCCGAGCCCGCGCTCAACGCTTGGTTCGACGCCAAAGAGGGCGGGCGGCGGCTGAACAAGAAGGTCGATCTCGGCCTCGCCGTCGATACCGAGGACGGCCTGTTCGTGCCGGTCCTGCGCGACGTGGGCAACCGCGACGCCGCCGATCTGCGCCGCGGGCTCGACGCCATGAAGGCCGACGTCAAGGCCCGCCGCGTGCCGCCCGAAGAGCTGCGCGGGGCGACGATCACGCTGTCGAACTTCGGCACCATCGGCGGGCGCTACGCCGCTCCGGTCGTGGTCCCGCCCCAGGTCGCGATCGTGAGCGCCGGGCGCATCGCGCCGCGCGTCGTGGCCCACAAGGGCAAGCCCGCGGTCCATCGCACGCTTCCGGTCTCGATCACCTTCGACCACCGCGCGGTCACCGGCGGCGAGGCGGCGCGTTTTCTCGCGGCCTTTATCGCCGATCTCGAAAAGCCGGCGTAGAGCCGCTCAGTCGGGCAGGGTGTCGGGCTTGTCGCCGACCCGGGCCGGCGGGTTGCGGCGTTCGAGCTCGAGCAAAAGCGCGCTGTGGTCGTAGTCGCCGCCGCCCCCGGCGACGAGCGATTCGAACAACGCCCGCGCGGTTTCGCTGAAAGGCAGGGCGAGGCCCGCGTCCTTGGCGGCGGCGACGATGGTCTCGAGATCCTTGAGCTGAATCGCGCTCCGCCCGCCGGGCAGGAATGTCCGCTCGATCATCCGCTGGCCGTGGAGCTCGAGGATGCGGCTGTCGGCGAACCCGCCGCGCAGCGCCTCGCGCACGGCGGCCGGGTCGGCCCCGCCGGCGGCGGCGAGCAGCAGCGCCTCGGCGACCGCGCCGATGGTGACGCCGACGATGATCTGATTGGCGAGCTTGGCGAGCTGTCCCGCGCCGTGCGGCCCGACGTGGGTCGCCCGGCCGAGGGGCGCGAAGACCGGAGCGGCGCGCGCGAAGTCCTCTTTCGCGCCCCCCGCCATGATGGTGAGCGTTCCGGCCTCGGCGCCTACCGTGCCGCCCGAGACCGGAGCGTCGAGGTGGCGCGCG
Organism: uncultured Alphaproteobacteria bacterium; assembly: GCA_964475385.1. GTDB lineage: Bacteria > Pseudomonadota > Alphaproteobacteria > JAAXGF01 > JAAXGF01 > CAYYWV01. The sequence continues at coordinate 37,293 of CAYYWV010000006.1, read as the reverse complement.
CCGAGGGCCTCGATGCGGGCCGCGTGGTCGCGCGCGGTGGCGGGCGGGATCGAGCTCATGTCGATCACCAGCGTATCCGGCGCGAGCGCCTCGGCCGCGCCGAGCTCGAACAGCACGCGCTCGACCACGGGGCCGTTCTCAAGCATGGCGATCACCGCCTCCGCGCCGGCGACGGCCTCGGCGGGCGTGTCCGCGACCCGCGCCCCGCGCGCGGCGAGCGGCGCGGTCTTGGCCCGCGTCCGGTTCCAGACGGCGACCGCATGCCCGGCCGCGATCAGGCGGGCCGCCATCGGCGCGCCCATGAGGCCGGTTCCGAGAACAGCGATCTTGATCGCCATGGACTGCTCCCTCCCTTCGCGTTCCGAATATCAAGATATCAAGTGCGGCGGAACGCCGTCGCCGCGCCCCAGCCGGCGGCGAGCGCGATCGCGATCGCGCCCAGGCCATAGAGCACAGGCTGGGTATGGGCGAGAAAGTTCACATCGGCCTGAAACCCGGTCTTGCTGATGAACAAAGGCGTGCTTTCGGCGCTGACGATTTGACCGTCGCGGATCAGATAGACCTGGGCCGAGTACGTACCGGTAGGCACGTTGGACGGGAACAGGATTCGGGTCCGGAACAGCCGACTCCCTACGAAATCGACCTTGCCGGGATTGGCGGTATAGAATCCCGCGCGCACGCGATTGCGCAGGAGCGCTTTGCGGAAGGCCTCGATGTCTTCAGGCGCGGCCGTCGCTTCGGCCGGAAGATCGAGGCTCTCAATCCCGATATGGTAAAGCGCGCGCAAAGGCTGCGGCGCGATTTCGTCGAGCGGCCGGCTCGCGGCGACCACGTAGAAGGCCGGCACGCGCTCGAAAGTGACGCTTTTGCGGTTGATCCAGATGCCGGCGATCCGCTCTTTGCGGCGCACGACGACGCTTTCCTCGGGGCCGCGGACGACCACGACCACGTCGCCGTCGCCTTCGATCGCGCCGTACAGAAGCACGTCGGTTCCCGTAAAGCCCGAGCCAATGGCGATCAGATGGTCCGAGAGATCGGCGACCAGAGGCTGGGCGAGGCCGGTCGGTATGCTCGCTCCGAGAAGGCCGACCGCGGCGGCCGCGCGGAGGACGAGGCGCATGACCGGCCGCGCAATCATGGGCGGACGATCCGGGTCACGGTGAACGGGTCGTCGGGCGCGCCCACGAGATCGATCAGAAGCTTGATGCAGACCGCGAGCACGATCACCGCGAGCAGACCGCGAAGCTGCTCGCCGCGGAGCTTGGTGCCGACCCGGGAGCCGTACTGCGCGCCGATCGCGCCGCCGATCATAAGAAGGAGCGCGAGCACCACATCGACGGTCTGGTTGTTCACCGCCTGGAGGAAGGTGACGTTGGCGGTGATGAAGATGATCTGGAACAGCGAGGTGCCGACCACGACCGAGGTCGGCATGCCGAGCAGATAGATCATCGCCGGCACCATGATGAACCCGCCGCCGACGCCCATGATGCCGACGACGACGCCGACCACGAGCCCGACCCCGAGCGGCATCAGCGCGCTGATGTAGAGCTTCGAGCGCCGGAAGCGCATTTTGAACGGCAACCCGTGAATCCAGTAGTGCTGGTGCAGCTTGCGCCGCGGGCGGGGGCCGGGACGGCGCCGGCGCAGCATCGCGCGCATGCTTTCCATCAACATCAGGATGCCGATGATCCCGAGGAAGAGCACGTAGCTCAGCGAGATGATGAGATCGATCTGGCCGAGATCGCGGAGAAACGAGAACAACCAGACGCCAAAGCTCGAACCGACGAAGCCGCCGGCGAGAAGCACGGTTCCCATCTTGAAATCGACGTTTCCCCGCCGCCAATGGGCGTAGACGCCGGACGCCGAGGAGGCGACGATCTGGTCGGCGGCGGTCGCGACCGAGACCGCCGGCGGCACGCCGATGAAGATGAGAAGCGGCGTCATCAGAAACCCGCCGCCGACGCCGAAGATGCCCGAGAGGAAACCGATGAGCCCGCCCATTCCCAACAGGAGAAGGACGTTGGCCGACATCTCGGCGATGGGCAGGTAGATCTGCATCAGGCCGGGAAGGCGCGGCGGGACTTGTCTGCAAACGACCGCATCGCGCCGCTTATGAAGCGTTCCACAAAATAACTCAAGTAAAAAAACACATTTGTCTGCCCGAATATTCGTCGGAAATTTCCCTGCTTCGGGCAGGCAAGAAGCGCCCGATCCCGCGTTTGGGGCGCAGGATCAGGAATCGCGCGGCTTTCAGGCCGTATCGCCACCGTAATAGAGAATGACGGAGTGCTTGGCCTCGGCAAAGAAAAGCCAACGTTCCACCAAGGCGCCGAGACTCGCGGCCAGCGCCGCGGCCAGCGTCGCGCCGGCTGTCGCCGGGCCGGCGGGCGAAGGGGCGGCGGCGAGCAGGGCGGCGAACAGAACCGCCGGCAACCCAAGGCCGCCGGTAACGACCATTCTGCGGAGTCGCGCGGCGTGCTTGCGCGCGACGCGAAATCCCATCTCTTTCATCACGAAGTTCTGGGAGGTGTGGGGCGCGTCGAGCAACCGCACCCGTCCAAAGCCGCCGAGCCCGGTGGCGTCGCCGGCATCGTGGGGCATGCCCTTCGCATCGATCGCCCGCCAGTAAGCGCGTTTGATCGCGAGGCTTGCGATGATGCCCGCGAGCGCGATCCAGCCGGCCTTCGGTTGCCAATCGCCGGCGAGCGCGGCGAAAGCCGCGTACCAAGCGCCGCCGGTTGCGAGGGCGAAAGCGAGATAGCCCGGCACGACCCAAGGGTTGCGCCAGGCCGGGATCGGCTTGAGCGAAGCGTAAATCATCGCCGTCGCCGCGATCGTGGCCGCGGCGAGCCCCGCGGTCGCAGCCCCTTCGAGCGCGACGCGCCAGCTTGGCCCCTGGCCCAGCCAGTCATAGAGAAACGCGCCCGCTACCGGATAGCAAAGCGCGGCCAGCACCGCTTCGCGCGAGAGCCAGCTCGACCGCCACTGGCTGAACGCCCTGAGCGCGCGCTCGGGCCGGCCGAGGTGAAAGGCCGAGGCGACGAAGCCCGCGCCGACCAGGGCGAGCCCCGCGAGCGCCGCCGCAATCCCCACGACCGGCGCAGGCGGCGCGCCCGCGAGCACGGCGAGCGCAAAGGCGATCAGCAGCCCGAGCCCCGCGCCCGAGGTGGTGGTGAAGACGATGATCGAGTACGCCGGCCGCACGGTTAAAGCGATAAGAGCCGGTCGACCCAGGCCAGGAACCGGTTTTCGATCGGGCCTGTGGATTCGAGGCGCGCGCCGCGGTCTGCGCCTTCCGGGGCGCTGTCGCGGGCGCGCGGTCGGGGCGGCAGGTACTTGTTGGTCGGCCGGTAGCCGAGCGCGGGCATAAGGTCGTAGCCGCCGCGCTCGCGCACCAGCCGCGAGACTTCCGAATCGGGATCGCCGAGGTCGCCGAAATGGCGCGCGGACGCGGGGCAAGTGGCGACGCAAGCCGGCACCCGCTCGGCCTCGGGCAGGGCCTCGTTGTAGATGCGGTCGATGCAAAGCGTGCATTTCTTCATCACGCCTTGTTCCGAATCGAACTCGCGCGCGCCATAAGGGCAGGCCCAGGCGCAGAGCTTGCAGCCGATGCAGAGATCGGGGTCGATCAACACGATGCCGTCCTCGGCGCGCTTGAACGAGGCCCCCGTTGGGCAGACGGTCACGCAGTCGGGCTTTTCGCAATGGAGGCACGAGCGCGGGAAGTAGACCGTGCGCCCCTCTGCGCCATCGCCGGCTTCGAAGGCGTGGACCCGGTTGAGCCACGTCCCGTCGGGCGCGGGGCCGTAAGGCGCGCTGTCGGAGAGCGGGCCGAGATGCCCGCCGGTGTTCCATTCCTTGCAATTGACCGCGCAGGCGTGGCAGCCGACGCAGGTGTCGAGGTCGATCACCAGGCCGAGCGCCTTGGGCCCGCGCGTTTTCGGCAGGTCGGTCATCGTCGCCCTCCGAGGCGGACGGGGCGCGGAGCGAGGCCCGGCACCGGGTCGAGGGCAGGGAATTGCGGCGCGCTGGTTCCGGCCTCGACCGGGTCCGCCTTCTCGATGCGCACGCGCAGGTCGAACCAGGCCGCCTGGCCGGTGACCGGGTCCGCGTTGAGCGCGCGCCCGTTCGCCCCGCCCGCGGGCAGGCGTTCGCTGATCAGATGGTTGAGCAGAAAACCGCGGACGCCTTCCTCGGCATCCGGGTCGAGGTTCCAAGCGCCGCGCCGCTTGCCGATCGCATTCCAGGTCCAGACCGTGTCGGGGTTGACGCCCTCCATCAGCCGGATCTGACAACGGATGCGTCCGTGATGGCTGACGACCCAAACCCAGTCGTCGTCGGCGAGCCCGAGCGCTTCGGCGGTCGCGCGGTTGACGTAAAGCCGGTTGTAACCGTGGATTTGGCGCTGCCAAGCGTTGTGCGAGCCCCAGGAATGGTACATCGCCATCGGCCGTTGGGTCAGCGCGTGCAGCGGGTAGTCGGCCGCATCCAGCGCCGATTCCTCGAGGGGCGGATACCAGATCGGCAGCGGGTCGAAGTAGCGCGCGACCGTTTCGCGCAAATGCTCGGGCGGCTGAACCGGACCGTGGCCTTGGGCGGCGAGGCGGAAGCGTTGCAAGGGCTCGGCGTAGATCTGCATCGCGATCGGCGCGGCCTCGGCGATGAAGCCCATCTCGCAGGCGTAGGCGAGATAGTCGCGGTTGACATGGCGGTTGAACTGCATCGATTCGGGGAGCCGGTCGCGCCAGAACCCGCCGTTTTCGATGTAGCGGTCGAGCTGGCGCGGATTGGGCGCGCCGCGGCCCTTGGCCGCGCCGTCCGCGCCCCGCCAGCCGGCGAGCGTGCCGATCCCGGGCTTGCGCTCGTGATGCACGATGTAGTCGGCGTAACCGCCGGGATAGAGCGGCCGGCCCGCCTCGTCGACCATGCCCGGCAGGCCGAGCCGCGCGCCGATCTCCAGCAACACGTCCTGGAACGGGCGCACGTCGCGGTCGGGCGCGACCACCGGCTGGCGGATCGAATCGGCCGGCCCCTCGGCGCTCGAGATCGGCCGGTCGAGGAGCGAGATCGCGTCGTACCGCTCGAAATAGGTGGTGTCGGGCAAGACCAGGTCGGCGTACGACACCATCTCGGAGTGGAAGGCGTCGGCGTAAATGATGCGCGGGATGCGGTACTCGCCGGTCTCGGGATCGCGGTCGGTGAGCATCGCGATGGTGCCGGCGGTGTTCATGGCCGAGTTCCAGCTCATGTTGGCCATGAACATGAACAGGGTATCGATGGGGTAGGGATCGCCCGCCCAGGCGTTGGCGATCACCATGTGCATCAGCCCGTGGGCCGCGAGAGGCGCCTCCCACGAGAACGCCTTGTCAATCCGCATGGGCGCGCCGTCGGCCTCGACCAGCAGATCCTCGGGCCCTTCGGGCATGCCGAGCGGCGGCCCCGGCAGCGGGCGGCCCGCCGCCACCTCGCCCGGTTTGCCGGCGGGCTTCGGCCCCGGCGGGCACGGGCGCGGGAAGGGCGGCTTGAGGCGAAATCCTCCCGGGCAGTCGATCGCGCCCAAGATCATCTGCAACAGGTGCAGCGCCCGGCAGGTGTGAAACCCGTTGGAGTGCGCCGAGATCCCGCGCATGGCGTGCATGCTCACCGGCCTTCCGGTGGTGGTCTCGTGGCGGCGGCCGGCCCAGTCGGTCCAGGGGATGTCGAGGGCGATCTCGTGGTCGAACGCGGCGCGGGCGAGCTCGGCGGCGAGGCGGCGAATGCGCGCCGCGGGCACGCCGGTGCGCTCGGCGACCGCCTCGGGCGCGTAGTCGTCGACCATGTAGCGCCGCGCCATCAGCTCGAAGACCGGGACCGCGCGCCGCCCGTCGGCGAGCGTCGCCGCGCCGAACAGGCGCGGGCGCGCGTTGGGGTCGTGGGCGCTCGCCAGCGCCGCGCGCTCCCCGTCCCAGCACAAAGGCGCGCCCTGCGCATCGCGGGCGAACAGGCCGTGGTCGGCCGCGCCCGGATCGTCGATCACCAGCCAGGACGCGTTGGTGTGGCGCGCGAGCCAGGCGAGGTCGACCTTGTCGGCGAGCAAGAGCTCGCGGATCAGGGAGAAGATCAAAAGCCCGTCGGTGCCGGGCCGGATCGGAATCCACTCGTCGGCGATCGCCGAGTAGCCGGTGCGCACCGGGTTGATCGAGACGAACTTGGCCCCCCGCGCCTTGAGGCGCGCGATTCCCGCCTTGATGGGGTTGGAATCGTGGTCCTCGGCGCAGCCGAACATGACGAACAGGCGGGTGCGCTCCCAGTCGGGCTCGCCGAACTCCCAGAACGAGCCGCCGATGGTGTAGAGCCCGGCGACCGCCATGTTGACCGAGCAGAACCCGCCGTGGGCGGCGTAGTTTGGGGTGCCGAACTGGCTCGCCCACCAGCCGGTCAGCGCTTGGCTCTGGTCGCGCCCGGTGAAGAAGGCGAGACGCCGCGGGTCGGTGCGCCGGATCGCGCCGAGCCACTTCACCGCGGTCTCGATGGCCTCGTCCCAGGAGATCGCCTCGAATTCGCCCGAGCCGCGGGGACCGACCCGGCGCAAGGGGGTCGAAAGCCGCGCCGGCGAGTACTGGGTCATGATCCCGGCCGAGCCCTTGGCGCAGAGAACGCCGCGGTTGACCGGGTGCTCGGGGTTGCCCTCGATATAGCGGATACGCCCGTCGCGAAGGTGCACGCGGATGCCGCAGCGGCAGGCGCACTGGTAGCAGGTGGTGTGCTTGACCGCGTCCGAAACCGGGGGCGATGTGTTGACCGGGCGCTCGCTCATGGACGCGCCTTCGCCCTCCCGCGGCGCAGTCTCCCAACTTTCGGACCGACCATGACCTCGCGCTTCCCGTTCTTGTCGTGCGGCGGTCCCGCGCCGCCACCGCAAGGTATCCTTGGGTCACGACCTTGCCAAGCGACGAAGCCTTCTGTCCCCATTCACGAAGAGGCGCTGGCCGAGCGGCAGACCTGATCCTGCTCCCGGAAAGAAGACCGCCAAAGCGCTTCCATACGCTTATGTTTCGAAAACCTTCCCAACGTGGTAAGGTTATGCGCGGCCCTCGCGATGAGGGCGGCGCGCTGGCCGGAGCGTTCGACCCCGGTAAGGCGTCTGTGCGCCATCTCTCTGGCGATGAAGGTGGGGAGGTCCATGTCAATCGCCGAACTACCGAGAATCATCAGCCTCTTAAGTCCATTCTACGAAAAGGCCCAGCGGCGCCGCGAAGCGTCGCCCTTGCTCCCCGACATCGTCAGGAGCGAACCGCTCAAGCTCCATTCCGACGGCTCGCTCGTGGCGCTCGAACCCGGAAGCTGGTTCGTCTGTTTCGTGCCCCCGATCGACTGCCAGTGGTGGCATCCATTCCTTCACCGGGTGCACAAGCACGTCTTTGCGCTGAGGCCCGAACCGAACGGCGCATGGACCGTGTTCGAGCCCTGGTGGACGCGGCTGCTCACGGCGACGATCACAAGCGATCAAGCCCGAAAATTTCTGTGCTGGGGCGCGCGCGGCGATGTGTTGCTGGTGCGCGAAGCGATTCCCGGCGCTTCGAGCCAGCTTCGGGGTATGATGACCTGCGGCGCCTTGGTCTCGCATCTTCTGGGGCGCCGATATATGGTTTGGACGCCTCATCAGCTTTATCGCATTCTGCGAAAAGAGCCGAATGTCTGCCATGTCGATGTTTCGGCCTTGCTTCGATATGGCCTCACTGGCCTGGCCACAAAGGATTCGCGAACCATCTGGGCCTGCGAAGCGTGTCGGCCCCGTGAGCTCAAGCGGCGCAAAGGGGTGATAAGACCGTTCTGCATGAAATGCGGTCGAACCCTAGAGCCGAAAGAGGAGCGGTAAGCCGAACGATGGGGGCCGAGCGGACGCCTTCGCCCCGAACGCGGCGCGCCCTCCGAACGACGCCGCGGGCCGTGGGCTGACAATCGATTTCCGCGGTGGGCGATTAGAGCCTTTACCGCTTTCATGGAATCGCGCCGGCTCGCAGCTCCGTCCGGCCGCCCTGTTCCGCGATGCCGCAGGCTGCCGGCCGGGGCTGCGTGCCGGCGCCGTTAAAACATGAGACGTTCTGGCCGAAACCGAAGGGACTGCGCTTGCGCGTCGATCTTCCCGCCGCGAACGGGTTAAGATCGGACCATGGAACTCGACATGTTGCGCCACGCCGGCGCCGGCGAGATCGGTCCCGAGACCGCGCTCACTCTGGTCTTCGACGCCTCGGTCGAGGCGGAAGTAAGGCCAGGGGTCGAGGCGACGGCGGTCTCATGTGGCGGCCGGCTTACCGGCAGAGGCGGCGGGCGGTTGAACGCGATCCTGCCTTCGCCTGTGGCGGCGCTCCGCTGCGCGCTCGCCATTCAACGTCGGCTTGCGGCCGAAGGAACGGACGCCCGGGCCGTGCGGATTGGGATCGACCTTCTTTCTATGGAAGCGAACGCGGAGAGGCCGTCCCCGGGCGGGAGAGACGCCGCCACCGCCGGCGCGATCGAAGACCTCGCCCATCCCGGGGGGATTTGCATCTCGGGGCCGGTGTACATGCGGGTCCGCACCCGTTTCGACGTCGCGTATGATGCCCTTGGTCCGCGCCGTCTCGCCGGGCGGGCCGAACCGGTGGCGATCTACCGCGTGCTGTCCGATGCCGCCAGCGGCGGACGCGAGATCGGGATTCACCCTGACCGGGCGAAGCTGTTCAAATGGGTCGGCGTTGCGGGCTTCGTCGTTCTGTTCGCTTTTGCGCTCAGGCCCCTTCTTGTGGAGCGGGCGTCCCGCGAGGCGCCGTCTCAGGCGCTGTCGGTCGCCGGGTTCGAAGGTTGGGACGAGGCGGCGGCGCTCAGGACGGCGCTCGTCACCGCGCTCGCCGCCGGGGAGAGCCAGGCTGTCGGCGCGTCGAACGCGGACGCGGCCTTTCAGCTCGAAGGCGCGCTCGACGAGGCCGCGCCCGCGCGCGTGACCGTGCGGCTGGTGGATGTGCGCTCGGGCGAGGTGCTGTGGCGCGGGGCCTTCGAGCGCACAGCGCGCAATCCAGACGCGATCGCCGTCGAGATCGCCAAAGCGGCCCGCGCCGCGCTTGCCTCTCGAGACAAGTAGGAAGGGGGTTCACGCTTGTCGGCTTTGGTCGATCCGGCTTACCCTCTCCTCCGCGACCAAACCGCATCGCTGCGCCCACGCCATCATAGCCGAAAGCCATCATGCCGCTTCTCACCACCACCATCGGGGCCTATCCGAAGCCCGATTTCGTCACCGTGCCCGACTGGTTCCGCGCCGGCGGCCCCAACGCCGACGATCCCACCGGGGCTTACACCGCTTTCATGCGCCGGGCCGACCGGGAGGCCATCGTCGAGATGCTCGACCGCGGCACCCGCGCGGCCGTGCGCGACCAGGTCGAGGCCGGGATCGACATACCGACCGACGGCGAGATCCGGCGCGACAACTACATCTACTACCACTGCCGCCATATCGCCGGCTTCGACTTCGAGAACCTGACCGAGAAGGTGATGCGGACCGGGGCCTGGACGGCGCGGGTGCCGACCATTCGCGCGCCTCTCGCGCCCGGGGAACCGTTTCTGCCCCGCGATTGGCGGATCGCCCAGGCCGAGACCGACCGGCCGGTCAAGATCACCGTTCCCGGCCCGCTGACGATCACGGACTCGGTCGCCGACGCCCATTACGGCGACGAACGCGCCGTGGGCCGCGCGCTCGCCCGCGCGCTCAACGCCGAGATCCGCGCGCTCGCCGAGGCCGGCTGCCGCTGGATTCAGGTCGACGAGCCCTTGTTCGCGCGCTATCCCGAAAAGGCGCTCGCCTTCGGGATCGACAATCTCGCCCGCTGCTTTGACGGCGTGCCCGAAGGCGTCGCGCGGGTGATGCACATGTGCTGCGGCTATCCCGAAACCCTCGATCAGGACGACTTTCCCAAGGCCGACAGCACGGCCTACTTCACGCTCGCCGATGCGCTCGCCGAAGCCAGCGTGGTCGATGCGGTCTCGATCGAGGACGCGCACCGCCACAACGATCTTTCGCTTCTCGAACGCTTCGGACGGATCAGGGTGATCCTCGGCGTCGTGGCCGTCGCCCAGACGCGAATCGAGACCGTCGAGGAGATCGAGGCCCGGCTGCGCGCCGCGCTCGAGCACATCGAGCCCGAGCGCCTGATCGTCGGCCCCGACTGCGGGCTCGGCATGCTGTCGCGCGAGATCGCCATCGCGAAGATGCGCAATCTGGCCGCCGCCGCCCGCGCCTTGCCTTGAAGCAGCAGGCCGCATCTCTGGGAAAAGGGTGAAGAAGCCGATGATTGTCACCACGACACCCGACATCGAAGGCCGTCCGATCGCCAGCTATCTCGGGATCGTCTCGGGCGAGGCGATCATGGGGGCCAACATCTTTCGCGATCTGTTCGCCAATATTCGCGATATCGTCGGGGGACGTTCGGGCGCCTACGAGAAGGAGCTCAAGAAGGCCCGCGAGGCGGCGATCGAGGACATGATCGCCGAGGCCGCGCAGCTCGGCGCGGATGCCATCGTCGCGGTCGACATAGACTACGAAGTCGTCGGCCAGAACGGCTCGATGCTGATGGTCAGCGCAAGCGGCACCGCCGTCACCCTTCGCGGTTGACCGCAACCCGCCCTCGAGGTTCAGCCCAGCGAGTCGGCGATATAGGGCGGAAGCGCGAAAGCCGCCTGGTGCACGTCCGCGGTGTAGTAGCGCATGGCGATCCCTGCGGCGTCGATTCGGGCGGCGAGCGCGTCGCGGTCCACTGTCCGGTGCGCGGGCTCGTCGCTCGCCCAGGCGAAGGCCATGAAGCCGCCGACGAAGCTCGGCACCGCGGCGAGATAGAGGGTGACGTCGCGGAACAGCGGCTTGAGGCGCGCGCAGGCGTTGCGCGCCACGTCGCGCTGGAGGAACGGCACCGCGTTCTGGGTGATCAGGATCCCGCCGGGAGCGAGGCAGCGCCGGCAGCTTTTGTAGAACGGGGTCTCGAACAAGACCTTGCCGGGGCCGACCGGCTCGGTCGAATCGACCAGGATCAGATCGAAGCGGTTCTCGGTCTCGGCCACGTAGCGCACCCCGTCGCCGATCACGAGGTCGAGCCGGGGGTCGTCGAAGGCGGCGCCGCAGACCGTCGGCAGATGCGCGCGGCAGAGCTCGATCACTTCCGCGTCGATCTCGACCATGGCGACCGATTCGACCGGGTGCTTGAGCGTCTCCTCGATCGCGCCGCCGTCGCCGCCGCCGATGACGAGGACGCGCTTGACCGCGCCGTGGGCGAACATCGGCGGATGCACCAGCATCTCGTGATAGGCGAACTCGTCGCGCTCGGTCGTCTGGACGATTCCGTCGAGCGCGAGCACCCGGCCGAAGGCCCGGTTCTCGAACACCTCGACCTTCTGGAACGGCGTCTCGCCGGTGAAGATGGCGCGGTCGACGGACAGCGAGAGGTTGACCTCCTCGCTGTCCGTCTCCTCGAAGCGGATCATGCCGTGAGCCCGCGCAAATGCTCGGCGAGCTGGACCCGCTCAGGGTTCCAGGCGCGCTTCAGCACCGGCACCGCCGCGTAAGGGTCGCAGTCGCCGCAGACGAACACGTCGAGCGCCGCGTACCCCGCCTCGGGCCAGGTGTGGATGCTGATATGCGATTCGGCGAGCACCGCCACGCCCGAGACCCCGTCGTTGGGCGTGAAGTGGTGGACGTGGACGTGCAAAAGCGTCGCCCCGACCGCGTCCACCGCCTCGCGGAGCGTGGCCTCGGCGAGCGCGAGGTCGTCAAGCCGGCTCGCGCCCCACAGGTCGATCAAGAGGTGCCGGCCCGCATAGCGCAGCCCGTCCCGGGTCTGGAAATAGGTGGTTTCGGCGCGGGCGTCGCCCCTCAAGGCGCGCACCCGCGCGTCCGGCTTTATTCTGCCCTCCGCCCAGCTTTCCAGCGCTTCGGGCCGCGACTGGCTGGAGTTAGACACAGTGGCGAGTTCCGCAGCGATACCGCTCGTCATCGCGTCCCTCCTTCTGTCATGGGCGTGTGGGCCAAGTTTGAAAGGCGCGGACCATGGCAGATTCGGCCCGCGAATGCAACGGCAGAATACACCAGCGCAAAGGGCCTGTTAACCGGCCGGAAGACGGCCCGATTCCGGCCCGTCCTCGGCCTTCGGCGCAGGCGTCAGGCGCGTCCTGCGCCCTACGAGCCCGACGCCGAACAGGAGCGCGCTCGCGGGCTCGGGCACGGCCGCCGCCGGCGTGAACAGCGCGAAAACTATCCCATCGTCGCTTGGCTGTGTCGAAATTCCGGGACGGGCGGCACAAGCGGGTTGTCACAATTCGGCTGCGGTGACATGGTTATGTGTCTGAGCCCCCAAGGCGAAGCGGCCGTCGTCGTTCGGCGAGGGCCGTCGCCACGCGGGTAGCGGCGGCGTCGCCGTTGCCGCGCTTTGCGCGCGGTTTGCGTGGGGGACGCGTTCACCCGCGAGGCGGAAGTGCGGAAAGTGGGGCGACAACAGGGAGTGACAACGAATGAGCTACCATCCGTTCAAGCTGGGCTCGACGCTTGCGCTCGCCGTGGCGACCGCGGCGCTCTTCGGCGTCGGAGTCTCCAAACCGGCGAACGCCGCAACGACGCTGACCGTCTATACGGCGCTCGAAGCCGAAGAGCTTCAACCGATTCGCGAAGCGTTCCGCGCCGAGTACCCGGACATCGATATCAACTGGGTGCGCGATTCGACGGGCATCATCACGGCCAAGATGCTGGCGGAGATCGATGCGGGGAATCCGCAAGCGGACGTCTTTTTCGGAACCTCGGCGACCAGCCTGTTGCTGGTCGACGCCAAGGGGATGCTGCTGCCGTATACGCCCAAGGGCATCGATAAGATCGATCCCAAGTTCCGCGATCCCCGCAACCCGCCGCACTGGGTGGGCTCGGACGCTTACGCCGCCGTGGTCTGCTTCAACACGGTCGAGGCCAAGAAGTTCAACCTGCCCAAGCCTTCGTCGTGGAAGGATCTGATCGACCCGGTCTACAAGGGGCGTCTCGTGATGCCCAACCCGAACTCGTCGGGCACCGGGTTCCTGACCGTGTCGAGCTGGATGCAGATCATGGGCGAGGACGCGGCCTGGAAGTACATGGACGCGCTTCATCAGAACATGGCCACCTACACGCACTCGGGCTCCAAGCCGTGCCGTCTGGCGGCTGCGGGCGAGTACCCGATCGGGATCTCGTTCGCTTTCCGCGGCGCGAGCCTGAAGCAGAAAGGCGCGCCGCTCGATCTGATCGTGCCGAAAGAGGGAATCGGCTGGGAAATCGAGGCGAGCGGGATTCTCAAGACCTCGAAGAAGCAGGAAGCGGCCAAGAAGCTGATCGACTGGTCGATTTCGCCGAAGGCGATGGTCGTGTTCAACAACTACCTGCCGATCCTTGCGATTCCCTCGATGGCGAAGCCGGTCAAGTACTTCCCGCCCAACATCCAGGACGCGATGATCAAGAACGACTTCGCCTGGGCGGCCCAGAACCGCAAACGCATTCTCAAGGAGTGGCAGAAACGGTACGGGGTCAAGACCGAGCCCAAGAGCTAAAAGTCTGAACACCGCATAGAGGCGGGCCCGGCCGCGTTCCATACCGGCCGGGCGCGCTTCGCACGGGCGAGCGGAGGGCGGTTCCGGGACCTTCGCTCGTCCGAGCGCGCCGGTGGCGCGCAGGCGTATTTCGCACTATTTCTTTCGTGCGTTTTTGATGTTGTTGAACGACTCAGGCGAAACGCGATGGTCCGAGACGAGCAGGGAACAGCGGAGAAAGGGGACGGATCGTATCTCCGGATCGAAAACCTCACGAAAATGTTCGGCTCCTTCGCCGCGCTCAAGGACGTGAGCCTCGACGTTTCCGAGGGCGAGTTCATCTGCTTTCTCGGGCCTTCTGGGTGCGGCAAGACGACGTTGTTGCGCTGTATCGCCGGGCTCGACATCCAGACCCACGGCCGGATCATCCAGGCGGGACGGGACATCTCGACATTGCCGCCCGATCAGCGCGACTTCGGGATCGTCTTTCAGTCCTACGCCTTGTTCCCCAATCTCACGGTGTTCAAGAACCTCGCCTACGGGCTCGAGAACCGGCGCATGAACCGGGCGGCGATCGCCGAGCGGGTGTCCGAGCTCCTCGATCTCGTCGGCCTCAAAGGGCAAGAGAACAAGTATCCGGCTCAGCTCTCCGGCGGTCAGCAGCAGCGAGTCGCGCTCGCGCGCGCGCTCGCGCCTTCGCCGGGGCTTCTGCTTCTCGACGAACCGCTGTCGGCGCTCGACGCCAGGGTCCGCGTTTACTTGCGCCGTGAGGTGCGCTTGCTGCAACGCCGCCTCGGGGTGACCACCATCATGGTCACCCACGACCAGGAGGAGGCGCTGACCATGGCGGACCGCATCGTGGTCATGAACCATGGCGCGATCGAGCAGATCGGAACCCCGATCGAGGTTTACCGCGAGCCGGCGAACCCGTTCGTCGCCGATTTCGTCGGCACGATGAACTTCCTTCAGGGGATCGTGCTCGGGCCGGGGCGGGTGCGCCTTGGGCGTCTCGAACTCGATTGCGCCGACGTTCTCGCCGGAATTCCCCAAGGCGCCGCCGTCACCTTGTGCGTTCGCCCCGAGGATCTGACGGTGCGCAACGGCGCCGGCGCCGACGGCGGGCGCAACGCGACGCCCGCGCGCATCGAGATGCTCGAGTTCCTAGGCGCTTTCTACCGGGCCACGCTGGCCGTCGAGGGCATGGACGGGCAGCAGTTGACCGCCGACTTCCCGCCCAACCTCATGCAGCGGCTCCACATCGAGCCCGGCTCGGAGCTGACGGTCGTGTTCCCCGAGGACCGCATCCGCGTGTTCGCCGACGCATAGGAGGGCGAACCATGGCGGACATCACCCTCGATCGCGCGCCCGCTGCGGCCCCCTTGCGCCCCGAAATCAGCCGCGACGACCGGATTCAAGGCGCCGGACTCGTCTTCGTCGCGGCGTTTTTGGTGCTGACGATTTTGCTTCCGCTTTATTCGATGCTCTCGAAGAGCTTCGAGGACGCCGAAGGGAATTTCGTCGGTTTCGCGAACTACGCCGAATACTTCAGCACGCCCGAGCTGGTGAGCTCGGTCGAGCATACGCTGACGATCGGTGTCGTGACCACGGTCCTCGTGGTCACGCTCGCCTTCATCTACGCCTACGCCCTCACTCGAAGCTGCATGCCGTTCAAGGGCCTGTTCAAGGGCATTGCGCTGATCCCCATTCTGGCCCCGTCGCTTCTGCCGGCGATCTCGCTCGTATATTTGTTCGGCAACCAGGGGATGATCAAAGGGATCATGGGCGGGCAGTCGATCTACGGCCCGATCGGAATCGTGGCGGCCCTGGCGTTTTGGATCTTCCCTCATACCGTGATCATCCTGACGACGGCGCTGTCGACCGCCGACGCGCGGCTTTACGAGGCCGCCGTCGCGCTCAGGGCGAGCAAGCTGCGCACCTTCTTTACGGTCACCCTGCCGAACGCCAAGTACGGGGTCATGAGCGCGAGCTTTGTGGCGTTCACTTACGCGATCACCGACTTCGGCGCGCCCAAGGTGATCGGCGGCTGGTACAACGTGCTCTCGGTCGACATCTACAAGCAGGTGGTCGGGCAGTGGAACTTCCAGATGGGGGCGGTGGTCAGCGTCGTCCTCTTGTTCCCGGTGGTGCTCACCTTTATCGGCGACCGGCTGGTTCAGCGCCGCAACGTGGCGCAGATCTCGGCCGGTTCGGTGCCGCTCGAGCCCAAGCCGAACCGGCGCTTCGATCTCATCATGTTCGCCTTCTGCGCGGTCATCGCCTTCATCCTCGTCGGCATGCTCGCGGTCTCGGCGTTCGCGTCGTTCATCAAGTTCTGGCCCTATGATTTGAGCTTGGTGCTCAACAACTACCAGTTCCAGTACACCGACGGGGGCGGTTGGCCGGCGTATTGGAACAGCATCGTCATGGCGACGCTGACGGCGGTGTTCGGAACCCTGATCATCTTCACCGGCGCCTACATGATCGAGAAGTCGCGGCGATTCGCCAAGGCGCGCTCGGTCCTTCAGCTTCTCGCGATCCTGCCGCTCGCGGTGCCGGGCATGGTGCTCGGGCTCGCCTACATCTTCTTCTTCAACCCCGAGACCTTCACGATCCCGTTCATTGGGACCGTGGTCGCCAACCCGTTCAACTTTCTCTATAGCACGATGGGGATTCTCGTGATCGCCACCATCGTGCACTACTACACGGTCCCTCACCTCACTGCGATGACCGCGCTCAAGCAGCTCGATCCCGAGTTCGAGGCCGTGTCGGCCTCGCTCAAGGTGCCGTTCTACAAGACCTTCACCCGGGTCACGTTCCCGGTCTGCTTGCCGGCGATCCTCGATATCTCGATCTACCTGTTCGTCAACGCGATGACGACTGTCTCGGCCGTCGTCTTCCTGTGGGGGCCGAACACCCATCTCGCGTCGGTCGCGGTCCTCAATATGGACGATCAAGGCGACATCGCGGCCGCCGCGGCGATGGCGATGATGATCGTCTACACCTCGGCCGGGGTGCGCATTCTCCACGCCTTCGTGACCCGGGGGATCCAGCGCCACGCCCAGGCCTGGCGCCACCGCGACGCCAATGCGGACGCCGAGGCGGCCGCTCCGGCCCGGGCCTGAAACGCGCAAGAGAGCCGGTTTATCGGCTCACGGCGCCGGTTTCGCGTTTGCTACAAGGTCAGCCGCGAGCTGCACTCGCTGACCACGTCGACATCGGCTTTCTCTTCGCCGGGCAGCGTCGCCCATTTCTGGGCGAGTTCGCGCCGACTGGACCAATTCTTGAGCGCGTCAGCAGTGATCGCCGGGTCGGCTTGCGCTCTTTTTGCGCAAAGATCGGCGCGATAAGAAACGACCGCATTGACGACGGCCTTGTCCATCGCGCCCGTGGTTACTTGCCAGTTCAGCCAGCCACTGATGAAAGGCCCAAGAACGAGTCCTATTGCAAGAAAAAATATCTTTGGTTTCCATTCTTGTATTATTTCTGAAAATCTAGATCTTTTGCCTATGTTCTCCATTACATGTCCTTTTGTGAAAGATAGCCGACATTTTGTGTCGGTTCTTCTGTTCATGATAAAGCCAAGTTCTCTGGCTAATATCGATTATTAATAATATAGCACAAAAGGCGTCGCCGCGGCCCGGTTTTGTCGAGCCGAGCAAGGCGGCGGCGATTCCATTCCGTCTTTTGGGGCGCGGCGTTGAGGTCCGCGCGCTTGTCGAAGACGGGCGCGCGCCTCTACACTTGCTGTCGTCCGACCCGCTCAGGGCTTTGGAAAAGCTTGGTTGGCGGCCGGCGACAGGGGAGCGATCAAAGGCGGCGGGAGGAAGCCATTCGCAAGGACATTGGCGCGTTCGATTACGTGATCGTCGGCGCCGGCACGGCCGGTTGCGTGCTCGCCAATCGGTTGTCCGCCGATCCCGGCGTTCGCGTGTTGTTGCTCGAAGCGGGGGGCGAAGACGACTATTTCTGGATTCACGTTCCAGTCGGCTATCTCTATACGATGAACAATCCCCGCACCGACTGGTGCTTCACCACCGAGCCGGAGGAAGGGCTGAACGGGCGCGCGCTCGCCTACCCGCGGGGCAAGGTTCTGGGCGGCTGCTCGTCGATCAACGGCATGGTGTACATGCGCGGCCAAGCGCGCGATTACGACCACTGGCGTCAGCTCGGCAATGTCGGCTGGGGCTGGGACGACGTGCTCCCCTACTTCAAGCGCTCGGAAGACTTCGTCCACGGGGCCGACGAAGCCCACGGCGTCGGCGGCGAGTGGCGGGTCGAGGAGATGCGGCTCAGGTGGGAGATTCTCGATGCGTTCATGGCGGCGGCCGAGGAGATCGGCATCCCGCGCACGCGCGACTTCAACCGCGGCGACAACGAAGGCTTCGGGTACTTCCACGTCAACCAGAAGCGGGGGTTGCGCTTGAGCGCCGCCAAGGCGTTTCTGCGCCCGGCGCGTTCGCGCCCGAACCTCGAGGTTCTCGTTCGCGCGCAAGCCGAGCGTCTGACGCTCGACGGAAAGCGCGCCGTCGGACTCGAGTTCACGCTCGATGGCGCGCCGGCGCGGGCCACGGTGCGCGGCGAGCTCATCCTCGCCGCCGGCGCCATCGGCTCGCCGCAGCTTCTTCAGGTCTCGGGCATCGGCCCGGGCGCGCTTCTCGACGGGTTGGGCATCGCGGTTGCGCACGAGCTTCCCGGCGTCGGCGAGAACCTTCAGGACCACCTCCAGATCCGCACCGTCTTCAAGGTCAGGAACACGCGCACGCTGAACCTGCGCGCGAACAGCCTGTTCGGGCGCGTCGGCATGGCGCTCGAGTTCGCGCTGTTTCGCCGCGGCCCTTTGACGATGGCGCCGAGCCAGCTCGGCGGGTTCGCGAAAAGCGATCCCACGCGCGAGACGCCGAACCTCGAGTACCACATCCAGCCCTTGAGCTGCGACAAGCTGGGCGCGCGGCTGCACCCGTTCGAGGCGTTCACCGCTTCCGTTTGCAACCTTCGCCCCGAAAGCCGAGGCCATGTGCGAATCAAGAGCTCCGATCCGAAGGACGCCCCGGCGATCAAGCCCAACTACCTGTCGACGCCCGCCGATCGCAAGATCGCGGCCGAGGCGATCCGGCTGACGCGGCGGATCTGCGCGGCGAAGGCGCTTGCGCGCTTCGCGCCGGAGGAGTTCCGGCCCGGCCCCGCGTTCCAGTCGGACGAGGAGCTCGCCCGCGCCGCCGGCGACATCGGCGCCACCATCTTCCACCCGGTCGGCACCTGCAAGATGGGCCGCGACCCGATGGCGGTGGTCGACGACCGGCTGCGGCTGCGCGGCGTGGAGCGCCTGCGCGTGGTCGACGCCTCGATCATGCCGACGATCACCTCCGGCAACACCAACGCGCCGACGATCATGATCGCCGAGAAGGCCGCCGACATGATTCGCGAAGACCGCCGGGGCTGAAGGCTTCCGAAACGCCGGCGGTCGGCTGAAAACGGAAAACCGCCGCGGGGTTGTAACGGGTTCGCCTTTTGCGCGCTTGAGCCGCCGTTGATCGCCGTGTTATTGAATAAACGACCAAATTTCGTATGGACGATTTTGGGGAGGCCCGGACCATGACCAAGAAAAAAAACGACGATAGCCACGTCAAAGGAGACGAAACAATACGCATATCCCGGCGTACTGCGATTAAGACCGCTGGTGTACTCGCCGGCGCCACGGTGGCCGGCGGACTCGGCGCCTCGGCGCCGAACCCGGTGTTCACGCCGGCGGCGTTGGCGCAGACGACGGCGGGCGGCGATCGCCCCATTCGGATTGGCTTTCAGGTCCACCGCACCGGCATCGGCGCGGCCTATGGGCGTTGGTACGAACGCACGACCGCGGCCGCGGTCAAGCTCATCAACGAGACCGGCGGCATCGCCGGGCGGCCGATCGAACTGGTCACGGAAGACGACGGCACCGACCCTAAGCGCGGGGCGGAGGTGGTGGAGAAGCTCGCCACCCAGCGCAAGGTCGATTTCATCTTCGGCACGCTGTTCTCGCACGTGGTCATCGGCTCGGCCCCGCGCGCCGGCGAGCTCAAGATCCCGTACTTCGTGGTCAGCGAAGGCTATCACGTCGCCTCGGGCAGTCTTAACCGGTATGTGTTCCAGCCCGGAATCACGGACGTCCGCGCCCAGGTCACCGCGGTCGCGCCGTGGATTCTGAATAACCTGGGCAAGAACATCGCCATGATCTTTCCGGACTATGCGTTCGGCTACAACCACCGCGACTTCTTCGGCGCGGCGGTCCGCGCGCTCGGCGGGAACATCAAGGCGCTGATCCCGATTCCGCCGACCGAGACCTCGTACACCAAGTACTTCCCGCGCATTCCCGCCGGGACCGACGTGCTCTATCACGTCATGGTCGGTCCGGGCGTTCTGACCTTCGTCAAGGAGATGGGCGAACACTTCGGATCGAAGCGGCCGGAGATCTTCGGCTTCATCGATTCGCTCGAGGCGGTCGATATGGGAAGCCCAGGGCTCGAGTTCCTCGAAGGCACCTACTTCTGGGAAGCGATGCCGCGCTACGCCGACGGTTACCCCACCCGGTTCGAGAAGTTCTACCGCGAGCGCGTGGGCGTGAACGACGTCGGCGCGAGCGCCGACAACCCGAAGGATATCGCCACGTATTCGCATATGTTCGGCTGCTGGGAGACGCTGTTCGTCATCAAGCGCGCGGTCGAGCAGAGCGGATATCGCGAGCGAACGCCCAAGGACGTGCAGGCGCTGATCGAGACGCTCGAAAACTTCGAGTGGTTCAACGAGGGCCTCGAGCACCCGCAGGGCCACAAGAAGTTCATCGGCAAGCTTCACCAGAGCTACGGCCAGCAGTTTATTTCCAAGGTCGCGAACCGGCGGCTCAAGGTGGTGTATCGGACCGCGATCGAGGACTCGCTTTACGAGCCCGAAGCCGACTACACGAAGCGGCCGCTTTAGGGGGCGCCTACCATCACGCGAGTGAACTTGGCCCGGCCAAGAGGAACGGGCGGTTGGGCGAGCGGCCCGATCGCCCGCTTCCCCCGGTTGCAGCCTGATCGGTCTTCTTCAAAGCCATAATCCGCTGTGAGCTTCGGCCCATACCTGTTTCTTGCATTGCTCGAGGGCACGGTCACCGCATTCGTTCTGGCGTTGACCGCGCTCGGGCTGTCGCTCGTGTTCGGCGTCATGCGCATCGTCAACATTGCGCATGGCGAGTTCTTCATGCTCGGCGCGGTGCTCGCATGGTGGAGCGCATCGCTGATCGGAGGCCCGCCGCTGGCTGGCTTTGCGGTGGCGCTGGTGGCGGCTCCACTCGTCGTCGGCGCGGTGGCGGTCGCCGCCGATTGGCTGATCCTGCGTCGGCTCGATTACCATCCCGAGAGCACGATCGTGGCGACGATCGGGCTTCTCTACATCATCGAGCAGCTCGTGCTCACCTTCTTCGGCCCCGATGCGCGGCCCGTGGACCCGCCGATCTACTTCCGGGTCGTGTTCCCCTGGTTCGGGTACTCGGGCTACAAGCTCGTCGTCGCCGGGGCCTCGGCGGCGCTCCTTGCCGGCACGTGGCTGGTGCTGTCGAAGAGCAAGCTCGGCCTTTACATGCGGGCGACCCAGCAGGACCAGGAGATCGCACAGGCCTTCGGCGTGCCGGTGCGGCGGGTCTATGCGGCGGCGTTCGCGCTCGGCGGCATGCTGGCGGCGATCGCCGGCGTTCTGGTGGTGCCGATCCAGCAGGCTTATTACCTGATGGGGCTCGACCCGCTGTTGCTGTCGTTCATCGTCGTCATTCTCGGCGGGCTCGGGAGCTTGCAGGGCACGCTGGTCGCGGCCTTTCTCGTCGGCATTAGCGACGGCGTGATCTCGGTGTTCTTCTCGCCGACGCTGGCCAAGATCATCGCCACCTTGCTCGTCGCCTTGGTGCTGGTGTTCCGTCCGGGCGGCCTGTTCGGCCGCGAGGAGTCATGAGGCGCCCGGCCGCCGGCCGCATCGTCGCGCTGCACCTGGGGTTGGTCGCGCT
Source organism: uncultured Alphaproteobacteria bacterium (assembly GCA_964475385.1). Classification (GTDB taxonomy): domain Bacteria; phylum Pseudomonadota; class Alphaproteobacteria; order JAAXGF01; family JAAXGF01; genus CAYYWV01. The sequence continues at coordinate 15,737 of CAYYWV010000006.1, read as the reverse complement.
CCTGTTCGCGGCCCAGTTCGTGTTGCCCGCCTATCACCACACCAATGCGGCCCGGATCATGGTGCTTGCGGCCTACGCCATCGGCTACAACCTTCTGCTCGGCTACACCGGGCTTATGAGCTTGGGCCACGCCATGTTCTTCGCGGCCGGGCTGTATGGAGCCGGGCTCTCGGTCTACTACCTCGACTTCGGGGCCATTCCGGCCTTCGGTCTCGGCGTCGCCTCGGGCCTGGTCTTCGCCGGCGTGTTCGGCCTGATCGCGCTGCGGACCAGCGGGATCTCGTTCCTCATCGTCACCTTGATGTTCGCGCAGGCGTTCTTTCTCGCCACGCTCTACTTCAACGAGATCACGATGGGCGACCAGGGGTTCGTGCTCTCCGAGCGGCTGCGGCCGCTTGTGATCGGCGGGATGACGCTGCCCTTCTCGACCCCGGCGGTGAAGTACAACGCCGCTTTGATCGTGTTCGCCGTTTCCCTGTTCGCAAGCGTCGCGCTGGTCCGCTCGCCGACCGGCAGGGTGCTGATCGCAATCCGCGAGAACGAGCCGCGCACCCGGATGCTGGGTTACGACACGTTCCGCTACAAGCTCTTATCGTTGATGATCTCGGGCGTGTTCGCGAGCGCGGCCGGGGCGAGCTATGCGCTTCTGTTCTCCTATGTCGGCTCGTCCTTCGCTTCGATCCAATACTCGATCTACCCGCTTTTGTGGGCGTTGCTCGGCGGTATCGGCACCACGATCGGGCCGGTCGTCGGCGCTGCGTTGATGTTCTATCTGGTCGACGTCTCGAGCGGGATCACCTCGAGCTACCTGCTCGTCGTCGGCGTGGCTCTGGTGATGCTGATCCTGTGGTTCCCCAAAGGGATCGTCGGCACCATCCGCGAGAAGTGGCTGCCATGGCTGCCGTGAGCCTGCTCGAGACCGCGGGGCTGAGCAAGCATTTCGGCGGCTTGGTCGCGGTCGATAACATCACGCTCCGGCTCGCCAAGGGCGAGATCCGGGCGATCATCGGCCCCAATGGAGCGGGGAAGACGACGCTGGTGAGCATGATCAGCGATCGCATCCGCCCGAGCGCGGGCGCGATCACCTTCAAGGGGCGCGATATCACGAACCTGCGGGCGTGGGACCGGGTGCTTCTCGGCATCGTCTACACCTTTCAGGTGACGAGCATCTACAAGAGCCTGAGCTGTTACGAGAACGTCGCGCTCGCCGCCCAGCGCCGTCTGATGGGGGGCGTGCTCGGGCGCCTCGTGCTTCGGGAAGCCCAGATCGCCGCCCGGGTGGAGGACGCGCTCGATCGCGTCAACCTCGCCGGCGAGGCGGCGCGCCCGGCCGGCGAGCTGCCCTACGGTCACCAGCGCCTGCTCGAGGTGGCTATGGGGCTCGCGCTCGAGCCCGAGCTGCTCATTCTCGACGAGCCGACCCAGGGCCTCGCCCAGCACGAGATCGCCGCGTTTTGCGGGTTGATCCGGACAATCGCGAAAGAAGCGACCGTGCTCCTGATCGAACACAACATGTCGGTTGTGCTCGAGCTTGCGCATACTATCACGGTGATGGACAAGGGCGCGATCATCGCCGAAGGGGCGCCGCAGGAGATCGAACGCAACGCGGACGTGCAACGCGCTTACCTCGGGACTTGATCGTGTTACGCGTCGAAGGCATCTCCTGCTTCTACGGCGCCGTGAAGGTGCTTGACGGGGTTTCGCTTCATCTCGCGGCGGGCGAGATCCTGGGCCTTCTGGGGCGCAACGGCGCCGGCAAGACGACCGCGCTCAAGGCGATCATGGGGCTCATCAAGGCCCGCTCGGGAAGGATCGCGCTCGATGGCGTCGAGCTCACGCGCCTCGCCGCGCACGAGATCCCCCGCCATGGCCTCGCCTATGTGCCCCAAGGCCGGCGGCTCTTTCCCGATCTTACCGTCGCCGAGAACCTCCAGATGGGGATGATGGTGCGGAACAGCCCGCCGGAGACGCTCGCGTGGGTGTTGACGCTGTTCCCGGTGCTGACCGAGCGGCTGCGCCAGCGCGCCGGAACCTTGAGCGGAGGCGAGCAACAGATGCTGGCCACCGCCCGCGCGCTTTGCCTGCGGCCGAAGGTTCTGCTGCTCGACGAGCCGAGCGAAGGCCTGATGCCGACGCTGACCGAGAAGCTTCTTGAGACGGTCGCCGAGCTCAAGACCCAGGGCGTGGCCGTCCTTTTGGTCGAGCAGAAGGTCGAGGCCGTGCTCAAGATCGCCGATCGCGTCGTGTTTCTCGAGAACGGCGCGGTCTGTCACGAGACGACGCCGGCGGCGCTCGTCGACGATCCCGAGCCCCTGCATCGCTACGTCGGTGTCCGTCGGTAGG
>CAYYWV010000006.1:0-13294 GCA_964475385.1 uncultured Alphaproteobacteria bacterium | reverse complement strand
AGGGCGAAGCCGGACGTCGGCGCGCCGCCCCGCGCGCTCGGATCAAGCGCCGTTCGGCTTGCCGTCGTCGAGGGCGTCGACCAGCCTCCGGCCTTCGATGAGCTGCCAAGAGAGCATGGCGGGGACGCCGAGGGCGAGGTCGCGGATGCGTTTGATCAGCGAGACCGAAAGCGCGATGTCGGGCTCCAGCCCGAAGAACACCCCGAGCAGCATGTAGCCGCCTTCCTGAACGCCGAACGCCCCTGGGACCAAAAAGGCCATTGAGCGGATCGCTTGGCCGAGGCTTTCGATGACGAAAGCTTCGGCGAAGCTCGCCTCGACGTTCAGGAAGAAGAGAATCAGCCAGACTTCGACCGCCCCGAGCGCCCAGGCCGCAAGATGCCAGGCCGTGGCCGCGGCGATCGCGCGGCGGTCGCGATAGATCGCCATCATCGTTTCGTGCAGGTTGGCGAGCGAGCCGAGCGCCGTCCAACCGAAGCGAACCGCGATGCGCTCAAGCTGCCGCTCGATCAGTCGGAACATCCCCCAGCGCTGGGCGAGCAGAAACCCGCCCACAGCGAAGACCGCGACCCCGAGTCCGATCACGATCGGCCTCGAAGCTGCGCCGGCCCCGCGCAGAAGGAGAAGGCCGGCGCCGAGAGCGGCGAAGACGACCTCTGTGTAAAGCTCGACCGTGAGATCGACGATGACCGCGGCCCCGGCGAGACTTCCGCGCGCCCCGTGGAAGGTGAGAATGCGCGCGCCTACCAGGTTGCCGCCGATCTGGGCGACCGGCAAAAGACTGTTGACGGCTTCGCGGACGAGCCGGGCCCAGAAGAAAACGAGGGCGGACCCGCGCCACACCGGGCTCGTCACAATCCGCCAAGCCTGGGCCGAGACCATCAACGGGATCAGATAAAACGCCGTTATCGCAGCGATACCCCAGCCGGCCGAAAACAGGATGCGCCCCACTGCGGCAACGTCCTGGTAAACGACCAGCACGGCGAGCAGCGCAAGCCCGGCAAGGGCCGCGAGCCCGCTTCCAAGCTTCAGCGCCCGTCCGGCGCGCATTCTCGTCATGCCCGCACCGTGCGCTCGGTGGACGAGGGGCATCCCAATCCCGCATGGTCCGATCGCCTCGGCGACGGCGCCGTCGGTGCGCGCCGGTCCGACGATGGCCCGGCCCAAGCCGCGCGATTCGGCGCCCGCCGAAGCGCTCGCATCAGGAGCGGTATATCTGTCTCTTCTCTTCTATCCTTCCGAGGCCCCGACGGGAAGCAACGGGCCGAGGCTTCAAAGGCGGCCGGCGGGCGAATGCGCTTTTGGCCGCCGCCGATCGAACGGTGGCTTGTCGCTTTCGCGGCCGATATCGTGACGGAGAACCATGACCAGAAAGCCATGAACCTTCGCCAGCTTCGCTATTTCATCGCCGCCGCCGAGTTCGAGTCGGTCTCAGGCGCGGCGCGGGATCTCGGCATCTCCCAATCCGCGATCACGTCGGCCGTCCAAGCCCTCGAGCTCGAGACCGGGACGCGCCTGTTCGTCCGCCACGCCAAGGGCATGCGGCTGACCCACGAAGGCCATCAGCTCCTCGTCCACGCGCGCCGCATCATGGCGGCGGTGACGGATGCGCGGCGCGCGGTCGGGGCGCGGCCCGAGAGCATGAAGGGCGACCTCAACCTCGGGGTCACGCGCATCGTCTCGAGCTACTATCTCGCCGAGCTGCTCGCCCGCTTCCGGCGCACCTTCCCGAACATCGACGTCCATGTGCTCGAGGACGAGCGCAGCTACCTCGAGCACCTTCTCGTCAACGGCGAGCTCGACGTAGGGCTGTTGCTGGTTTCCAACCTTCAGGACCGCCAGGCCCTGGGCTCGGAGGTTCTGAGCCGGTCGCGCTGGCAGGTCTGGCTTCCGGGCAACCATCCGCTTCTCGCCAAGCATGTTCTCGCCTTCGAGGATCTCGAAGGCGAACCCATCATCATGCTCTCGGTCGACGAGCTGACCGAGACCACGACCGAGTACTGGCACCGGGCCGGGATCGTTCCTTCGATCGTGATGACCACCGCCTCGGTCGAAGCGGTCAGAAGCCTCGTCGGCATGGGGGTCGGGCTTGCGACCTTGCCCGACATGGCCTATCGGCCGTGGTCGCTCGAAGGCGACCGCCTCGAGTGGCGCGAGCTTTCCAACCCCATTCCAACCGCCGACATCGGCATCGTCTGGCGTCGGGGCGCGCCATTGCGCGCGGCGGCGCGCGAGTTCCTCGACATGTGCCGGGAGCACAACCCGGCCAGCGTGCGACGGCGCATCCCCGGACGATAACGGGCGTCGGCGCGCAAGCATTCTGTTTTTCAGATAGGTATGCGCGTAATTTCCGATTTTTAATTAGGTTTGATCTGCCGTACCATCTCTGCGCGTCCGCGGCCCGAACGCCGCTGGCGCAAGGGGAGAAAGCACCGCGGCGGCCGCCGCGAAAAGATGCGGCGCAAGCTCAAGGGCCGCGGCCTCGCGGACGGCCGCCGCCGAAGGGGAGGGAGCGCTTTCATGAAGACCAGCCTTTTGATCGACGGCCAATTCGTGGACGGGCGCGGCGAGGCGGAAGAGATCGTCAACCCTGCGACCGGGGCGGCGATCGCCGAGATTCCTTCCGCCTCGAAGGAGCAGATCGACCAGGCGGTCGCCGCCGCGCGGCGGGCCTTCGCCGACTGGTCGCGGACGACGCCCGCGGGCCGGTCCGAGCTTTTGCTCAAGCTCGCGGACCGGATCGAGGCCGACGCCGAAGGCTTCGCAAAGCTCGAAAGCGAGAACTGCGGCAAGCCGTACAAGAACGTCCTGGACGACGAGATTCCGGCGATCGTCGATTGCTTCCGGTTCTTCGCCGGGGCGGCCCGTTGCATGGCGGGAAGCGCGGCCGGCGAGTATCTCGAAGGGCACACGAGCATGATCCGGCGCGATCCGGTCGGGGTCGTCGCCTCGATCGCGCCCTGGAACTATCCTCTCATGATGGTGGCGTGGAAGATCGCGCCCGCGCTCGCCGCCGGCAACACGGTGGTGCTGAAGCCTTCGGAGCAGACCCCGCTGACGGCGCTGAAGTTGGCCGAGATCCTGGCCGAGCTGTTCCCCGCGGGCGTGATCAACCTGGTGCTCGGCCGCGGCGAGACCGTGGGCGCGCCTCTGGTCTCGCACGACGGCGTCGACATGGTGTCCTTGACCGGCGACATCGCCACCGGCCGCAAGGTTCTTCAGGCCGCGTCCGCGACCCTCAAGCGGACCCATCTCGAGCTCGGCGGCAAGGCGCCTGTGATCGTGTTCGACGACGCCGATCTCGAGGCCGTGGTCGAAGGCGTTCGGACCTTCGGTTACTACAACGCGGGCCAAGACTGCACCGCGGCCTGCCGCGTCTACGCCGGCGCGAAGATCCACGACCGGCTCGTCGCCGACCTCGCGAACGCGGTCTCGGGCATCAAGTTCGGGCCGCCGGATATGCCGGACGTGGAGATGGGCCCCCTGATCAGCGAGCGCCAACGCGCGCGGGTCTCGAGCTTCGTCGAGCGCGCCCGCGAGCAGAAGCATATCGAGATCGTGACCGGGGGGCGGGCCTGCGAGGGCGCGGGCTTTCTCTACGAGCCGACGCTCATCGCCGGCGCCCGGCAGGAAGACGAGATCGTCCAGCGCGAGGTGTTCGGCCCCGTGGTCTCGGTCACGCGGTTCACGGGCGTCGAAGAAGCGATCGCCTGGGCCAACGACTCCCGCTACGGCCTCGCGTCCTCGGTCTGGACGCGGGACATCGGCAAGGCGATGGAGACCGCGGCCCGGTTGCAATATGGTTGCACCTGGATCAACACCCACTTCATGCTCGTCAACGAGATGCCGCACGGCGGGATGAAGCAGTCGGGCTACGGCAAGGACATGTCGCCTTACGCGCTCGAAGACTACTCGGTGGTCCGGCACGTGATGGTCAGGCACTGACGAGGAGGCGCGCGTTTGGACGGCGTGATCACCGAACGGGCGGACCCGTCCGCCGCTGTCCGCGCGGAGAGCGGAACGCCGATCGTGCGGCTTGGGTCGGTCCGCAAGCTGTACAAGTCCGTCGTCGCGGTCGACCGCATCGACCTCAGCGTCGCGCGCGGCGAGTTCTTCACTCTGCTCGGGCCCTCGGGCTCGGGCAAGACGACGACGCTGCGCCTGATCGCCGGGTTCGAGCGCCCCGACGAAGGCGTGATCGAGCTCGACGGCCGCGACGTCACCGCCCGCGCGCCCTTCGACCGCGACATCAACACCGTCTTCCAGGACTACGCCCTGTTTCCGCACATGACCGTGGCGGAGAACGTCGCCTACGGGCTCGAGGCCAAGGGCCTGCCCAAGGCCGAACGGGAGGCGCGCGTGAGCGAGGTTTTGGAGATGGTCCGCCTCGAAGGCTTCGGCGCGCGCAAGCCGGCCCAGCTTTCGGGCGGCCAACGCCAGCGCGTCGCGCTCGCGCGGGCGATCGTGAACCGGCCGGCGGTGCTGCTCCTCGACGAGCCGCTCGGAGCGCTCGACCTCAAGCTGCGCCAGAACATGCAGATCGAGCTCAAGCGCATCCAGGAACAGGTCGGCATCACCTTCATCTACGTCACCCACGACCAGGAAGAGGCGCTGACCATGAGCGATCGCATCGCCGTCTTCCGCGACGGGCGGATCGTCCAGGTCGGCACGCCGCAAGAGGTCTACGAACGCCCGGCGGACGCCTTCGTGGCCGGCTTCGTCGGGGCGTCGAACATTCTGGATCGCGATGGGGCGCGCATCCTCGTCCGGCCCGAAAAGATCCGGCTCGTCCCTTCAGGGCCGGCCTCGACCGATCCGGACCTCCACGTCGAGCGGGGGCGAATTCAGGCCGTGGTCTATGTCGGGATGCTCACGCGGTATTCGGTCGTTCTCGACGACGGCGCGACGATCACGGCCGTGGCGTTGAACGACGACGAACCGATCGCATCGCATCGGCTCAAACCGGGCGATCCGGTCACGGTGGCCTGGCGCAAGCGTTGCGCGCTCAGGCTTGGATGAAAGACTGAAAAGGGAGAGGCTCAAAATGGTACGGAGGCTTGTGAAATCCGCGGCCGCCACCGGCCTCGTCGCCGCTGTGGCGATGGTCGCTGGCTCCGCGTTCGCCGAGTTGGTCGGCCCGAACTACCCCAAGACGATCGGGAAGGGGGAAGGCGAGCTCAACATCGTCGCTTGGGAAGGCTACGCCCAGGACGAATGGGTGAAGCCGTTCGAGGAGCAGACCGGATGCAAGGTCAACCGCAAGTACGCGGGTTCGTCGGACGAGATGGTCGCGCTGATGCGGCAAGGCGGCGGCACGGCGTACGATCTCGTGTCGGCCTCGGGCGACGCCTCGTTGCGCCTGATCTACGGCGGCAATGTGCAGCCGATCGACGTGAGCCTGATTCCCGACTTCAAGAACTTCGTGGAAGAGCTCAAGTCGCCGCCGCACAACACGGTGAACGGCCTGCACTACGGCCTTTCCTACGAGTGGGGGCCGAACGTGCTGTTGTGGAACACCGAGAAGATCAAGGACGCGCCGACGAGCTGGGCGGCGCTTTACGACCCGCGCTACAAGGGCAAGATCACCGTTCCCGACAACCCGATTCAGATCGCCGATGCGGCGCTCTATCTTTCGGCCACCCGGCCCGAGCTCGGGATCACCGATCCTTACGAGCTGACCGAGACGCAGCTCGACGCGGTGGTCGATCTTCTCAAGAAGCAGCGCCTTCTCATCAAGAAGTACTGGGTGCTCGCCTCCGACGAGATCGAGCTGTTCAAGAACGGCGACGTGGTCATCGGGGCGGCGTGGCCCTATCAGACCATCACGCTCAAGGCCGACGGCGTGCCGGTCGCCGATACGATTCCCGTCGAAGGGGCGACCGGCTGGGCCGATAGCTGGATGCTGTCCGCGAAGTCGACCCATGTGAACTGCGCTTATAAGTGGATGGCCTATGTCTCGACGCCCAAGGTCCAGGCCCAGCAGGCGATCTACTTCGGCGAGACCCCGGCCAACCTCAAGGCCTGCGCGGTGATGGACGAGCTCGAGCCCGGCGCTTGCGCGAAGTACCACCTCAACGAGGCCGCGACGTACTTGAAGAAGATCAAGTTCTGGAAGACGCCCCAAAGGGCCTGCGGCAACGGCAAGAAGAACTGCGCGAGCTACACGACCTGGCAACGGAAGTGGCAGGAAATAAAAGGGTGACACCGAGCGCCGCCACGCGCGCGGCGGCGGCGGGCGGGCCTTCGGGCCTCGCCCGCCGGCTGTCGGCGCTGTTCTGGCGCAGGCGCGCTCTCGGCGCGGGCGTTCTGCTCGCGCCGCCGCTCGCCTGGTTCGTCCTGATCTATCTCGCCGCGCTCGCGGCGCTGTTCATCTCCGCGTTCTGGACCGTCAACGAGTTCACCGGCGAGGTCGAACGCACCTGGACCCTCGACAACTTTCGATTGTTGATCGAGAGCGCGACCTACCGCTGGATCGCGCTGAGGACGATCGGGATGGCGATCGCGGTGACGGTCACCGACATTCTGCTCGCCTTTCCGTTCGCCTATTTCATGGTTCGGCTGGCGGGGCCGCGGCTGCGCGTCGCCCTGTTCACGGCCGTTCTGTTGCCGTTGTGGTCGAGCTATCTCGTCCGGGTCTATGCGTGGCGGCTGATCCTCGCCCACGGCGGCGCGCTCAACTGGGCGCTCGCCAAGCTCGGCCTGCCGGCGCTCAGCATCGGTTACACCAACTGGGCGATGTGGATCGTGTTCAGCTACATCTGGCTGCCGTTCATGATCATGCCGATCTACGCGGCGCTGGAGCGGGTTCCGCCCTCGCTCTACGAGGCCTCCCAAGACCTCGGCGCAAGGGCGTGGCGGACCTTCGGCAAGGTGGTTTTGCCGATGGCGCTTCCGGGCGTCGTCGCGGGCTCGATCTTCACTTTTTCGCTGACGCTCGGCGACTACATCACGCCGCTTCTCGTCGGCGGCCCGGGCTCCGACTTCATCGGCAACGTGGTCTACGCGAACGTCGGCATCGCCAACAACATTCCCTTCGCCGCCGCCTTCGCCACGGTGCCGCTCGTGGTGATGGCGCTTTACCTCGCGTTCGCCCGCCGGACCGGCGCTTTCGAGGTCATGTGAGGACCGCCATGGAAACCAGAAGCGCCCGCATCATCCTGGGTCTTTGGGTGGTTTTCGTCCTTTTGTTCCTGTTCGTGCCGATCGGGATCATCGTCGTCTACGCGTTCAACCCGTCGAACATTCAGAGCTGGCCGATCCAAGGCTTCTCCTTCAAGTGGTTCGTCTCGGCCTGGGGCAACGACGAGATCCGCGACGCCCTCGTCCTTTCGATCAAGGCGGGGCTGATGGCGATCGCGATCGCGGTGGTGCTCGGCGCCGCAGCCGCCTTCGCCGTGCATCGCTTCCGGTTCTTCGGGCGCGAGGCGGTCTCGTTCATGGTGGCGCTTCCGATCGCGCTTCCCGGCATCATCACCGGCATGGCGCTCTCTTCGTTCTTCGTGTTCTGGGACATCCGGCTGTCGTTCTGGACCATTGTGATCGGGCACGCGACCTTCTGCATCGTGATCGTCTACAACAACGTGATCGCGCGGCTGAGGCGCCTTCCCGCGTCTTACGAAGAGGCGTCGATGGACCTCGGCGCCGACGGTTGGCGCACGTTCCGGCGGGTCACGCTGCCGATGATCTCGACCGCCCTGGTGGCGGGCGGCCTGCTCGCGTTCGCGCTGTCGTTCGACGAGGTCATCGTGACGACGTTCACGGCCGGGGCGCAGAACACCTTGCCTTTGTGGATCTTCGGCGCGATCCGGCTGGGGCAGAAGCTGCCCGAGGTCAACGTCGTCGTTCTCGTCGTGGTCGCGATCACCTTCCTGCCGGTCCTCCTGGCCTACCGGCTCATGGACCGCTCGGGCGCAAGCGCCCGCGACTGAGGCCGCAGGGCTTCGCGCGCGCCCGGCGCGCCTCGTTCCTCTTCACGGCAACAGCCCCCAGGCGCGGCGGTAGCCGAGGGTCATCTCGCGCAGCGCCTTGGGCGCGATGACCTCGACCGCATCTCCCCAGATGTAGAGGTGCCAGGCCATCTCGACCAGGCCGCCGCAGCGGAAGCGCACGACCAACGAGCCGTCGGTCTGCGTCTCCATCGTCTGTCGGGGGTGGAACAGGAACTCGCGGGCGACCGCCGCCGCCTCGGGCCGGAACCGCCAGATCACGTCGACCGGTTCTTCCTGGAAGACCCCGAAGGCGCGCTCGGCGAAGTCTTGGAGCGAGAAATCGGGCGCGCGGGCGAACGGCTCGCTCGTGATCTCGACCGCCTCGATGTTGGGCAGACTGTAAAGCCGGTAGCCGTTGGGCCGGTGATGCAAGGACCAGGCGACCAGGTAGTGCCGGTGGCCGTAGATGAACCCGTAAGGGCAAACCCTTTGCGCGCTGCGCTGGCCGCTGCCCCGGCTCGTGTACTGGATGCGGACCACCCGACAGGCCTTGATCGCCTCGCGCAAGGCCTCGGTCGCCGCCATGCTGATTCGCGGCCGCGGACCCGGACGCATGGCGAGCCCTTCGGCCTCGATCAGCGCTTCAAGATCGGGCGCGACGCGGCTCCGGACGCCGGGCTTCATCAACACGGTGAGCTTGCGTGCGAGTCCGTTGAGCGATTCGGCCTGGGCGGTCAGGTTCTCGCGTTCCAGAAGCCGGATCGCGGCCTCGAGGTCGGCGAGCTCGTCGGCCGTAAACGCGAGCAACCGGTCGATCACGCCCACCGGAATGCGCCAGCGCTTCTTGCGGTCGTCGCCCCGAAGCTCGTCGGTCTGGGGAAACAGGCGCAGAATCGAATCGCGCATCCGTTGCGCGGTGCGCCGGCTGACCCGGAAACGGCGTTCGATATCGTCGAGCGAAAGCCCCGTGCGCGAGGCCTGCATCTCGAGCGCAAGCTGCAACAGGTTCTCGGCGTTCTCGTAGCGCATGGCCGTTCGCCTCTTCTTCGCCCTTATCTTGCAAGGGGATTCGCGCGCTTTCCAGGCGGTTGTGGGGGCAGGCGGCTGAAGGGTGACCGGATCTGACGCGCATCTGCGCGACACTCGCGCCATGGAGCAGCTCGCCTTCGTTTTCGACCGCCGCGACGAGCCTTTGTTGCGCCCGCGCTATCGGGTCAGCCGCGACGGCTTGATCGAGGATCTCGGCTCTGTCCGCTATGTCTATGGTTTCTGGAGCCGTCTGTTCGGCTGTTGGCGAGTCGAGGCGGCGACCGGTCGTAGCCAACCGGTCCTGCCCGCCCATCCCGTGATCGGCGCGCGGGGGGCCGGCGGCGCGGCGCCCGCCGCCGGGTTCGTGCACCCGGTGCTCGGCGCAGAGGCCCCGATGGACGCCGAAAGCCGCTATCGGGCGAACGCCGCCTTCGCCGGTTATATCGCCGAGATCCCAAGCCGCATCCGCTGCATCGTCGCGCCGATGGGGCGCTATCAGTGGGCCGTGCTCGACCTCATCCGGTTGGAGCCGGGCTTCGCGCGCTTCGCCGAGGACGCGCTTTTCCGTCACCGCGGCCATTATCTTTACGCCTGCATCGCGCTCAGCGGGCTTGCCGAAAAGGGACGGAGCGCGCGCGCCGCCCTTGCCGTTGCGCTCATGCGCGAGCGCCGTCGCGACCTGCTCGCGCGCCTGTCGGGAAAGCCGGTGAGCGCGGCCTGCATTCGCGCGCTCGGCCGGCTGCCCGAGGGGCCCTGCGCGCGCGAGACTTACGAGGCGCTGATCGCGCTGTTCGCGGACCCTGAGAAGGCGCAGGCGCTCAGTCATCTTCCGGCCATTGCGCCCGCGCACCTCGACGTTCTCGCCGTCCTTCCCGGCGCGCTCGCGCGGGCGTCTTTGATCTCCGTCCTCGCCGCTCAGTCCGAGCCGGCCGCCCTCGCCGCGGCCCTTGCCGGGCTGCTCGCCCGGTTGCCCGGAGAGATGCGGACGCGGGCCGAACGGGGGCTCGTCCGCGTCGGCGACGAGGCCGGTCTTGCGCGCTGGATCGCGCGCTGGCGCGCGCGCGCCGATGCGCTGGCGCCGTTTCCCGAGCCGCCGTTCGCCGGCAATGGGCGGCTCGCGCCGCTGCGCTCGGCGCAGGCGCTTCGGCGCGAGGCGCGGGTCATGGACAACTGCCTCGATCGGATGGCGGGCAAGGTGCTTGCGGGCGGGGCCTATGTCTACCGTTGGACGGGCGGGGTGCGCGCGAACGTCATGCTCGCGCGCGACCGCCGCGGCCGCTGGCGGTTCGAGACCGCTCTCGGGCCGGGAAACAGGGCGCTCGATCGCGCCACCCGCACGGCGATCCTCGAGGACGTCCGGGCGGCCGCCATCGCGGCGAGGGCGCGGCGATGAGGAGGCTGGGAATGATTCTGCTCGCGATCGCCGGCTTCGTCGCCGGTCTCGTCCTGGGCTTCGCCGGCATCGTCGTTCTGCTCAGGGTTCTCGATTGAACGGCGCGCGCCCTTGCGCCGCGCGGCGTTCGCTTCGCCTATAGAGGAGATGTCTTATGAAGTTGAAGTCGAAAGTCGTCGTCGCCGCCACGGCCTTCCTTTCCGCCTGCGCCAGCCAGCCCAACGAGATCCCGGCCCAGAGCGTGTCGACCCTGATCTATAAGGATTACGACTGCGACCAGCTCGCCATGGAGGCCGACAGGGTCAATCGCCGCGTCGGCGAGCTTTATACGAGCCTCAAGAAAACGGCCGATGGCGATGCGATGCAGATGGGCGTCGGGCTTGTCCTGTTTTGGCCGGCGCTGTTTTTCCTCGAAGGCGGCGACGGGCCGGAAGCCCAGGAGTACGCCCGCCTGAAAGGCGAGCGCCAAGCCATCGAGACCGTCGCCATCCGCCGCAAATGCGACATCCGGTTCCAGCCGATCGAGCCCCAATCCGATGCGGTCGCGGAATCGAGCTCTAAGAAGACGTGGAGCCCGGAAGAGTCGGAGTAACCGCGCCTTCGTCGATTCATCGACGCGGAAATCGGCGTATAATCGACCAGGCGGTCGGGGCCGAGCGTCGGACCGGCCGTCCATCGCGCCGCGGCCGAAGACGCCGGCCGCGGCGGAAACGACGAGGCGGCCCATGTCTGAAACGAACGCCCCGCCGGCGCGCGGGTTTCCCGTTTCCGAGTTCGAGGCCCGCACCCGCAAGGCGCAGGCGCTGATGGCCGAGGCGGGGCTCGCCGCCCTTCTGCTCACGACCGAGCCCGAGGTCCGCTACTTCACGGGCTATCTCACCCAGTTCTGGCAAAGCCCGACCCGGCCCTGGTTTCTCGTCCTGCCTGCGACCGGTAAGCCGATCGCGGTGATCCCGGCCATCGGGGCCGTCTGCATGGCGCGGACCTGGGTCGACGACATCCGGACCTGGTCCTCGCCGCGCCCGGAGGACGAAGGCGTCTCGCTGCTCGCCGACGCCTTGCGCGAGGTCGCCGGCGCGCAGGCGCGCGTCGGCCTGCCCCAGGGCCCCGAGACCCATCTCAGGATGCCCTTGGCCGATTACTTCCGCTTGCGCGCGCTGTTGCCCGGCATCGACATGGTCGATGCAACCCCCATCGTGCGGCGCTTGCGCATGGTCAAGTCGGAGTCCGAGATCGCCAAGATCGCGCACATCTGCGGCCTCGTCTCGGATGTCTTCGAGGCGCTGCCGGACCTGCTCGGCCCGGGCCTGTCCGAGATCGAGATCTTTCGCTTGTTCAAGCGCGCTTGCTTGGAGCGCGGCGCGGACGACGTCGCCTATCTGGTCGGCGGCGCCGGCGAAGGCGGCTATGGCGATATCATCTCGCCGCCTTCCGAGCGGCGCGCAGGCCCCGGCGACGTTCTGATCCTGGACACCGGCGCCGTCTTCGACGGCTACTACTGCGACTTCGACCGCAACTACGCCTTCGGCCATGCGTCCGATGCGGCGCGCGCGGCTTACGAGACGGTCTATGAGGCGACCGAGGCCGGGTTTGCGGCCGCGCGCCCCGGCGCGCGCTGCGCCGACATCCATCGCGCGATGCAAAGCGTTCTGGACAAAGGCGGCGCGCTCGGCAACGACGTCGGCCGGCTGGGCCACGGGCTCGGCATGCAGCTCACCGAATGGCCTTCGATCACGCCCGACGACCAGACGGTGCTGGAGCCCGGCATGGTGCTGACCCTGGAGCCCGGCATGACGTTTGCGCCGGGCCTCGCCATGGTGCACGAGGAGAACATCGTCATCCGCGACCACGGAGCCGCGTACCTCACCCGCCGCGCCCCGCCGTCGTTGCCCGTCATCCCCGCCTGACGGCGGCGGCCGCGCGCCATCGCTTGCGCCGCCGCCCGCGGTTCAGGCGGCGGGCGGGCCGTGAAGGCGGTCGTACTCTCGGGTCTCGAAAGCGATGAAGGCGTCCATCATCGGGCGATAGATCGCCTCGGCGAGGTCGGGGTCGAGACCGGCCTTCGCCGCCGACGCCCGAACCTTGGCGACGACGTCTTCGATGCGCGCGCGATCGACGATGTCCGAGCGCGCCGCCTTGATCCGCGCCGCCTGGCCGACGTAGTGGCCGCGCTCGGCCAAGAGCGCGATGATCTGCTGGTCGATGCGGTCGATGTTCCGGCGCACCTCGGCCATCGTTGAGCACTGTTGCATGGCGTCTTTCACCCGTGTTCGATCCTGACTGCGTCCGCCTATCAGCATGGTGAGTGATTACCCCGAACGCCTCTTAACGCAAAGCGTCATGATCGTGTCGCGGCTGGTCGGACTCGATTCCCTGCGCTGCGGATATGTTCTAGCTTGCTGCGGCGCGCTTCCTTCGTCCGTTGCCCAATAGCCATGGTTCGCGCTCCTTTCGTCTGCGAGATCCCGTTTCGCGATCCCTTGCGCGCCTTCGCGCCGCTCGCCGGGCGCGCCTGCGCGCTTTTCCTCGACAGCGCCGCCGAAGCCGGGGGGCGGGGTCGGTACGCGGCCATCGCGGCCGATCCCTTTCTTACGCTTACGAGCAAGAACGGGCGCATCGCCCTCGGCGGACGGCGCTTCGACGGCGATCCTTTCGCCGTGCTCGCCGAGACGCTCGCGCGGTTCCGTCTCGAGACGGCGCCCGGCCTGCCGCCGTTCCAAGGCGGGGCGGCGGGCTTCTTCTCGTACGACCTTTGCCATCATCTGGAGCGATTGCCGGCGCCGCCGCGCGATCCGCTCGGCTTTCCCGACCTTGCGCTCGGGTTCTACGACGCGGTCTGCGCCTTCGACCTCGAAGCCAAGCGCGCCTGGATCGTCTCGAGCGGCTTTCCCGAGACCGACGCGGGCGCGGCCGCGCGAAGGGCGCGGGCGCGGGCGGATGCGCT
>CAYYWV010000005.1:25360-41855 GCA_964475385.1 uncultured Alphaproteobacteria bacterium | reverse complement strand
TCAGATCGGATACCGCACCGGATAGCTGTCGTTGGGAAACACGTACTGCCAGCCCAGCCGTCGCGCGCTGTCGATCAGAAGCGGCGCCCGCAGGTTCGCCGAAACCTGGGCTTGGCCGTCGCCGTCGCGTCGGATGGTCACCACCAGCAGGATAGCGAGGTCCGCAATCGCGATCCCGAGCGTCTCGCAGGCCGCGGCAAGGTCGCGGCGGTCGACGACGCCCGCATCAGGATCGAGCGGAAGCACCAGAAAGGCGAGCTTATGGTCGTCGAGCGACTGAAGCACCCGGAACTGGGCGTAGCGGCGATCGGACAGCTCGGCGAGCGCGTAGGCGCGGAAGTCCTCGAACCCTACAAGTCCCTTGGGGAAGTCGATCGCATTCTCGGCCGCGACCGCAAGCGTGCCGAACCGGCTCTCGATCACGAGGCGCTGGGGGCCGCGTTGGTCGCGCGCGGCGAGTCCGGCGGCGGGCGCGGCGCTCTCAGCGGGAAGGGGGGCTGCGCTTTCTCGGATCATGATCTGACCTTTCATCACGGGTGAAGCGGGGACCGAAGGCTGCGCGTCAGCGCAGGAAGTCGAGCAGGGACAGGTTGGTGATTCGGGCGAGCGTCAGGTACGAGGCCTGAAGGATGGTCTGGTCCGACGACAGCTTCGCCACGGTTTCGGGGATATCGACGTTTTCGATATCGCTGATCGTGTTCTCGACGAACAGGAGAAGATCCTTGTTGTTCTCATTCGCGCGCTCGATGGTCTTGAGGTCCGAGCCGATCTCGGTGCGAAACCCGGCGAGGCTCTGCAATGCGCTTGCGGCGAGCCCGAGCGCCGTGTCCATCAGCGACTTGTCGTTTGTGGTTCCGGCCTGAATCGCCGCCTTGAGAGCGCCGATCGCTTCTTGGAAAGCGGTGCGGTCGCCCGTGATCCCGTAAGTAATGGTCGTCGCCTCGTCGATCCGTGCGGTGAGCTGGACCGAATCGCCGTTGTAGTAGTTGGCTTCGGGCACGCCGAAGGTCGTCGGGTCGGGAACCGGCACGGTGACCGGTTGGGTCGTGGTCTTCGACCCCGCGAACAGGTAGCGGCCGTTCTCTTTGGCGTTGAGCTGGCTGGTCACGGTCGCGAGCAGGTTGTTCGCGATCTCGGTCAGCCGGACCTCGCCGGACGAGTTGTCGCTCACCGCCTGGAGCAGCGTGGTCCGCAGCTCGGAGATCGCGTCGAAGATGTTCGAGATCGCGCCGTCCATGCGCTGGAGCCGGTTCGAGATGATCGTGTTGTTCGATACGAACTGCTTGATCCGGGTCTGGGTCGCTTCGAGCGAGACCAGCCGGGTCGCGTCCTGGAAGATGCCGGCGTACTCACGCGCCTTCTTGCCGCTCGAGATTTGAGTTTGCGCTTCTTGAATCCGCTCCTGGACGGTGCGGACGTTGTTGAGCGTGAGCTGTTGCTGGGCGAGTTGGGCTACGCGCGTCATCTCCGGCCTCCGGTCACACCATCTGCATCAGCGCGTCGAGCATTTCGTTGGCCGCGGTCATCACCTTGGCCGAGGCGTTGAAGGCGTTCTGGAAGATGATCATGTTGGCCATCTCCTCGTCGATATTGACGCCGCTGAACGTGGAGAGGCGGTTGTCGACACTGGTCTGCAGGTCTTGCTCGAGCGCGAAGCGGGCTTCGGCCTCGGCCCCGTGGGCGGCGCTGAGCCCGGTGATCGCAGCCGCATACTCGCCAAGCGTGAAGTCGCCTGCGAGCAATCCCCCGACCGCCGCGAAGCTGTTCGCGATCTCGGTCACCCCGCCGAGCTTCAAGATCGCCGAGTTGTCGCCGATCGTCACGCCGGTCTGGCCCGAGGTCGCGGTGGCGCTCAAGGTTCCCGTGGCCAGAAGGCCGGGGTTGGTCACGATGGAACTGCGCACCGCCAGATCGATCCCGCCCGAGCCCGTGAACAGGTCGTTAAGCCCGAAGTAGTGCGAAAACGCTTGGCTGGAGCCCGTAACCTGGCTCGTGCCCTCGTTGATCGCGATTCCATTGGTGGAATCGGTGGCCGTGATCGTGAGCTTGCCGTTGACGATGGCGGCGGTGCCGTCGGCGCCGAGCGCCGCGTTGATCGCCGCGATCAAATCGCCGACCGTCGATCCAGAGAAGGTGGATAGATCGATGTCCGCGGGCGTGCCGACGATGTCGCCGTTTGAATCGACCACGGCGACGCGGAAACTGCCGGTCCCCGAGAAGGAATCGGTCGAGGCGACCGTCCGCGTTCCGGTCAGGGCGTTGGGCGGGGGGAAGGCGGTGCCCGCGTTGTGCACGGCGTTGTACTGCTCGCGGATCGCGTTCGCCAGGGTGTCGATCTGGGCGGCGAGATCGTTGAGCTCTTTATCGCGAAGGTCGAACAGGCCCTTGAGACGGCCCGAATCGATCTGGCTGGTCACGGTTGCGCTGGTGCCGCCGCTCACCAGGGTCTGGCCCGGGCCCTTCGCCGCGAGCGATACCGGATCGACCGGCACCGTGGTCAGCGCGCCGAACACGGTCGAGCTGTCCACGGTGGCCGCCGGCGTGTACTGAAGCTGGTAAAGGTCGTTCTCGATCAGCGGCTGGCCGCGCCCGGTCAGGATCGACAACACGCCGTTCTGATCGGTGAAGGTCGAGATGTCGATCTGTCCGGCGATGCGGGCGACCGCGAGATCGCGCTTGTCCTCGAGCGCCGAGGTCTCTTGGCCGGCGAGCGACGCCGCTTTGATCTGGGCGTTGAGCTCATAGACGTCGCGCAACGCGGCGTTGACGATGTCGACCGAGTCCTTGATCTGCTTGTCGGCTTGGCCGCGCAGGTCTTGGGCCGTCTTGGCGAGCCCGCTGACCGAACGGGCCAGGGTTTCGGCGGCGGCGACCACCGCGAAGCGCAGCGCCGGGTCTTCCGGATTGTTGGCGAGGGTCTCGATGGCGGCGGCGAAGTTGGAAAGCTCGTTCGAGATCGTCGAGTTGCCCTCAGGCGTGCCGAACCGCGCCTGAACCTCGCGCAGGAAGGTGTTGGTCACCTCGGCCGCGCCGAGGACCGACCGCTGGGCGCGCTGCTCGCGGATCAAGAACTCGTCGACCACCCGGTTCACGCTCGCAAGCTCGACGCCGACGCCTTTGCCGGCGATGACCGTCTGCTGGAGCGAAGCCACCTGGCGCGAGTAGCCTTCGGTGTTCGCGTTGGCGACGTTCTGCGAGACGACCGAAAGCGCCTGCTGGCTTGCGATCAGCCCGGACAGTCCGGTTTGCAGGGTGACCGTGAGCGACATGCCTAGATCCGATGATCGACGGCGAGCGAAACCGGCTCGGCGGCGTCGGCGCTGCTCGGAACCACGCCGGACGCGGTATAGGCGCCGGCCGGCGAACGCATCTCGGCGATGGCGTCCGATACCACGCGGATCAGACGCTCGTTCACGGTCTTGGCGGCAATCACCGCGCGCATGTTGGCGTCGAGCGATTCTTGAAGCCTGCGGGTCGCTTCGCGAAGCGCGCTCTTGAGGTCCACCGGGGCTTCGGACAGCGCCCCAGGCGCGCGTTTGACGGCCCCGATCGCGCTCGCGTAGGCGTTCGCGAGCGCCGACTTCTGGTCCTGAAGAAGCGCGATCTCGGAGACCCGCATCTCGCGCAGGAGCGCCGTCTCCTCGCTCATGAGCGCGGCGAGTCGGTTGGAGAGCTGGATGACCTCGTCGAGCTGACTGGCCGCGGTCGTCAGTTCAGCGCGATTGTCTGTCACGGGTTTGCCTCCTGCAGTCTGAGGATTTCGCGCTCGACCGCATCGGCGATGCCGATGCCGCCGGCGCGGGCGATCAGGCGGCCGTATTCTTCGTTCATCATCGACCGGTAGATGGCCTCGGCGTTGCCGCCGCCGAAAAGGCCGTCGGTCTTGATGCCCGAGAACATGGTGTCGAGCATGCGGGCGAGAAAAAACGCCTCGAAGGACTCGGCCGCCTTGCGCGGGCTGGTGCGGCCGCGCACCGCGGCTTCCACGCTCGGCGCGGCCCGCGACTGGGCGAGCGCGTCCTGCGCGAGCAGAGCGCCCGGGGCGAAGAGGTCGGCGCCGGCCATCACAGCACCTCGATCTCGGCCTGAAGCGCGCCCGCGGCCTTGATGCTCTGAAGGATCGAGATCATGTCGCGGGGTCCGATCCCGAGAGCGTTCAGCCCTTCGACCAGATCCTGAAGGCTCACCCCGCCGTTGAAGACCGCGAGGCGACGCTCCTTGCCTTCCTGAACGTCGATCTGGCTGCGGGGCACGGTCGTGGTCTGGGCGCCCTGGGGCGCGAACGCGCCGGGCTGCGAGACCTGCGGGGTCTCGGTGATGCGGATGGTGAGGTTGCCCTGGGCGATCGCCACCGTGCTGATGCGCACGTTCTCGCCCATCACGATCACGCCCGCCTGCTCGTCGATCACGACCCGCGCCGGCTGGTCGGGCTCGATCCGGAGCTGCTCGATGTCGGTGAGCAGGCCGGCGACGTTGTTGCGGTAGGCCCCGGGCACGGTCAGGCGCACGGTCGCCGGGTCGATGGCCTGGGCGGCCGGAATGCCGAGCTTGGCGTTGACCGCGCGGGCGAGCCGGGCGGCGGTGGTAAGGTCGGGGTTGCGCAACGCGATGTCGACCTGAGAGAGGCTGTCGAGTTCGAAGGCGACCTCGCGCTCGACGATCGCGCCCGAAGGAATGCGGCCGCTGGTCGGCACGCCCTTGGTCACCGAACTTCCCGACGCGCCGTTGGCCGCAAAGCCGCCCACCGCGACCTGGCCCTGGGCGATGGCGTAGACCTCGCCGTCGGCGGCGAGCAGCGGGGTGACCAGAAGCGTGCCGCCGAGCAGGTCCGCAGCGTCGCCCAGCGCGCTTACCGTCACGTCGATCCGACTGCCGCGGCGGGCGAACGGCGGCAGGGTCGCGGTCACCATCACCGCGGCCACGTTCTTGGTCTTGAGCGAGATGCCGCGGGTGTTCACGCCGAGGCGTTCGAGCATGCCGATCAGGCTCTGCTGGGTGAAGGGCGCGTTGTTCAACGAATCGCCGGTCCCATTAAGCCCGACCACGAGCCCGTAGCCCACGAGCTGATTCTCGCGAATCCCTTCGAAGTCGGCGATGTCCTTGATCCGCGACATCGCCCCGGCCTCTGCGGCGAATGCGAAAGCGAGCGAAAAGGCCGCAATCGCCGCGCAGCGATGCGCGCGCGGCCGAAGCAGGCTTGCGGTCAACAATCGTACCAGACGCTCAATCATGACACCTGACGCGTAAGTGAACGTGTTGCGCTGACCGCGATGCGAATTCCGTGCCAACCGCACGGCGCAAGGTAACTCATTGATATATAAAAGAAAATTCTACGCGTGGCCGGGCGGTGGGCGTCGCGCGCGGGGCGCGCTGCGGCAAAGCCTGCCAAAACGCGGAAAAACTTGCCTAGCCGACCGTCGACGGTGGACCGGGTTCTTTCCGTCTGCGCCGCGATTTAATCGCTTCTTAACCACTCCGGGGCGATCGTGGCGGCGTGTCGATCATCGAGTCTGTTTCCGGCATTCGCCGGTCCGAGGACGGATCATGAAGATCTCCGGTCCCGGTCGAATCGGCCCCGCTCCGGCGCGGCCCAGCCGTATCGCCCGTGGCGCGCGTTCGACCAGCTTTTCGCGCGCGATCGATGCCGAGCAGGCCGCGGCAAGGGTGCGGCCGCGAGCGCCGGTGGGCGCGGTCGATGGCATCCTCGCCGCTCAGGAAGTCCCCGACGCCTCCAAAGGGCGCTCCCGGGGCCTTGCCCGCGGATACAATCTGCTCGACCGGCTCGACGATATTCGGCTCGGCCTCCTGATGGGGGCGATCCCGAAGGCGGGTCTTCTCGATCTCCGCCGCCAGGTGCGCGAGCGCCGCGGCGACGTGCGCGACCCGCGGCTCGCCGCCATTCTCGACGAGATCGAGCTGCGCGCCTCGGTCGAACTCGCCAAGCTCGGAATCGTGTGATTCGAGACGCCCCCGCGAGGGGCGCGCGCGAAGCGCTTGCGGCGGCCGGGCGAGGTCCATATATTCCAGCGCGTTCTCGCACAGTCTAGTCGAGGGTCCGACACAGTGCCGAAACAAGAAGCCGAGCGCGGCCGAGACGACAAAGTCGAACCGATCACGTTGCCGCCCGACTACCGGCCGTCCGAGGACGAGCCGTTCATGAACCCGCTGCAACGCGAGTACTTCCGCCAGAAGCTGTTGCGCTGGCGTGCGGAGCTGCTCGCCGAATCGTCGCAAACCCTGCAGAACCTTCAGGAGGCGACGACGCCGGAGCCCGACTTCGCCGACCGCGCGTCGATCGAGACCGACCGGGCGCTCGAGCTGCGCACCCGCGATCGCGGCCGCAAGCTGATCGCCAAGATCGACGCCGCGCTGCGGCGGATCGAGGACGGCACTTACGGCTACTGCGAGGAGACGGGCGAGCCGATCAGCCTGTCGCGGCTCGAAGCGCGGCCCATCGCGACGCTCAGCATCGACGCCCAAGAGCGCCACGAGCGCCGCGAGAAGGTCTATCGCGACGACTGAGATATCTTACCGCTCTTGGCCGCGCGCCCCTGTCCCCTCCCGCGGCGGGAGGGAACAGGGGCGGGAAGACCTCAAATATAAACGCTTCGGACCCCTAGAACGGGAACAGGATGTCGAAGATCTCCTGCCCGTAGCGCGGGCGCTGCACGTCCGACAGCGTGCCCCGGCCGCCATAGGCGATCCGCGCCTCGGCGATCTGGTCGTGGCGGACCGTGTTGTCGGACGAGATGTCCTCGCGGCGGACGACGCCTTGGACATAGAGCTCGCGGACCTCGTAGTTGACCCGGACCTCCTGGGTTCCCTGGATGACCAGGTTGCCGTTGGGCAGAACCTGGGTCACGACCGCGGCGACCTTTAGATTGATCTTCTCGTTGCGCTGAATCTCGCCGGTGCCGTTGGAGAGCGAATCGCTCTTGAGGTCGATCAGGCTGCTGGGACTGATGGCCTCGGGCAGAACCGACGAGAGCTTGGTTTCGTAGCCGAGGATGCGGGGAGCCGACGCGCCTTCGGTGTTCGAGCGGGTCCGCTTGGTCGCGTTGTCGACCTTGGCGGTGTCATCGATCTGAATCAGCACGGTCAGAATATCGCCCACGCGCTGGGCGCGCTGGTCCTTGAAAAAGCCGCGGGCGCCGGTTCGCCACAGCGAGTTGGGGGCGAAGGCTGCGCGTTCCTTCGGCGGCATGGGCAGGCTGACCGGCTGGTAGTTGGGGTCCAGCGTCGGGTTTTCGATCGGCTTCAGTTTGGGCGTTTCGCCGACCGCGGCCAGGCGGTCGATGGTTTCGGCGCATCCCGCGAGCGCGAGCGCGGCGAAGACCGCGGCGGCGAGGCGAAGGGTGTGTGGGGCCTTTGGCATGACGATCTTTCCGAATTCGATGACGGCCGATCAGTTGAGCGCGATGCGCCGCCGACTGGCGACGACGACCACGCCCGAACGCTCGACCACGGCGTCGATGACGGTGTTGCTCTGGGTGTTGAGGACGCGGATGGTCTCGCCGACGCCGCCGTCCTCGAGCGCGCGGCCGGCGACGGTCAGCACCATGAACTTGGTTCGGTAGGTCATGGTTACGTTGGCGCCTTTGGCGACCACGACCGGCGTACGCAGATCGCCGGGCCTGAGGGGTTGGCCGGCGCGCAGCATCCGCCGCGCCGCCAAGCCGACGATGTCGGCGGGATCAGCGATCGCGGGCTGGCGCACGCGAGTGGCGCGCATTTCGGTCCACTTGACGTCGCTCGCCTGGATGACCTCGCCGCGGCGAATGGTCCGGCGCAACACCGGCACCTCGACGACCGCATAAACGCGGCCGATGATATTCACGCGCCGCGCCATCGCGGTGTCCGCAGCGGCGATCACGGTGGCCGTCAGCCGGCCGCGCGCCCGGTCGAGAGAGATGTTCTCGATGTCGATCGTCGCCGGCGCGCCGGTCGGCAGCACGATCTCGGTCGCGCGGCCCTGAAGGCTCACGCGCAGGTTTTCGTCCGGGGCAAGATCCTTCAGCGCCTCGGCGATTCGGGTCTCGATCACGCTGCGGGGGATGCGCTGGCCCGCCCGGCGCACGACCACCCGGTCGAGCCCCCGCATCGGCTTCCACTCAAGCCCGCTCGCCCGCGCGACGCGAAAGATGTGGCTCACGCTGATCACCATGCGCCGGCCCGGCGCCGGCGCGCGCGCGAGCACCGCCTCGGCCGCCGGCCCCGAGACGTCGAGCACGTCGCCGAGGGTGACCACGGGCGCGTCGACCACGGCCTCGGCGCGCAGCCGCGGCGTGGCGGCCGCGCTTTGAGCGGCCGTGGCGAGAACGAAGGCGAAGGCGAGGAGAGCGACCCTAAGGATCATGATAGCCTCCTAACGAAGCTGGCTGACGGTGCTCATCATCTCGTCGGCGGTGGTGATCACCTTCGAGTTGAGCTCATAGGCCCGCTGCGCATTGATCATGTTGGTGATCTCGGACACCGCATCGACGTTCGAGATCTCAAGGAAGCCCTGTTGCAGGGTGCCGAAGCCGGTCGAGCCCGGGGTGCCGGTGGTGGGCGCGCCCGAGGCCGGCGTCTCAAGCAGCAGGTTGTCGCCGATCGCCTCCAACCCGGCCTCGTTGGGGAAGGTCGTAAGCTCGATCTGGCCCACGGTCTGGGGCGCGACCTGGCCGTCGAGCTTAACCTGGACCTCGCCCGAGCTGTTGATGCTGATATCGGTCGCGCCCGACGGGATGGTGATCCCAGGCGCGACCACATAACCGTCGGCGGTCACGATCTGGCCCTGGGGGCTGATCTGGAAGGTGCCCGCCCGGGTGTAGGCGTCGTCGCCGCTCGGAAGCTGAATGCGGAAGTAGCCGTGGCCCTGGATCGCGAGATCGAGGGTGTTGCCGGTCGAGACCAGGTTGCCCTGCTCGGTGATCCGGTACACCGACGCGGTCTTCACCCCGACGCCGAGCTGCACGCCCGAAGGCACGATCGTGCCCGCGTCCGACGACGCGGCGCCGACGCGGCGCAGCGACTGGTACAAAAGATCCTGGAACTCGGGCCGCTGGCGCTTGAACCCGGTGGTGTTCAGGTTGGCGATGTTGTTGGCGATGACGTCGATGTTGGTCTGCTGGGCCAACATGCCGGTCGCCGCAATGCTCAACGATCTCATCTACGGGTCTCCTCTCGTCCTTTGGCTCGCGTTCAGGCGGACTGACTGGCGCCCGAAAGCACGCCGATCGCCCGTTGGCGAAGCTGGTCCTGTTGCTGGATGAGGCGCTGCGTGCTCTGGTAGCTGCGCAACAGCGCGATCATGCGGGTCATCTCGACCACGGGCTCGACGTTCGAGCGCTCGACCGCGCCCTGGACGATCTCGGCCCGATCGGCGGGGATCGGCGTCTGATCGGTGCGATAGAGACCGCCCGCCACTCGCGTGAGCGCGTAGAGATTGTCGAAGGTGACGACGGCGAGACGGCCGATCTCGATGCCGCCTTCGGCGGTCACAACGCCGTCGGGCGAGATCGCGATGTCGGTGTCGCCCGGGGCGGCGATGATCGGAAAGCCGTCGTCGCCGAGCAGCGGATGGCCGTTGGAGGTGACGATCACGCCGTCCTTATCGAGCCGGAAGTGCCCGCCCCGGGTGTAGCGCACGCCGTCCGTGGTATCGACCGGAAGGAAGCCTTCGCCTTTGATCGCGATATCGAGCGGGTTGCCGGTGGTCGCGATATCGCCCTCGCGGAGATCGTGGGCGACGGCGATATCCTGGACGAACGCCGCTGTTCCTTGGGGGCCGATCGGTTGCAAATAGGTTGCGAACAGCATCCGCTCGGCCTTGAAACCGTCGGTGTTGGCGTTGGCGATGTTGTTGGCGATCAGATCCATCTGGCGGCGCAAGACCATCTGCTTTGACAAGGCCACCAGAGACGCGTTTTCCATTCCAAACCTCCATCCCGCACACCGTCGCCCGCTTCGGTGCAGGAAACATGCCAGAAGGGAAAATGTTGTAAGTCAACGACTTGAAAGGTGATTTGGCGCGCCCGAAGGGCAAGGGCGGCCGTCTGCGGCAGGCTTTGCCGGGCAGATGTTGCCGCTGGCGGGGGACGCGCGCGGCCGCCCTGGGGGGG
Source organism: uncultured Alphaproteobacteria bacterium (assembly GCA_964475385.1). Taxonomy (GTDB): domain Bacteria; phylum Pseudomonadota; class Alphaproteobacteria; order JAAXGF01; family JAAXGF01; genus CAYYWV01. The sequence continues at coordinate 31,752 of CAYYWV010000005.1, read as the reverse complement.
CGTCTTTAACGTTCGCTTCGCGCGCGGCCGCGCAACCTCTTATTAACCCATTCTTCGCTATAACGAATTGGGAATGCGGAGGCGGGTGTCCGGCCGCCGGTTCGAACGGGAAGGTTGATCCATGACTGATGCGACGGCTGACGAATCCGTCGAAGAAAATATCAACGCAGAGAACGGCGAAGAGAAAGGCGACGACAAGCCGGCGGGCAAGCTCGGCGGGAAGAAGCGCCTGATCATCATCGCCGCGGCCGCGGTTCTTCTCCTCGCCGGCGGCGGCGCCGGCGTTTACTTCAGCGGCCTACTCGACTCCTTCTTTGGCGGCGAGACGAAACACGCGGCCGACACGGTCGACAACGTGGTCTATTTCGACCTGCCCGAAATGGTGGTCAACCTCGAATCGGGCTCGAAGAAGAAGTCCTACCTCAAGATCCAGGTGGCGCTAGAGCTCGACGCCTCGCAGGACACGAATGCTCTGACGCGCGTGCTGCCGCGGGTGATCGACCAGTTCCACGTCTTCCTGCGCGAGCTCCGCGCCGACGACCTCCAGGGCTCGGCGGGGATCTATCGGGTTAAAGAGGAGCTTTTGCGCCGCGTGACCGTGGCGGCGCATCCGATTGCGATCCGGAACGTGTTGTTCAAAGAGATGTTGATTCAGTAGCGCCGATAAGCAGGGACAATGGCCGAACCGCAAGAGAACAACGCCGCGACCGAGGCGGACCAGGACGCGCTCGCCGCCGAGTGGGCGGCGATGGCCGAAGCCGACGGGGCGGCCGACGGCGAAGGCGATGGCGCCGCGGACGGAGACGCCATCGCTGACGAGTGGGCGCAGGCCCTCGCTTCCGAAGAAGGCGGCGAGGACGGCGACCAGCCCACGCGCATCCTCAATCAGGACGAGATCGACAGCCTGCTTGGCTTCGACGACGATGGCGGCGACGGCAGCCAGAAGTCGGGCATTCAGGCGATTCTCGACAGCACGCTCGTCTCCTACGAGCGCCTTCCCATGCTCGAGGTGGCGTTCGACCGGGCGGTGCGCTTGCTCACCACCTCGCTGCGCAACTTCACTTCCGACAACGTCGAGGTCTCGCTCGAAGGGCTCACCTCGGTGCGCTTCGGCGATTACCTGAACTCGATTCCTTTGCCCGCCATGCTGGGCGTGTTCAAGGCGGTCGAGTGGGAGGACTTCGGCCTGATCACGGTCGACAGCGCGCTGATCTATTCGGTGGTCGACGTATTGCTCGGCGGCGGCCGCGGAACCACGCCGATCCGGGTCGAAGGCCGGCCCTACACCACCATCGAGCGCAGCCTGGTCGAGCGTATGCTGAACGTGGTGCTCGCCGATCTCACCGCCGCTTTCGAGCCGCTGACCAAAGTGACCTTCGCCTTCGACCGGCTCGAGACCAACCCGCGCTTCGCCGCCATCGCGCGCCCCGCCAACGCCGCGATCCAGACCCGGATGCGGGTCGACATGGACGATCGCGGAGGCAACATCGAGATCGTGCTGCCGTACGCGACGCTCGAGCCGATTCGCGACCTTCTTTTGCAGATGTTCTGGGGCGAAAAGTTCGGCCGCGATTCGATCTGGGAAAGCCACCTCGCGACCGAGCTTTGGCACACCACGCTCGAGATCGAGGCCGTGCTCGACGAGCAGGTGTTGTCGCTGCGCGAGGTCGCCGGCCTGCGCGTCGGCGACACCTTCATGCTCAACGCCCGGCCCGATTCGGCGGTGGTCCTGCGCTGCGGCGGCGTGCCCATGCTGAGCGGCTTCATGGGGCGGCGCAACGACAACATGGCGATCCGCGTCAATCGAACCTATCGACGTCTGGGGGGGAGCCAGTGACAACGACGTTCGCGCTCGATGTGGTCATGATCGCGCTGTTGGCTGCGACGATCGCCTATTGCGTGATTCTCGAGCGTAAGCTGCGCGCGCTGCGCGCCGATCAAGGCGCATTCATGCGGATGATCGAGGCCTTTGGCGAGGCGACCGCGCGGGCCGAGCACAGCATCGCGCGGCTCAGCGCGGCAAGCGCCGAGCACGGCGTTCGTCTCGACGAAAAGGCGGCGACCGCTCAGGCGATCGTCGACGAGCTCGCCTTTCTGACCGAGCGCGCCGAACGTCTTGCCGATCGGCTCGCTTCGGTCCGCGCGCCGACCGCGCCCGCGTCGCCCCCGGCGTCCGCGGCGCGGACGAGGGCCAAGCCCGCGCCTCGGCCGAAAGGCCCTTCCATCGCTCGTCTGCCGCTTGGGATCGAGCCTTTTCCGGAACCGGCCGCGAACGGAAAGGATGACGAAGCCGTCGACGGCGCGAGATCCGAATCGGCGGTCGAGCGCGACCTTCGCCGGGCGATTCGGGCCGCGCAAAGGGGCTAGACGGTGCGCCTTCCCATCAAGCTTCTTCCCATCACCATCGCCGTCGCCGCGTTGGCGCTCGTTGTGCGCGTCGGCGCGGTGTGGGAAGGCGCCGACAACCTGATCGGCGCCGCGCCCGCGGCCAGCGCCGAGAACAAAGCGACGGGCGACGGCGCGGCGACGGAGGGGGCGGCGGGGGAAAACCGCGCCAATGCGCCCATCCTTCCGGCCTCGGGTTCCGAACAGATCGACGTGACCGACCTGTCGCCGGCCGAGATCCAGGTGCTCGAAAGCCTCGCCGCCCGCCGGCGCGAGATCGAGGCCCGCGCCCGCGATCTCGACATGCGCGAAAAGCTGCTCGCCGCGGCCGAGAAACGTCTCGACGAAAAGATCGCCAAGCTCAAAGAACTGCGCGACTCGATCGAGAGCATGTTCGCGAGCGCCGACGCCGAAAACGAGGCCCAGATCGCGAGCCTCGTGAAGATGTACGAGCGCATGAAGCCCAAGGATGCGGCGCGCATCTTCGACAAGCTCGACCTCAAGGTGCTGATCGAGGTCGTAGACCGGATGAAGGAGGCCAAAGCGGCGCTCGTGCTCGCCAAGATGAATGTGGACAAGGCGCGCACCGTGACCCTGGAGCTCGCCAAGCGGCGCGAAGTTCCGCCCGAGGCCAGGCGGTCCGGAGCGGCCGCCAAGGTCAACTGAGCCGCCCGCTTTCCGGCCGCGTTCTAACCATCGCTTAACCAATCGCCGTTAACCTAGCCGCCAGTCGTGGCAAGACCCGGCGCTTGGGGTCGAAGAACGGAGACATTCGATGGCTGTCGATAAGAACATGCCGATTCTCATCGTCGACGATTACAAGACGATGCTGCGGATCATCCGCAACCTTCTCAATCAGCTCAAGTTCACCAATGTTCACGAAGCGACCGACGGCAGCCAGGCGTTGACCAAGCTGCGCGAGGGCAAGTTCGGGCTTGTGATTTCCGACTGGAACATGGAGCCCATGACCGGCCTGCAACTTCTGCGCGAGGTGCGGGCCGACGAGCGGCTGAAGAACACGCCGTTCATCATGGTGACCGCCGAAAGCAAGACCGAGAACGTGATCGCCGCCAAGGAGGCCGGGGTCAACAACTACATCGTGAAACCGTTCAACGCCGAGACGCTGAAGACCAAGATCCAAAGCGTTCTCGGCGAGTTCTGAACCCGAACGCGAGCGATCCCATGGCAGGCTATGGATTGACCCCCGAGATCGAACGTCGCGTCGCGGCGCTCAGGGTCGAACGCGGCGATACCGTCGCCATCGACGAGATCGCCGAGGTGGTCGCGAACATTTTGGGCACGCTCAACGGCGACATGAGCGTCCTCGATCTCCGCCTGTACAAGGAGCTCGACGATCTCGCGGCCTACATTCGAGGCGCCCGCGAGGAGATCGCCGCTCTCTGTCCCGAAGACATTCGCCAAGAGCACCTTCCAGCAGCCACCGATCAGCTCGACGCCATCGTCAAGGCGACCGAGGAAGCGACGGGCACCATTCTGGACGCCGCCGAGAAGATCGAGGCCGAGGCGACCCGGCTCGAAGCCGCTACGATCACCGACCAGGTCGTTCGGATCTACGAGGCGTGCAGCTTTCAGGATCTGACCGGGCAACGCATCAGCAAGGTCGTCACCACGCTCAAGCACATCGAGGAGCGGCTCGACCGTATGGTCGAGGTTTTCGGCGACGAGGTCCGCCGCCGCCGCAACAACGCGGAGCCCCCCAAGCCCGATCCCACTGACGAGAGATCGCTGCTCAACGGGCCCCAGCTCGCCGGCGAAGGAAACCGACAGGAAGAGATCGACGCGCTGCTCGCCAGCTTTGACTAAGGGGCCGCCATGCGGCTGCGGCGCAGCATTGCACCGGGCGGGGCGGCGGAAACGGCCAACGAGACCTTTCTCGCGCTGTTCCTCATCGTCCTCGCCTTCTTCATCCTTTTGACCTCGATCTCGAAGCGCGAGGAAGACCGGGCCAAGGCCGTGCTCGGCAGCCTGGGCAGCACCTTTTCCGAGAATGCGCTTGTGGTGACCGGACCGCTCGACTACACCTTTGGAACCGGCGTCTACTGGACGTCCGGGACGGCCGAGAAAAGCATGCGCGGGCTGTTCCAGTCGACGTTCCCGTTGGCGCGGATCTCCCCGTATCAACCGTTCGGCAGCCTCGTGTTCGAGGTTCCGGCCGACGAAGTTTTCGTCTCCGGCGGCAGCCTTCTCCAGGCCCAGGAGACGGACTTTCTCGAGCGTCTCGCGACGATCCTCACCCATGAGCGCCCAGGGATCGTATTCGAAACCGAAATCACCGTCTTCGTAACCCCCGAAGCGGCGCGGGCCGAAGGGGATTCTCCGGTCCGCGCGCTTGCGCTCGCCCGCGCCGGCGCATTCGCGCGCGCCCTGGTCGATCGCGGCGTAACGCCTGCCCGTATCTCCGCCGGGATCGCCGAGGGGCGGCCGGGGCTGGTCCGGCTCGCCTTCTACGAGCGCGATGTGGGGGGCGTCTCGACGGCGCCTGCTATCCCTGCTGACGTCGGCGAGTGAGCCATGCGCGGCCCGCCTCCACCGCCGCCTCCGCCGCGTTCGAGCAAGCAGTGGCTGATCTCGTTCGCCGACCTCGTATCGCTGATGCTCACCTTCTTCGTGATGCTGTTCGCGATGTCTTCGGTGAAGGAGCCGTCGTGGAACGACGTGGTCAACGCGCTGTCCCAGCGTCTCAATCCGAGCCGCGGCGCCGATGCGGCGTCCCGGATGACGGACCGCACGGTCGAGACCCGCGCTAATCCCGACGCCGCCGATCTCGACTATCTGCACGCGCTTCTGTCCCAGAAGGTCCGCAAGGATGGCGTGCTCAATCGGGCCGTTCTACTGCGGCTCGACGACCGGCTGGTCATCAGCCTGCCATCCGATCTCGTGTTCACGCCGAGTGGACGGTTGACCGACGCCGGTCGCCGCGCCTCGGGCCTTTTGGCCGAATCGCTGCGCTTCATCACCAACCGGGTCGAGATCATCGGTCACGGAGAGATTCCTCTGGCCGGCGATCCGACCTATGGAAAAGCGTGGGCCGAGGCGGTCGATGCCGCCCGCGCGCTCGCCCGCGTTCTGCGCAAGGCCGGGCTCACCCGGCCGCTCGTGGTTCTCGGCCGGGTCGGCGCTCCCGATGCGCCGGCGACGGTCGGCGAAGAAGCCATCCCCGGCGGACCGCGAATCGACGTGGTTGTCGGCGAGGCGATCGACGACGGAGGCGGCAATGGCCCGTAAGGACAGGCTCGGTCGGGGCGCCGGCCGCGCTCTTGCGCTGGCGCTGGCGCTCGTCTTCGCCGTCGTTACGGAGAGCCCCGCAGCATCCGATGCCCTGCGACTGCGCGCCGCCGCCCACGACGGGTTTGGACGAATCGTGTTCGACTGGCCGACGCCCGTCGCCTATCGGGCGCGGATCGAGGGCGACGTTCTCCGCGTCACCTTCGCGCGCCGGATCGAAACGCCGCTGGTTTCGGTGCCGCGCATTCTCGGCGCCTATGTCCGCGACGCCCGTGTGGAGAACGATGGACGGACGGCGCGGTTTTCGCTGACTGGCCCGTTTACGCTTCGGAGCTTCGTCTACGAGAAGTCGATCGTCATCGACCTGCTCGGCCGCCCGCCCGCGGCTGCACGGACCGCCAAGACCGCCGAAACCGCCGCGGCCGCGCGCGCCGTTCCCCGCGTCGGCGTCCGCGTTGGCGCGCATCGAGGATACAGCCGGCTGGTGTTCGACTGGCGCGAGAGCGTCGATTACCGCGTTTCGCGAAAGGATGGCGTGGTTCGGCTCCGCTTCGATCGGCCCGCGAAGATCGCGCTCGCGCGCGTCAATGGCGCGCCGCCGCGCAACGTGCTGGGCGCGAAGAGCCGGATCGAAGGAAAACGCACGCTGGTCACGATCTCGCTTGCGCCTGGAGCGCGGATTCGCCACTTCCGATCCGGCACCGGAGTGGTGATTGATCTTCTCGATCCCGTTGCGGAAACGCAAGCGCCCGCGCCTAAGC
>CAYYWV010000005.1:2699-25260 GCA_964475385.1 uncultured Alphaproteobacteria bacterium | reverse complement strand
GCCTAAGCCCGAGCCCGAGAAGGCGACGCCGCCAGCGGCCGCGCCGGTCTCCGCGCCGGTCAAGGCGGCGTCTGCGCAAACGACCCGGCCAAAGGCCGCGTCGGCCTCCGCCGCGCCGCTCGAAGTCGCGCGGGTGCCTGCCGCGACGCCTTCCGAGCCGCCGCCGACAAAGACGGTTTCCGAACCTCCGCCGTCCGCTGAGACAGCCGCCGAGGCGGGGAATGGAAAGGCCGCGCCGGCCGGCGGCGAGCCGGCCGGAGGGCCGAGCCCTCCGACGACGCCGGCCCCGGCGAAAATGGAAGCGGAATCTGCGGCTTCTAACTCTCCGGCGGACGACGCGCCCCCGACCGCTGCGTCCTCGACCGCTGCGCCCCTGTCCGACGCGCCCGCCTCCGACGACGTGGTTACGGCCGCCGAGGTCGTGCGCGCGAAGCCGCTCAGCGCGACGGCGGCCCAGCTTGCTCTTGGACCCCCGAAGCTCGGGATCACCGTTCGCGCCGCCGCCGAGCGGACCGAGGTCCGTTTCATCGGCGGCGCGCGGCTTGCGGCGGCGGCTTTCGTGCGCAATGGTGTTTTTTGGGTGGCGTTCCCGCGCGTCTTTGCCGTCGACGCCGCCCGTATCGACGCGATCAAAACCGCGGCTTACGAGTCGTTCTCGCGGTTTGCGATTCCGAACGCTACGGTGCTTCGGTTCCGCCTGCGCCCCGGGATCAAGGTGAGCTTTCTCAGGCGTGAGCAGGCCTGGGTAGCGACCTTCGCCCGCGATGCGAGCCCGCCGACCGCGCTCAGGGTCGAAGAGATCGACGACGGTTCTCGGGGCTCGGGGGTTCGGATCGCGGTTGCCGACGTCGCGGGCGAGATCGAGTTCGCCGATCCTTCCGACGACGCCCGGTTGGTGGTGGTGCCGGTCCGCATCTCGGGCGCCGGGGTCGTCCAGCCGCGCTTTTTCAAGCCCTTCGAGCTTCTCGCTTCGGTCCAAGGCATCGCCGTGCGGCCCATGGCCCCCGGACTCGGCGTGCGCATATCGCTTTCGGGGGTCGAGATCGTCTACAGCGAATCGCGCGCCAAGCAAGAGATCGCTACCGCGGAGGCGGAAAACGCATCCCGCGCCAAACGCACGGCGGTCACCCTGTTCGACATCGCGGCGCTTCAGCGTCCCGATAGCGCGCTCTATCGCGCCGAAGAGGAAATGGAGAACACCGTCGCCACCGCGCCGAGCACGCAGCGCACGCGCGCGCGCATGGCCTACGCTCGGTTTTTGTTCGCCAACGGTCTTTATCCCGAAGCGCTCGGCATGGTGCGGCTGATCGTGCGCCTCGACCCCAAGGTCGCCAAGGATCCGGCGCTGCGCATGATTCGCGGCGCTTCGCGTCTCATGATGGGCCGCGTCGGGCTGGCCAAGCTCGATCTGGAAAACCGCGCGCTCGACCGCTTCGACGATGTCGCGCTCTGGCGCGGCGTGCTCGCCGCGCGCGAAGGCGATCCGGGCGGCGCCGTGGTTCAGTTCACCCGCGCAGGCGCGCTTTGGCGCGACCTGCCATCCGCGGCCCGCGAAGAGGTGGGCCTGCTCGCCGCCGAAGCGGCCATCGACGCGGGCAGCCTGAACCTCGCCAACCGCTACCTCGACGCGGTTCTGGGGGGCGATCCATCCCCTGTGACCCGCGATCGCGCAACCTATCTTGCGGGCCGAATCCAGAAGGCGAACGGCAATGAAGCCGAGGCCATCGCAACCTGGGACAAGCTGGTCCAAAGCCCCGATCGCTATACCCGGGCGCATGCCGAATACCAGCGCACGCTCGTCGCGCTCGCCGCCGGCGAGATCGACCGCAAGAAGGCGGCCGCCATCCTGGAGCGGCTGCGATACGTCTGGCGCGGCGACTCATTCGAGCTTGAAGTCCTGCAAAAGCTCGCCGAGATCTACTTCGCCGACAAGGCGTACGAGAAGGGTCTCTTCGCCATGAAAGAGGCGGTGACCCATTTCGCCGATGATCCGGCGGCCGCCGGGCTTGCGGGCCGCATGAACGCCATGTTCGCCGACCTGTTCCTCAATGGCACAATCGACGAGTTGCCGCCGCGCAAGGTGCTGACCCTGTTCTACGGCTTTCGCGAGCTCATGCCTGCGGGCAGCAGCGGCGATCGGGTGATCCAGGCGCTGGTCGACCGGCTCGTCGCGGTCGATCTTTTGGACCAGGCGGGCGAGCTTCTCGAACATCAGGTCAACTATCGGCTCGAAGGGGTCGAACGGGCCCGCGCCGGCGCTCAGCTCGCCGGTATCCGGCTCATGGACCGCAAGGCGGAAAAAGCGATCGAAGCCCTCGACAAGTCCCGGATCAACGACCTGCCGAGCGTTCTGGTCGAACGCCGTCGCCATCTTCGCGCCCAGGCCTTGGTTCAGCTCGGCCGCGACGAGGAGGCGCTCGCCCTGCTCAAGAACGATGACAGCCGCGACGCCAAGCTCCTGCGCGCCGACATCTTCTGGCGCGCCAACGACTGGCCGCGGGTGGCGCGCACGCTGTCCGACCTTCTCGCCGGGGAGAAGCTCACGACGCCGCTCGACCCTCGGGTGAGCCGGCGCATCTTGCGGCTTGCGGTGGCCTACGCGCTGATCCCCGACCGCAAGGCCCTGGCCCGGCTGCGCAAGCGGTTCGGTCCTGTGATGGCGGGCGATCCCAACCGCAACACCTTCGACATCATCACCGCCGACGTCGACCGCTCGCAGTTCAGCCTTCGCGATCTGCCCGCGGCGATCGCCCAGGTCGACGGCTTCGAGGCCTTCATGGCCGATATGCGCGCCCGGCTCAAGGCCAAGGCCGGCGCCCCGAGCGCGATCAACTGATTCCAACGAGGGCGCGCCAAGTATCGGCCGGCCCGCGCCGGTCGGATCAGGTCTGGAAGCTCTGGATCAGGCTGCCCGCGATCATGTGCCAGCCGTCGACGAGGACGAAGAAGATCAGCTTGAAGGGCAGCGAGATCATCACCGGCGGCAGCATCAGCATGCCCATCGACATGAGCACCGAAGCCACCACCATGTCGATGACGACGAAGGGGATGAAGATCAAAAAGCCGATCTCGAAGGCGCGCCGCAGCTCGGAGATGATGAAGGCGGGCACCAGAGTCTTCAGCGGCACCGCCTCGGGTCCGTCGACCGGCCCGACGTTCGCGACGTCCATGAACAGGGCGAGGTCGTCCTCGCGGACCTGCTTCATCATGAACGCGCGAATCGGCGCGACCGTCCGGTCGAAGGCCTGGGCCTCGTCGATTCGGTCTTCGATCAACGGTTGGATGCCGTCGGTGTAGGCGCGCTGGAAGGTCGGAGCCATGATGAAGGCGGTGAGAAACAGCGCGAGGCTGATCAGCACCGCATTGGGGGGCGTCTGCTGCATGCCGAGCGCGCTGCGGATGATCGCGAGCACCACGACGATGCGCGTGAACGAGGTCACCACGACCAGGATCGACGGCGCAAGGCTCAACACCGTGATCAACGCGATGAGCTGCATGATCCGGCCGGTGAAGCTCGCGCCGTCGCCGAGGTCGAGGCTCAGGGTCTGGGCGCTCGCCGCGGGGGCGAGAGCGACGAGCGCGAGCCCCGCAACGAGCCCGATCAACAGCCCCTTCCGGCGCCGGCGGGCGCGCGCGCCGGTCATGGCGCGGCCTCGTCGACCGGCGCCGCCGCCGGTTCGGCCGCGAGCCGTTCGGTTTGGTCCGGCGCGGCGATGGCGCGTTCGATCACCACATCGCCCGCAGGCCCGAGCAGAAGCAGGTGCTCGATCTCGTCGCGGGCGACCAGAACCAGCCGTCGTTTGGGATCGAGCGGCGTGATTTCGACCACCCGCAGACGCCGTTGACGGCTGCCCGTCATCGGGATTCGGCCGGCGAATCCGAACCGTCGGACCGCCCAAGCGGCGAGCCCGATCAGGCCGAGCACCAAGGCGAGGGCGGCGACGAAACGCAGATAACTCGTAAGCTCCATCCGACGCTCCGGCCTCTGCGGTCAGCCGCCGTCGCGCTGGGTTTTGGCGTAGGCGAGCAAGGCGCGGTCGCGAACGCCGAGATCGCCCAGCGCGCCTTTGAGATGGGCGTACTCGCGCGCCGTCTCCTTGGCGAGGGAGTCGAGGTCGTCGTAAAGCGCGACGAGACGGCTTTTGAAGGCCTGCGCCTCGGCCCTGGGCAGCCGAGCGAGGCGGGCGCAGGCGTCGTCCACCAGCTCGGCCAGGCGGTCGAGCGCGACCGGACGCTTCTGGGCGAGGGCCTCGCGCGCGGCGCGGACCAGCGCGGCGGCCTCTTCGAGCCGGCGGTCGATCTCGGCGGCGGTCATGGCGCGCGTCCCTCGGCGGCGTCCGCGAAGGCGGGGCCGGTGGCGGCGGCGCCCGCGCGCGCGTTCGCCCGATAGACGTAAGCAAGGATCTCGGCCACCGTCGCGAACACCGCCGGCGGGATCGGCGAATCCAGCTCGAGAGTGGCGAGCGCTTCGGCGAGATCGGCGTCCTCGCGCACCTTCACGCCGTGGGCGAAGGCGATGGCGAGGATCTGTTCGGCCACCGCGCCGCGCCCTGTCGCGGTGATGCGCGGGGCCTGATCGCGATCGGGATCGCGGCGAAGGGCGACGGCGACCTGGGACAGGCGGGATGGTTCGACGGCCTCGGTCATGGGGTGCTCCACTCTCAGCACCGGCAAGGAACGCGCCGGCGCTCGGTCAGTGTCGCCGCCGTATGCTTAAGAAAGGTTTAATGGAGATTAAAGGGTTTACAACACCTTAGGAGCATCCAGAAGGCGCGGCCACCGGGGCTATTCGCCGTCTTCGGGCGGGAGCGGCGCCATTCCGTCTTCGCCCCGGGCGGCGGCGATGTTCTCCTCGCGGATGCGCTCGAACAGCTCTTTGCGCAGCACCGAAGCGTCGGGCGGGAAGGTGAAGCCGAGCTTGGCCGATTTCCCCCGCACCTCGACCACGGTAAGCTCGATCGTGTTGTTGATGATGACCGATTCGCCGACCTTCCGCGTAAGGTAAAGCATTGTCTGGCCCTTCCTGGCCCGGTTGATCCGTTAACCACGTTAACGCTGGACCAAGGTACCGCAGGCCCGACGGTCGTGTCAGCGAAAATCGATCCGGCGGTCGGGAATGCGCGCGCCGCATCATGCCGCCGGAGACAGCCGTCCGACCTTGATCTGATCAGCTTTCTTCATCGCCTGGGCGGGGTCGTAGGTCGCCTGGAGGCGGTACTGCGTGTCCGCGCCGCCGCCAAACGCCTTATCGAGACGGATCGCCATCTCAGGCGAGATGCCCGAATGGCCGTTCACGATGTCGGACAGTTGCTTGCGGCTGACGCCGAGCTTCTTCGCCGCTTCCGTCGCGCTGAACCCCAGAGGCTCGAGGCAATCGTGACGCACGGACAGGCCCGGATGGGGCGGGGTCTTCATCGGCGTGTCTCGATCCTCTTAATGGTAGTTAATGATAGTCTATGACGGCAAACGTCAATCCGCCCGTGTGCCGCGGCGATGCCACGGCGGCGATTTTACGGGTCTTTTACGCATTCTTTACCGGTATTGACGATTATGGCCTCGCGCAGGAAGCGCCGCGGTTGGCCAGGACGGCTGCGAACGACCGCGAGGCTTATGGATCTCGGAAAGTTCCAGATTTTCTCGGCGTTGACCAAGCGCATGGCCTGGCTGGGCCAGCGTCAGCAGGTGCTCGCCCAGAACATCGCCAACGCCGACACGCCGGGGTACACGCCCCGCGACCTCAAGCCGCTCGACTTCCGGCGCAGGCTCGCCGAGGCCGACGGCAAGCTCGCGCTCAGGGTGACCAACGCCGCCCATCTTCAAGGGACCGATTCCCCCAAGCCGCGGTTCGCGGCCGAGAAGGAGCGCGACGTTTACGAGGTCACGCCGACCGGCAATGCGGTCGTTCTCGAAGAACAGCTCATGAAGGTCTCCAAGACCGTCATGGACTATCGGCTGATGGCCGATCTCTACCGCAAGCACGTGAACATGATTAAAACCGCGCTCGGACGGCCGGGCGCGTGACGGCGCGGGCATAAGCCGCGCGCCGGCAGGTGACGTCGAAAGGATTGCCGGATGGACCTGGTCAAGACCTTCCAGATTTCCGCCGCCGGGCTGCGCGCCCAGAGCACGCGGTTGCGCGTGATCGCCGAGAACATCGCCAACGCGGGCACCACCGCCCAAGCGCCGGGCGGCGCGCCTTACCGGCGCAAGGTGGTGACCTTCGCCAACGTGCTCGATCGCGATCTCGGCATTCGCAAGGTTACGGTGGCCGGGGTGCGAGTGGACTCCTCGCCCTTCGGCAAGCGCTACGACCCCGGCCATCCGGCGGCCGACGCCGACGGCTATGTGCTGACGCCCAACGTCAACAGCTTGATCGAGATGACCGACATGCGCGAGGCGCTGCGCAGCTACGAAGCGAATCTAAGCGTGATCGAGGCTTCGCGGTCGATCGTTCAACAGACGATCGGGCTTCTGGAGCGCTGAACGCGTCCGTCCCCATAGCCGACCACAGCCTCCGGCGGGCGCCGCTGCACGGCCCGCGCCCCTCCGGAGCCAGCCAGGGAGCGTAACCGTATGACCGTGAACTTCGCCAACGCCATCGCCGCCTATCGCGAGGCCGCCACCCGCGCGCTGAACGGTCCGGACGCGGCCGCCGTCGCCGAGCCCAAGGGGCCGGGGTTTTCCGATCTCGTCAAGAACGCGCTCGGCGATGCGGTCGAAGCCGGCCGCAAGAGCGAGGGCGTCGCGCTTCAAGCGGTCGCCAATCAGGCCGATCTCAACGAGGTCGTGACCGCCGTGACCAATGCCGAAGTTACGTTGCAAACGGTTGTGGCCATTCGGGATCGGGTGATCCAGGCCTATCAGGAAATCATGCGGATGCCGATCTAGAGCGCCGCGTTCGCCTTGCGCGGAGAATCCGCATGACCCCCGCTGACGTTATCGAGGTCGGCAACGAGGCCATTTTCACCTTGCTCAAGGTCGGAGGGCCGCTGCTGGCCGTCGCGTTGCTCTCGGGCCTCGTGATCGCGCTGTTCCAGGCGCTGACCCAGATGCAGGAGCTCACGCTCTCCTTCGTGCCCAAGATCGTGACCACCGCGCTCGCGCTGATCGTGTTCCTGCCGTTCATGATGGGGAGCCTGCTCAACTTCGGCCGAGAGATCTTCGACCGAGTCGCCGGCATCGGTTAGGCCGCGCTTGGCCAAGGGATGGTGGCCTAGCCCATGCTCGCCGAGATCCTCAACGCGAACCTGTTCGCCTTTCTGGTGGTCTTCGCCCGTCTCGGCGCCGCGCTGATGCTGCTGCCGCCGTTCGGCGACGTGTTCGTCCCTTCTCGAACCCGGCTCGCGCTCGCGCTCGCGCTCAGCCTTCTGGTCACCCCGATCGCCGAGCCTCTGCTGCCGGCCGAGCCGGCAAGTCCGCTCGCGCTCGCTATTGTGCTCGGCGGCGAGATCGCGGTCGGTCTGTTCATCGGCGGCCTTGCGCGGCTGATGTTGAACGCGTTGCACCTTGCGAGCTTCGCGGTCGCCTACCAATCGGGGCTCGGCGCAGCGGTCGCCTTCGCGCCGACCCAGAGCGAGCAGGGGGTCATGCTCAGCCGGCTCTTCACGCTTGGCGGGCTGACGCTCCTGTTCGCGAGCAACCTCCACCACCTTTTGATTCGGGCGCTGGTGGGCTCGTACGACGCCCTGCCGCCGGGGGGGCTGCCGCCGGTCGGCGATTTCGCGGAGCAAGCGATCGAGGTCATCACCGGCGCCTTCGTGGTCGCTCTCCAGGTCGCCATGCCAGTGCTTCTGGTCGGGCTTCTGTTCACCATCGGGCTTGGGCTTCTCGGTCGGCTGATGCCCCAGATTCAGGTGTTTTTCGTCGCCGTGCCGCTTCAAATCATGCTCGGCTTCTGGGTTCTGATGATCTCGTTCTCGGGCATGATGTACTGGTATCTCGACTACTTCGAAGCGGGCGTGGCTCAGCTTCCCGGAGGCGGCTAGGCGATGGCGGAAGGCGAGGATCGCTCGCAAAAGACGGAAGAGCCGACCCAAAAGCGTCTCCGCGACGCGCGCGAGAAGGGGCAGGTCGTCACCTCGCGCGAGGTCAACCATTGGTTCATGATTCTCGCCGGGACCATCGCCATCCTCGCCGTCGGGCCTTCGGTAACGCGCGAAATCGCGAACGCGCTCGCGATCGCCTTCGACCAGCTCGCGACGACCCGCGCGGGCACGCCGGCGCTGGGCGCGATGATGGCCGGGATATTCGGGCGGGCCGTGGTCGCGCTCTTGCCGGTGGCCGGGCTTCTCACCGCGGCTGCGGTCGGCTCGGCATTGGTTCAGCACGGCCCCGTCGCTTCGGTCGAGAAGATCAAGCCCAAGCTTGAGAACATCTCGCTCGTCAAGGGATTCGAGCGCTTGTTCTCGGCGCGCTCGCTGGTCGAGTTCGCCAAGGGCGTGCTCAAGTTCGCGATCGTCGGCGTGGTCGCCGCCCTGGTGATGATTCCCGAGCTCGGTCGGATCAGCGCTTCGCCCGCGCTCGATCTGGCGCAAGCGGTCGATCTCCTATGGCGGCTTACGCTCCGCATGCTCGGCGGCGTGGTCGCCGTGGTCACGGTGATCGCGGGTCTCGACTTCCTCTATCAGGTGTTCGAGTTCCGCAAGGAAATGCGGATGTCGAAGCAAGAGATCAAGGACGAGCTGCGCCAATCGGAAGGCGATCCGATGATCAAGGCGCGGCTGCGCCAGCTTCGCATGGAGCGCGCGCGGAAGCGCATGATGGCGGCGGTGCCCGAGGCCGATGTGGTCATCACCAACCCGACCCATTACGCGACTGCGCTCAAGTACGACCCCGACAAGATGGAGGCCCCGCGGCTCGTCGCCAAGGGCGTGGACGCGGTCGCGCTGCGCATCCGCAAGGTGGCCGAGGACAACGACGTGCCCATCGTCGAGAACCCGCCCCTTGCTCGCGCGCTCTACGGCGGCGTCGAGATCGACCAGGAGATCCCCGAGACTTTTTACAAGGTCGTCGCCGAGGTGATAAGCTACGTTTGGAAACTGAAACGCAAAATGCCCCGGCGACGCGCCCGGTAGGGGCGGGAACGAAGCCTTCGCGGAATAAAGCCCTTATGGACTCCCCGGTCGAGCTGACGGACACTCCCGCAACGCCGTCGCGCGCATCGCGGAGGCTCGCCTGGGCGCCGGGAGCGGCGTTCGCCCTCGCCGCCCTCGCCGTCTTTTTTGGCCTGCGCGCAAGCGGCGCCGACCAGGTGGCGACCCCGGCGGCGCTGTTCATGGTCTTTGCGGGCGCCCTTGCCATGGTCGCGCTCAACCGGGTCGATGCGCGCGCCGCCGCCGCCATGCGCGCTTGCGCCGAAGCCGAGGCTCGCGCCGCTGCGGCGACCGAAAAGGCCGATGCGCTCCGCGCCGAACGCGACCGGCTCGCGCGGTTTATCGATGGCCTGCCGGTCGGGGTCTGCGCGCTCGACGCCGACGGCACTCTCCGCTACGCCAATGCGACGCTCGCCCGCTGGCTCGGGGCCGAGGCCGCGACCCTTTCCGCGGAAGGCGCGCGAATCGACGATTTCCTCGATCCCGAGGATGCGCCGCCGTCGTTTGCGCCAGAGGCGGAGATCACGGTCGGACGCGTCGTGCTCCGCAGCCGTTCGGGCGAGCGGCTCGAGCGCATCGGCTATCAAAGCCCGGGCCGCGCGCCTGACGGCGCTTCTTTCACGCGTCTGGTTCTGGTCGACGGCGCGCAGGGCGCGCCGTCCTCGACCACCTCCGAAGCCGAGCTTCGCCAGGCCCGCTACTTCGACGCCGCTCCCATCGGGATTGCGTTGATCGGCCTCGACGGCAGAGTGGTCGAGTGCAACCAAAGCTTCCGCGCCATGATCGGCGAACCCGGGACCGATCCGATCGGCGAACCGCTGATCGATCTGGTTGCCCCGCGCGACCGCGACGCGCTCGCCGAGCGGCTTTCCTCGACCACCCGCGGCTCCGACGGCGCGAGCCCGATCGAGGTCCGGCTCGACCGGCCGCGCGAGGCGATCGCGACGCTTTACGCGCACCCCCTCGAAGGCGAAGACGGCGCGGTGGCCGGAATTATCGTGCACCTCATCGACGTGACCGAGCAGAAAAGCCTCGAGGCCCAGTTCTTCCAATCCCAGAAGATGCAGGCGGTGGGCCAGCTCGCCGGCGGCATCGCGCATGATTTCAACAACCTGCTGACCGCGATGATGGGGTTTTGCGATCTTCTTCTGATGCGCCATCAGGCGGGCGATCCGTCGTTCGGCGACATCATGCAGATCAAGCAGAACGTCAATCGCGCGGCCGGGCTGGTGCGCCAGCTCCTCGCGTTTTCGCGACGCCAGACCTTGCAGCCCCGGGTTCTGGTGCTGACCGATGTGCTCGCCGAGCTCTCCAACCTCCTGCGCCGCCTGATCGGGGCTAACATCGAGCTCAAGCTGATCCACGCCCGCGATCTCGGCAGCGTTAAGGCCGACCAAGGGCAAATCGAGCAGGTCATCATCAACCTTGCGGTCAACGCCCGCGACGCCATGCCCGACGGCGGCGTGCTCACGATCCGCACCGCCAACGTAACGTCGTCCGAAACCGCCTCTGTCGGACCCGACCTGCTGCCGCCCGGCGAGTATGTGCTGATCGAGATCAGCGATACTGGGGTCGGAATCCCCAAGGAGAACCTGGGCAAGATCTTCGATCCTTTCTTCACGACCAAAGAGGTGGGCGCGGGCACCGGGCTCGGGCTGTCGACCGTCTACGGCATCATCAAGCAGACCGGCGGCTACATCTTCGTCGATAGCGAACCTGGCCAAGGCGCGCGGTTCAGCATCTTCCTGCCCCGTCACCAGCCGAGCGCCGAAGAGATCGAGGCGGCCCAAGGCGGAACGCGACGCGCGCCGGCGCGCGATCTCACCGGGAAAGGCACGATCCTGCTGGTCGAGGACGAAGACAGCGTGCGCGTGTTCGGGGCCCGGGCGCTGCGGGGCAAAGGCTACACGGTGCTCGAAGCCGATTCGGGCGAGGCGGCGCTCGAAGTGCTTAAATCCCACGACGGCGCCATCGACCTTCTGATCACCGACGTGGTCATGCCCCAGATGGACGGCCCCCGGCTCGTCGAAGAAGTGCGCGCCATGCGGCCCAGCCTCAAGGTCATCTTCATCTCCGGCTACGCCGAGGAAAGCTTCGCCGAGAAGCTGGACGGCGCAGAGGACGTGGACTTTCTGCCCAAACCGTTCAGCCTCACCCAGCTCGCCGCCAAGGTGAAGGAGACGCTGAAGGCGGGCGCGGGCTGATCGCAGCCTGCCGGGGACGAATGCGCGCCAGCGCATCGCGAGGCGCGAACATTGCCCGAACTTGTCTAGATTTTGTCTATAAAATCAATACCGTAAAAAGACCTTGCATTTGTGAACAAAACATGTACATTTAGGGGCGATTGCATTGCCGTAGGGGCTGTGGGATAAGGGAGACGATCATGACAGAGGCGCCGCTTCGCCTGGTCGAGAAAGGGAACATGGACAAGCAGAAGGCACTCGACGCAGCGCTCAGCCAGATCGAGCGCGCGTTCGGCAAGGGCTCGGTGATGAAGCTCGGCCAGCGCGACAGCGTGGTCGAGGTCGAGGCCATTCCAACCGGCTCTCTCGGGCTTGACATCGCGCTCGGGATCGGGGGGTTGCCGCGGGGACGGATCGTCGAGATCTACGGCCCCGAAAGCTCGGGCAAGACGACGCTGGCGCTGCACGCCGTGGCCGAGGCCCAGCGCGAAGGCGGCGCCTGCGCCTTCATTGACGCCGAGCATGCGCTCGATCCGTCCTACGCGCAGAAGCTCGGCGTGGACGTGGGCGAGCTTCTGATCTCGCAGCCCGACGCCGGCGAACAGGCGCTCGAGATCGCCGATACCCTGGTGCGGTCGGGGGCGATCGACGTCCTCGTGATCGATAGCGTCGCCGCGCTCGTGCCGCGCGCCGAGCTCGAGGGCGAGATGGGGGACGCCCATGTCGGACTTCAGGCGCGGTTGATGAGCCAGGCGCTCCGCAAGCTCACCTCGTCGATCGCGCGCTCCCGTTGCCTGGTCATCTTCATCAACCAGATCCGCATGAAGATCGGGGTGATGTTCGGCAACCCCGAGACCACGACCGGGGGCAACGCGCTCAAGTTCTACGCCTCGGTGCGGCTCGACATCCGCCGCATCGGCGCGATCAAGGACCGCGACGAGATCGTCGGCAACCAGACCCGGGTCAAGGTGGTCAAGAACAAGATGGCCCCGCCGTTCAAGACGGTCGAGTTCGACATTATGTACGGCGAAGGAATCTCGAAGGCGGGCGAGCTTCTCGACCTCGGGGTCAAGGCCGGCGTCGTCGAGAAGTCGGGCTCCTGGTACTCTTACGACAGCCAGCGGATCGGCCAGGGGCGCGAGAACGCCAAGCAGTTTCTCAAGGACAACCCCGACATCGCCGACGCCATCGAGGCGCGGATTCGCGAGAACGCAGGCCTCGTCGCCGAGGCGAGCCTGACCGGGCCGCCGCCCTCCCAGGCCGTCGAAGGCTGATCGGCCTCGACGGCGGGCCGGAGCGGCGCGGCCGGGCCGGCCCCCGGGGCAAGGCGGGGGGTGTCTCCGGCAGAGTGGTTTCCTCGAACCCGGATATGCTCTAAATAGCGATGCCTGGGAGCCCGCGCCGCTCTCGGGCCTCGCGACGGCGGCCGCTGCGCGAGCCGGGAGGGGTGTGTTTGGCGCTTTTTGCCGGATCGATCGCCATGCAAACTACGAACGACATTCGGACCGCCTTTCTCGACTATTTCGCGCGCCACGATCATCGAATCGTGCCGTCGAGCCCGCTGGTGCCCCACAACGACCCCACGCTCATGTTCACCAACGCGGGCATGGTGCAGTTCAAGAACGTGTTCACCGGGGCCGAGAGCCGGCCCTACAAGCGGGCGGTGACGGCGCAGAAATGCGTGCGCGCGGGCGGCAAGCACAACGACCTCGACAACGTCGGCTACACCGCCCGGCACCACACCTTCTTCGAGATGCTGGGCAACTTCTCGTTCGGCGACTACTTCAAGGACGTGGCCATCGAACTCGCCTGGAACCTGGTGACCAAGGAGTTCGGGCTCGAGCCCAAGCGCCTGCTCGCCACCGTCTACATCGACGACGACGAGGCCTACGATCTCTGGCGCAAAATCGCCGGGCTGCCCGAGGACCGGGTGATCCGGATCGCGGGCTCGGACAACTTCTGGGCGATGGGCGATACGGGGCCTTGCGGGCCGTGCTCCGAGATCTTCTACGATCATGGACCCGACGTGCCCGGCGGCCCTCCCGGCAGCGCCGACGAGGACGGGGATCGCTTCGTCGAGATCTGGAACCTCGTCTTCATGCAGTTCGAACAGGTCGCCCCCGACGAGCGGATTCCGCTGCCCAAGCCTTCGATCGATACCGGCATGGGGCTTGAGCGGGTCGCGGCCGTTCTGCAAGGCGTCCACGACAACTACGATATCGACCTCATGCGGGCGCTGATGGAGGCCGCCGCCGACATCACCGGCGTTCCCGTCGACGGCCCTCACCGCGCCGCCCACAAGGTTATCGCCGACCATTTGCGCGCGACGAGCTTCCTGATCGCCGACGGGGTCACGCCCTCGAACGAGGGGCGCGGCTACGTGCTGCGCCGGATCATGCGCCGCGCCATGCGCCACGCCCACATGATGGGCTGCCGGGAGCCGCTCATGTGGCGGCTCGTGCCGGCGCTGGTCGCTCAGATGGGCCAGGCTTACCCCGAGCTCGCGCGGGCCCAGGCCCTGATCACGGAAACCCTCAAGCTCGAAGAGACTCGTTTCAAGCGGACTCTCGATCGCGGCCTTCGCCTCCTCGACGAGGCCACGGCCAAGCTCGCCCCCAGTCAGCCGCTTCCCGGCGAGGTCGCGTTCAAGCTTTACGACACCTATGGGTTCCCGCTCGATCTTACCGAGGACGTGCTTCGCGGCCAGGGGCGCTCGGTCGACCGGGCGGGCTTCGATGCGGCGATGGCGCGCCAGCGCGAAGAGGCCCGCAAGGCCTGGGCGGGCTCGGGCGCGACCGCGACCGAAAGGATCTGGTTCGAGATCCGCGAGGACATCGGCGCGACCGAGTTCCTCGGCTACGCGGTTGAGGCCGCCGAGGCCCGCGTCGAGGCCCTCGTCGTCGATGGCCAGCGGGTCGACGAAGCCGCGACGGGGGACGTCGCGGTGGTCGTCAATCAGACCCCTTTCTACGGCGAATCGGGCGGCCAACAGGGCGACACCGGCGTAATTGTCGGCGGCGGGGGGTTGCGCATCGCGGTGCGCGATACCCAAAAGATGCTCGGCGATCTTCACGTTCACTTCGGCCGCATCGAGTCGGGCCGGCTCCGGGTCGGCGACGCGGTCGAGTTGCGCATCGACGGCGCGCGCCGGGCGCGGATTCGGGCCAACCATTCGGCGACCCACCTCTTGCACGCGGCGCTGCGCCGCCGGCTCGGCGACCATGTGGTCCAGAAAGGCTCGCTCGTCGCGCCCGACCGGCTGCGCTTCGACTTCAGCCATCCCCGGGCGCTCGGCGCGGACGACATCGCCGCGATCGAAGCCGACGTCAATCGCCAGATCCGGCTGAATACGCCGGTCGAGACCACGCTCATGAGCCCCGACGAGGCCGTGGCCAAGGGCGCGATGGCCCTGTTCGGCGAGAACTACGGCGACGAGGTGCGGGTTCTCGCGATGGGCCTCGATCTCGACGAGGCCGAAAAGGGCGAGGAGGCCAAGCCCTACTCGCTCGAGCTCTGCGGCGGAACCCATGTCCGCCGCACCGGCGATATCGGCCTGTTCAAGATCGTCGCCGAAACCGCGATCGCCGCCGGCGTGCGCCGGATCGAGGCGCTCACCGGCGAGGCGGCGCTCGATTACGTCAACGCGCGCGAGGCGCTGCTCGAAGCCGCGGCGTCGGCGCTTAAGACCACGCCGCGCGAGCTGCCCGAGCGGATCGAGGCGCTGATCGCCCAACGCCGCCGGCTCGAGAACGAGCTGATCGCGTTGCGCCGCCGGCTCGCGACCGGCGGCGGGGACGATGCGGTGCGCGAGGTGGCCGGCGTCAAGCTCGCCGCCCGCCGGCTCGACGGCACGCCGCCCAAGGCGCTCCGCGGCCTCGCCGACGACCTCAAACGTAAGCTGGGCTCGGGCGTGGTCGCGTTGGTCGCGGTCAACGACGGCAAAGCGGCGCTCGTCGTCGGGGTGACCGACGACCTGACCGGCCGCTTCAGCGCGGTCGATCTCGCCCGCCTCGGCGCTCAGGCGCTGGGCGGCAAGGGCGGGGGCGGCCGGCCCGACATGGCCCAGGCCGGCGGCCCCGACGGCGACAAGGCCGAGGCCGCGCTCGCCGCGATCGAACGCGCGCTCGCGGCTTAAGCGCGCGGCCGACCCCGCCCGCCGCTCTTAGCTCAAGCGGCGCGCGCTCAGGCCCAGGCGGCCATCGCCGCCTTGAGCCCTTCGTCGAGCTTGTCGAGGAACTCGCGCGTGGTCAGCCATTTCTGGTCCTTGCCGATCAGCAACGCGAGATCCTTGGTCATGTAGCCCGCCTCGACGGTCTCGACGCAGACCCGCTCGAGGGTCTCGGCGAAGCGCGCCACCTCAGGCGTGCCGTCGAGCTTGGCGCGATGGGCGAGGCCCCGGGTCCAGGCGAAGATCGAGGCGATCGGGTTGGTCGAGGTCTCGTTGCCCTTCTGGTGCTCGCGGTAGTGCCGCGTCACCGTGCCGTGGGCGGCCTCGGCCTCGACCGTGCGGCCGTCGGGGCTCATCAGCACCGAGGTCATCAGGCCGAGCGAGCCGAAGCCCTGGGCGACGATGTCCGACTGCACGTCGCCGTCGTAATTCTTGCACGCCCAGACGAACCCGCCGTTCCACTTGAGCGCGCAGGCGACCATATCGTCGATCAGCCGGTGCTCGTAAGCGAGCCCCTTCTCGGCGAAGCGGTCGGCGAACTCGGCGTCGAAGACCTCCTGGAACAGATCCTTGAAGCGCCCGTCGTAGGCCTTGAGGATGGTGTTCTTGGTCGAGAGGTAGACCGGCCAGCCGCGGTCGAGCGCGTAGTTGAAGCTCGCCTGCGCGAAGCCGCGGATCGAGTCGTCGAGGTTGTACATGCCCATGGCGATGCCCGAGCCGGGGAAGGCGAAGACCTCGCGCTCGATCGGCGCGCCGCCGTCTTCGGGCTCGAAGCGCATGGTCAGCCGACCCGGGCCGGGCACGCGGAAATCGGTCGCCCGGTACTGGTCGGCGAAGGCGTGGCGGGCGATCACGATCGGCTGGGTCCAGCCCGGCACCAGGCGCGGAATGTTGCGGCACAGGATCGGCTCGCGGAACACGGTGCCGCCCAGGATGTTGCGGATCGTCCCGTTGGGCGAGCGCCACATCTTCTTGAGGTTGAACTCCTTCACCCGCGCTTCGTCGGGCGTAATCGTCGCGCATTTGACGCCGACGCCGACCTCCTTGATGGCGTTGGCCGCATCGACCGTGACCTGATCGTCGGTCGCGTCGCGGTTTTCGATCCCGAGGTCGTAATAACGAAGCTCGATGTCGAGATAGGGCAGGATGAGCCGTTCCTTGATGAACGCCCAGATGATGCGGGTCATCTCGTCGCCGTCCATCTCGACGATGGGGTTCGCGACCTTGATCTTTGCCATGGGCGGGTCTCCTTGACTGGTCACGTGGATGGTGCCGGGCCTATTGGTGCGGCGCACAATATCATCGCGTCGCGCGGGTGCAAAGGCGTCCGGGTCCATTCGCCCTGTCCGCCGCGGGCTTGGCTCAGAACCGGCGTCGGTCGTCCGAGACGCGCGGGGATTCGGCCGCGGCGATCGCCGCGAAGACATCCTCGACCCGACTGACCACGGCGAACAAGCGCCGCGCCTCGGCGCGGGCGAAGCCGGCCGCGATGGCGTGCTCGACAAGCGCGATCAGCGGTTTCCAGTAGCCGTTCGCGTCCAGGATCACGATCGGCTTGTCGTGAAGGCCGAGCTGGCGCCAGGTGATGACCTCGATGGTTTCATCAAGCGTCCCGAGCCCGCCCGGCAGCGCGACGAAGGCGTCGGCGAGCGCGAACATGCGGCTTTTGCGCGCATGCATGCTGTCGACGACGATCAGTTCGTCCACCGCGCCGTGGGCGGCCTCGCGGCGGTATAGATGGCGGGGGATGATTCCGGTTACACTGCCGCCTGCGGCGATTGCCGCATCGGCGAGAACGCCCATCAGGCCGACGCGGCCGCCGCCATAGACGAGGCGCACGCCGCGCGCGCCGAGCGCATGCCCGAACGCTTCGGCGACGGCTCGATGGGCCGGATCGTCGCCCGTGGCCGCGCCGCAGTACACGCAGAGCGAGGAAAGCCGGATCATGTCAACCCTCCGCAAGGTCGGCCTTGCAGTATCGACGGCGGCCGCGCTTCTGTACAGCGTTGCCGCCGCCGCCGGCGAAGCCGACGTGGTCGGGGTCGCGGTCGCAGGCGACCGCGCCGGCGGTTATCGCTTCGACGTCGCTCTGCGCCACGCCGATGCGGGCTGGGACCATTACGCCGACGCCTGGGAGGTGCTGGGGCCGGACGGAACGGTGCTCGCCCGGCGGGTTCTTCTCCACCCGCATGTGAACGAGCAGCCCTTCACCCGCAGCCTCGCCGGCGTCAAGATCCCGGCCGGGATCGCTCGGGTCCGAATCCGCGCCCACGATAGCGTCCACGGTTATGGTGGGCGCGAGATGGAGGTCGCGCTTCCCAAGTGACCGGAAGGCCGGCCTGGAGGCGAAGATCTGGGACCGAACCCGGGACATTTCCGCATGCAATCGGAAAGCGTCGTTTGAAGCGGCGGGGGGAAACCGATAGTATGGGGCGCCCGCCCCGCGGCGCCGTTCCGACAGCAGAGTGAGGAGCCGTGCGCGCTCTCGTCGCCGCCGTTCTTGTCGTCCTTGTCGTGCTGGCCGGCTTTTGGGTCTGGGATCGCTCCCGCCAGAGCGACGAAGGGGCGCGGCTTGCCCTGAATGCGCCCACGGCCCCCGCGCCGGCCCCAGCGGAGGAAACCGCGACCCTGCCGCCGCCGGCGGAGGAGCCGGCGACGCCGCCGCCCGCAACCGCGGCCGCGCCGGCCGCCGCGTCCGAAGCCGGCTCTTCGGCTGTTCCCGAGGTCGGGTCGGTCCCTGCGGAAGCGCCCCCGGCGGAGGAAAGCCCGGCGGAGGAAACCTCGACCGCGGCGCGCTCGGAGCCCTCCGCGGAAACGACTGCGCCGGCCCCCGAGCCCGCCGTTGCGGCGGTCGCGCCTTCGTCCGCGCCGTCTCCGGCTTCGTCGACGCCGAAGGAGGCCGCCGCCGCGCAGACGCCGCCTCCGGCTCCGAAGGCGGCCCCTGCGCCGGCCTCGTCCGCGCCGGCGACCGAGGACAAGACCCCGCCGAGCTTCGACGTGGTCCGCGTTAGCCCCAAAGGCGAGGCCGTCATCGCCGGTCGGGCCGAGCCCGGCGCCAAGGTCGAGGTGATCGAGAACGGCGCGGTGATCGCCGAGGCGGAGGCGAATCCGCGCGGCGAGTGGGTCGCGATTCCCGACAAGCCGATCGCGCCCGGCACCCGCGAGCTTTCGCTGACCGCCAAATCGCCTGGAGGGGCGGCGGTGGAATCCGAATCGGTCGTCGTGCTCGCTGTGCCCGAACGGAAGCCTGCGCCTGCGCCCGAGGCCGCGCCCGCGCCGCGCTCCGCCGCCGAGGGGGCAACCCGGGAAAACCCGGCGCCCGAGGCGGCCGCCGCGCCCGAGGCGTCCTCGGAGGTGCTCGCCGTTCTGGTGCCGCGCAGCGGCGCCGGAAGCAGGGTTATGCAAGCGCCTTCGGGCGACGTCGGGATCAAGGGCGGGGCCGAGCTCTCGCTCGATTCGGTCGAGTACGACGAATCGGGCAATGTGGCCCTTGGCGGCCGGGGGCGGCCGGGCAGCGAGGTGCGCGCCTACATCGACGACAAGCCGGCGGGCAAGGCGACGGTCGATGAAAGCGGGAGTTGGACCCTAAGCCCTGAGACGAAGGTCGTCGAAGGCGTGCATCGCTTGCGCATCGACCAGATGGGCGGCGGCGGCGAGATCGTCGCCTCCGTCTCGACGCCGTTCTCGCGCTCCGGCTTCCGGATGCCCAGCGCCGACGAGGGGCTCGTCGTCGTCCAGCCCGGCAACAGCCTGTGGCGGATCGCCCGCCGCGTCTATGGCGGCGGGATCAAGTACGTGGTGATCTTCGAGGCGAACCGAGACCAGATTCGCGATCCCGACCTGATCTACCCCGGTCAGGTCTTCGTTCTGCCGCGCGCCGACGCCGCCACGCCTTGACCGATCCGCGCCGCGCGCTCAAACGGCGGACGGGTTCAGCTTCATCGCCGCGGCGGTGCGGTAGCTGACGGTGCGCTCGGCGATAAGGTCGAGATAAGGGGCCGCCCGCAGCACCGCCACGGTCAGAAGCGTCACCAAGTTGTTCACCATGCCGACCCCCTGATCGACCAGTTCGAGCATGGTCTCGAAAACGATGCGATTCCCGTTCCTGAGATGAATGTCGCCGAGGTCGGCGCCGCTTTTCCCCTTGACCGCGGCGATCGCCGCTTGGCGCGCTTCGGGCGATTCGACCGAGAATGGAAGCGCGGCGATCGTGCTCGTGATCGCGAGCCGAAGTCGGCCGTTGCAGGACTCGATGCGGCCTCGAAAGTCGATCCCTCGCCAGGTGAAGTCGAACGAAACAGGCGCGTCCGCGACGCGACGCAATAGCGCGTCGTAAGCGCCGCGCTCGGCCGAGTCGATATCGAGCGGCCGGCTTTCGGCAGGGGTATGGGCGGTTTCCTGCGCGGCCGGCTCTGTTTGTGTTTCCGTGCTCATGCCCGCCTTTTCCGAACGTTAGTCCAGCCTCACAGTAGAGCAGCGGTCCCATAAGGATTCGTTAACGTAGTACCGCGCCATATCAACGGGTTGTATTGAGCCTAGGCCTGCTATCTTCGGATTCGTCGGGGCCGTGGCGGTTGTTTCGGAACGCGAGAACAGGGTGGACGCCGTGATGCGAACGGCCTAAACAGTTTCCTGCACCAGCGGCCTTGCCATGAACCGTGATCTGATCGCCGGCATTTTGGTTCCCGTCCATCGCGAAGGATGGCGATTTATCGCCGCGTTCGCGTTGGCGAGCGCGCTTCTGTTCGCGGTGGCGGCGCCGCTCGGCTGGTTGGGCCTGATATTGACCGCCTGGTGCGCTTATTTCTTCCGCGATCCCGTGCGCACCACGCCGGTCGAGCCGGGGCTCCTCGTCAGCCCGGCCGACGGCGTCGTGCAGGCGATTGAGCCCGCGGTTCCGCCGGTCGAGCTTGAGATGGGACCGGCTCCCCGGCCCCGGATCAGCGTGTTCATGAACGTCTTCGACGTTCATGTGAACCGCGCGCCCGCCGATGGCCGCATCACCCGGGTGGCGTATCGGCCCGGACGCTTCTTCAACGCCTCTCTCGACAAGGCGAGCGAGCATAACGAACGCCAGGCGATCCGCATGACCACCGATGACGACAAGGACATCGCCTTCGTCCAAATCGCCGGCCTGATTGCCCGGCGCATCCTGTGCTGGGTTGAAGAAGGCGATCGGCTTTTGGCCGGCGAGCGGTTCGGGATGATCCGCTTCGGCAGCCGGGTCGACGTCTATCTCGACGAGGGCATGGTCCCGCTGGTCTGCGTCGGTCAGCGGGCGATCGCCGGAGAGACCCCGATCGCGCGCACGCTCGCGCCCGGCGAAAACGCGGCCCCGCGCCACGGCGAGGTGCGCTGATGCGACGGCCGCACCGCAGGCTCCGGGCGATCCCGATCAACGCGCTGATTCCTAATGCGCTGACCGTTCTCGGCCTCGGCCTCGGCCTGACGGCGATCCGTCTCGCGCTTATCGAACGATGGGAAACCGCGGTGATCTTCGTGGTCGCGGCCGGCGTCGTCGACGGGCTCGACGGTCGGGTGGCGCGGATTCTCAAGGCCTCGACCACCTTCGGCGCACAGCTCGATTCGCTCTCCGACTTCCTGTGCTTCGGGGTCGCGCCGGCGTTGATGCTCTATCTCTGGAGCCTTCACGAAGGCGGCGCGGCGGGCTGGGCCGTGGCCCTTCTGTTCAGCATTTGCATGGCGCTCAGGCTCGCGCGATTCAACGCCGGGCTCGCCAACCCCGAGCGTCCGGCCTGGACCTCGAAGTTCTTCACCGGCCTGCCGGCCCCGGCGGCAAGCGGGATCGCGCTTATGCCGATGATGCTGTCGTTCGAGTTTGGCGACACCGTCTTTCGGCAGCCGATTCTGGTCGCGCTTCACGCGGTCTTCGTGGCGCTCCTCATGGTGAGCACGATTCCCATGTTCGCCGGCAAGGGAATCCGAATTCGCCCCGACCACGTGCTTCCGGTGCTGCTGTTCGTGGGCCTCGCCTTCGCGCTGGTCGTGGGCTATCCCTGGTACATACTGCCGGCGATGAGCCTCGGTTATCTCGCCTCGATCCCGTTCAGCATCCGGGCGTGCCGGCGCCTGCGCGCCCAGATCTCGGATATCGACGCGGAATCCGACGATGAGGTTCCGGTCGACTGATCTCCGGCCGAGCGGAGAGCCGCGCAGCCCTTTACGCGGCGGCGCCGATCCCGATGCGGGTGTGGGCTTCGAGACGATAAACCTCGCCGTCGCGGAAGGGTTCGAAGGCGGCCTCCAGCGCTTCATCGAGGGCGGCGCGCTCGGCGGCCGACAGCGAATCGAGCGCGGTCCCGAACGACATCTCCAAGTTCTGCTGCCAGAACCGGCTGCCTGCCGGCGGGGTGGGCGTGAAACGGAGCTCGATCTCTTCGACTCCTGAGAAGCCCGCGTCCTTCATTGCTGCGGCAAGATTGCCCGCGTCGCCGAACCGAAACGGCGTGAGCGCGCCCGTGAACGGAGGGGCGGAGACGAACTCGGGCGCCACCGTCTGGACCACGTCGAACAAGGTATTGTCCTCGCGCGGCCCCCAGACCATGAAGGCGGCGCGGCCGCCAGGGCGCAGAACGCGTCGCGCCTCGGCCAGGGCCTGTTCGGCGCGGGGGCAGAACATGATCCCGAATCGGCAGACCACCCGGTCGAAAGAGGCGTCGTCGAAGGGAAGGGCCTCCATGTCGGCGATCTCGAAGCGCATGTTGTCGATTCCCGCCTCGGCCGCGCGCCGTTTGGCGCCGGCAAGCATCTCGGGCACCAGATCGCTCGCCGTGACGCGGCCGCCGGGCGCAACCCGTTGGGCGAGGGTGAGCGCGGGCTCGCCGATTCCCGAGGCGAGGTCGAGCACCTCGTGGCCGGGCGCGAGCTGGGCGGCCTCGATCAAGGGCTCGTTGAGCCGCGCTGCGAGCTCGGCGATCTGTTCGGCCCAGCGGTTCCAGGCCTCGCTCTTCGCGATCCAACCTTCGCGAACGGCGGCCTTGAGGGCTTCGGGGTCGTCGGATGGGGTGATGTCGTTTGCGTTCATGGAGACAACCTTACAGAATTCCGGACGCGCGGCTAGTCTCTGATCTAGTCTCGCGACGACCGCGTTACAATAA
>CAYYWV010000005.1:0-2599 GCA_964475385.1 uncultured Alphaproteobacteria bacterium | reverse complement strand
ACCGCGTTACAATAAGAGAATATCTATGAAGCTCGTCCGTTATGGCCCGGCCGGGGCCGAGAAGCCCGGCCTGATCGACCGCGCAGGCGCCGTGCGCGATCTTTCGGGCGTGATCTCCGACGTCACCCCCGAGGCGCTTTCGCCTGCGGCGCTCGACCGGTTGCGCGCGATCGATCCGGAGACGCTTCCCCGCGTTTCCGCCGAAATGCGCCTCGGCGTCCCACTGACCGGGATCGGCAAGCTGATCGCGGTCGGCCTTAACTACGCCGACCATGCGGCCGAAGCGGGCGCGCCCATTCCGGCCGAGCCGGTGCTGTTCGGCAAGGCGACCAGCGCCTTGACCGGTCCATACGATCCGGTGTTCCTGCCGCGCGGTGGGACCAAGACCGACTGGGAGGTCGAACTCGCCGTCGTCATCGGGCGCACCGCGCGCTCTGTGCCCGAGAATGCGGCCCTCGACTACGTGGCGGGTTACTGCCTGTTCGACGACGTCTCCGAGCGCGCTTTCCAGACCGAGCGCGGCGGCCAGTGGATCAAAGGCAAGAGCTGCGACAGCTTCGCGCCCCTCGGACCCTGGCTGGTCACGGCCGACGAGATTCCCGACCCCCAGGCGCTGCATATCTGGCTCGATCTCAACGGCGAGCGCATGCAAGACAGCTCGACCGCGCAGATGATCTTTCCGGTCGCGCATCTGGTCAGCTACATCAGCCGCTTCATGACGCTTTTGCCGGGCGACGTGATCCCGACCGGCACGCCCCCGGGGGTCGGCATGGGCCGCCGCCCCCAGCGCTTTCTGCGCCCGGGCGACGTGATGCGGCTCGGCATCGACGGCCTCGGCGAGCAACGCCACGAGGTGCGCGCGCCGGCGGCATAATACCCGTTCGTCCATGAGGAAACCCAGGCCTCGCCCTTCGACGGCCCCCGCATTCGCGGGGGCGCGCTCAGGGTGAGCCCCTCATCCTGAGCACCGTCAAAGGATGAGCGCCGTCGGAGGATGAGGGTGTCGGTCCCATGGAGCCGTTCAAGGGCGTAAAGGGTACAAGTGCGCGGCCGCTCCAATAAGCCCCCAAGAAAAACCCCGGCGGGAGCCGGGGCAAGGTTGGAAAACGAGAAGCGTCAGGGAGAACCGAGGCGGTTCGTTCCGCCGTTGGGAGATTCACGCCTATTTTTCATATGTTGCCCTTGCCCATCTGATCGGCGATGTACTCCGCCTGTCGGAGAGCCAGGGCTACGATCGTCAGCGTCGGGTTCTCGGCGCCGCCGGTCGTAAACTGGCTGCCGTCGGAGACGAACAGGTTCGCGATGTCGTGGGCCTGGCCCCACTTGTTGACCACGCCATCGGCCGGTTTTTCGCTCATCCGATTGGTGCCGAGATTGTGGGTCGAGGGATAGGGCGGGGTCTCGAACACCCGCTTGGCGCCCACCGCCTCGTAGATTGCGCGCCCTTGCTTGAAGGCGTGGTTGCGCATGGCGAGATCGTTGTGGTGGTCGTCGAAGTGGACGTTGGGGACCGGCATGCCGTACTGGTCCTTCTCGGTCGGGTGGAGCGTGATCCGGTTGGTCTCCTGCGGCATGTCCTCGCCCACGATCCACATTCCGGCCATATGGTCGTAGCCTTCCATGGCGCTCGCAAAGTCGCGTCCCCAGGCGCCGGGATCGAGGAAGGCGGCCATGAACGGCAGGCCGAGCGACAAAGTCTCGAACTCGTAGCCGCCGACGAAGCCGCGCGAAGGATCGTTGCGCGATTCGTCCTTGATGATCCCCGCCATAGTGACGCCGCGGTACATGTTTATCGGCCGGTCGAAGATGGCGTAGACCGACGCGGTCATGTGGCGCATGTAGTTGCGTCCCACCTGGCCCGACGAGTTGGCGAGCCCGTCGGGGAACATGCTGGACTCGGAGTTGAGCAACAAGCGCGGGCTCTCGATCGAGTTGCCGGCGACGCAGACGATCCGCGCCTTCTGGCGCTGCTGGTTGCCGTCCTTGTCGACATAGACGACGCCCGAAACCTTGCCGCTCGCGTCGTGCTCGATCCGAATCACATGGCTCTCGGGCCGAAGATCGAGCTTGCCGGTGGCCTCGGCCTTGGGGATCTCGGAGTAGAGCGTCGACCATTTTGCGGCGGTTTTGCAGCCCTGGAAGCAGAAGCCCCCTTGAATGCACGCGCCGCGGCCGTCGCGCGGCGCCGGGTTGATCGCCATGTTGCCGGTATGGACCTCTTTGTAGCCCATGCGCTTGGCGCCGGTGGCGAACACCTTGTAATTGTTGTTCGCCGGCAGTCGCGGAATGCCGTGGGTGCCGGTCACGCCCAGGTTGTCTTCGGCGCGCTCGTAATAGGGTTCGAGCTCGGCGAGCGTCAGCGGCCAGTCGAGCAGGTTGGCCCCGGGAATGTCACCGTAAACCGTTCGCGTCTTGAACTCGTGCTCTTGAAAGCGCAGCGAAGCGCCCGCCCAGTGCACGGTGGTGCCGCCCACCGTCTTGCAGATCCAGGCCGGCAGGCCCGGGAAGTCCTTGGCGATGCGCCAGCTTCCCGAGGTCGTGCGTTTGTCGAGCCAGGAGATCTTGCCGAACATCTCCCACTCGTTGTTGACGAAGTCGT
>CAYYWV010000004.1:25511-49664 GCA_964475385.1 uncultured Alphaproteobacteria bacterium | reverse complement strand
CGCGCCAGTCCGACGTGATGATCGTCGCCGGCACCCTGTGCAACAAGATGGCGCCGGCGATGCGGCGGGTTTACGACCAGATGGCCGAGCCGCGTTGGGTTATCTCGATGGGAAGCTGCGCCAACGGCGGCGGCTACTACCACTACTCCTACTCCGTCGTCCGCGGTTGCGACCGCATCGTGCCGGTCGATATTTACGTGCCCGGTTGCCCGCCGACCGCCGAGGCCCTGCTTTACGGGATCATGCAGCTTCAGCGAAAGATCCGGCGGACCGGAACGCTTTTCCGTTAATCGCGCGCCGAGGACAGAAGAATGGTCTCAGCAGCAGCCCTTCGCGAACTCGGCGAGCATATTGCCGCCTCTCTGCCCGAAGACGTGATCTCGACCGAGGTGGTTCTCGGCGAGCTCGTGGTCCGCGTTCAGCGCAATGCGATTCAGCGGGTTCTCACCTTCCTGCGCGACGATGGGAGCTGTCAGTTCAAGCTCTTGATGGACGTCTGCGGGGTCGACTACCCAGACCGGGACGAGCGCTTCGAGGTCGTCTACAACCTCCTGAGCCTCAAACACAATCAACGTGTCCGGGTCAAGCTCACGACCGACGAGAACACGCCGGTGCCGACAGCGACCACGGTGTTCTCCTCGGCCGGCTGGTGGGAGCGCGAGGCTTGGGACATGTACGGTATTCTGTTCTCGGGCCATCCCGATCTGCGCCGTATCCTCACCGACTACGGCTTCGACGGCCATCCGCTGCGCAAGGACTTCCCGCTCACCGGCTTCGTCGAGCTGCGCTACGACGACGAGGAGAAGCGCGTCGTCTACGAACCGGTGAAGCTCGTGCAGGAATTTCGGACCTTCGACTTCCTGAGCCCGTGGGAAGCGATGACCCGTCCGCTGCCCGGCGACGAGAAGGCGGAGACCGACGATGCCTGAAGTTCAGATCAAGAACCTGACCGTCAACTTCGGCCCCCAGCACCCGGCGGCTCACGGTGTCCTTCGCCTGGTTCTCGAGATGGACGGCGAGGTGATCGAGCGCGCCGACCCCCATATCGGCCTTCTCCATCGGGGCACCGAGAAGCTGATCGAGCACAAGACTTATCTTCAGGCGCTGCCCTACTTCGATCGCCTCGACTACATGTCGATGATGTGCCAGGAGCAGTGCTTCAGCCTTGCGGTCGAAAAGCTTCTGGGCTGCGAGGTGCCGCTGCGCGCCCAGTACATCCGGGTCTTGTTCGCCGAGATCACGCGCCTCATCAACCACACGCTGTGGCTTGCGACTCACGCGCTAGACGTCGGCGCAATGACGCCGTTCCTGTGGCTTTTCGAGGAACGCGAGAAACTGGTCGGCTTTTACGAAGCGGTCTCAGGCGCGCGCATGCACGCGGCCTACATCCGCCCTGGCGGGGTGCATCAGGACATGCCGGCGGGCCTTGCCGACGAGATTTACGCCTTCCTCGATCCCTTCCTCAAGGTGCTCGACGACGTCGAAGGCGTGCTCACCGAAAATCGGATCTGGAAGCAGCGCACGGTCGACATCGGCGTGGTCACGCCCGAACAGGCGCTCGACTGGGGATTCTCGGGTCCGATGCTGCGCGGCTCGGGCGTCGCCTGGGATCTGCGCAAGGCCCAGCCCTATGACGTTTACGACCGGATCGACTTCGACATTCCGATCGGCAAGCACGGGGATTGCTACGACCGTTACCTCGTGCGCGTCGAGGAGATGCGCCAGAGCATCCGTATCATGCGGCAGTGCCTCGACGACATGCCCGGCGGGCCGATCACCACCCTCGATCCCAAGATCTCGCCGCCCAAACGCGCCGAGATGAAGAACTCGATGGAAGCCCTGATCCGCCACTTCAAGCTCTACACCGAGGGCTATCACGTACCCGCGGGCGAGACCTACACCGCGGTCGAAGCGCCCAAGGGCGAGTTCGGGGTCTATCTGGTCTCCGACGGAACCAACCGGCCATACCGTTGCAAGATCCGTTCGGCCGGCTTCGCCCATCTCCAGGGCTTCGACTTCATGACCAAGGGCCACATGCTCGCCGACGCGGTCACCGTGATCGGCACGCTCGACATCGTCTTCGGGGAGATCGACCGATGAGTGCTGCGGATACGGGCGGCGACGCGTTCGCGTTTACGCCGGAAAACGTCGAGAAGGCCAAGGCCGCCATTGCGCGTTACCCGGCGGGGCGGCAGGCGAGCGCGGTGATCGAGGTGCTGCGCCTCGCCCAAGCGCAGAACGGCGGCTGGCTCTCGCGCGCGGCGATCGAGCACGTGGCCGACTTCCTGGAGATGCCGCGGATCCGCGTTCTCGAGGTCGCGACCTTCTACACCATGTTCAACCTCAAGCCGGTGGGGCGGTATCTCGTCCAGATCTGCCGCACCACGCCGTGTTGGTTGCGGGGTTCGGACGAAGTGCTCAAAGCCTGCCGCGAGACCCTCGGCATCGATCTCGGCGAAACCACAGACGATGGCCTGTTCACCTTGGTCGAGGTCGAATGTCTGGGCGCGTGCTGCAACGCGCCTATGATGCAGATCAACGACGACTACTACGAAGATCTGGATGCTGCGTCCACGCGTCGGGTGCTCGAAAGCTTGCGGCGCGGCGAGACGCCGAAGCCGGGCTCGCAGACCGGTCGTCGGGCGTCCGAGCCGGCGACCGGTCCGACCACGCTTCTCGGCGCTGAGGCGGCAGGAGGCTCGTGATGCTGCGCGACGAGGACCGGATCTTCACCAACCTTTACGGCCAAGACGACTGGCGGCTCGCGGCGGCGCGCAAGCGCGGCGATTGGGACGGCACCAAGGATCTGCTGGCCAAGGGGCGCGACTGGATCGTCGAGGAGATCAAGAAGTCCGAGCTTCGCGGACGCGGCGGGGCGGGCTTTCCGACCGGGCTCAAGTGGTCGTTCATGCCCAAGGAATCGGACGGCCGGCCCGCCTATCTGGTCATCAACGCCGACGAGAGCGAGCCCGGAACCTGCAAGGACCGCGAGATCATGCGCAACGATCCGCACAAGCTGATCGAAGGCGCCGTGGTCGCGGGCTTCGCGATGGGGGCTTGCGCGGCCTACATCTACATCCGCGGCGAGTTCGCGGCCGAGGCCAAGCGTCTCGAGGCGGCGATCGCCGAGGCCTATGACGCCGGGCTCGTGGGGCGCAACGCCTGCGGTTCGGGCTGGGACTTCGACGTCTATGTCCACCGCGGGGCCGGAGCCTATATCTGCGGCGAGGAGACGGCGCTGATCGAAAGTCTCGAAGGCAAGAAGGGCCAGCCGCGGCTAAAACCCCCATTCCCCGCGGCGGCCGGCGTGTGGGGCTGTCCGACCACGGTCAACAACGTCGAGACCATCGCGGTCACCCCGACGATCCTGCGGCGGGGCGCGTCTTGGTTCGCAGGGCTGGGGCGGCCGCGCAACACGGGCACCAAGCTGTTCAGTATCTCTGGGCATGTGAACGCGCCCTGCAACGTCGAAGAAGAGATGGGCATTCCGCTGCGCGAGCTGATCGAGCGCCACGCGGGCGGCGTCCGCGGAGGTTGGGACAACCTGCTTGCGGTGATCCCGGGCGGCTCGTCGGTGCCGCTTATACCGAAGGCGATCTGCGACAACCAGATCATGGACTTCGATTCGCTGATGGAGGTGAAATCGGGCCTCGGCACCGCGGCGGTGATCGTGATGGACAAGTCCACCGACATCGTCGCGGCGATTGCGCGACTATCGCATTTCTACATGCACGAAAGCTGCGGCCAGTGCACGCCCTGCCGCGAAGGCACCGGCTGGATGTGGCGGATGATGGAGCGTCTGGCGCGCGGCGAAGCCGAGATCGAAGAGATCGACCTTCTCGAAGAGGTCTCCAAGCAGGTCGAAGGCCATACCATTTGCGCGCTGGGCGATGCCGCGGCTTGGCCGGTCCAGGGCCTGATCCGTCACTTCCGTTCCGAGCTAGAACGCCGGATCGCTGCGCGCAAGGCCGGCCAGCCGTCCCAAGCGGCGGCGGCATAGGGGAGGGCGAGCAATGCCGAAACTCACCATCGACGGGCGCGAGATCGAGGTGCCGGCGGGGTACACGGTGATCCAGGCCTGCGAGATGGCCGGGATCGAGATTCCCCGCTTCTGCTATCACGAACGCCTCGCGATCGCCGGCAACTGCCGGATGTGTCTGGTCGAGATGGAGCGCTCGCCCAAGCCCATCGCGTCCTGCGCGATGCCGGTCGCCGACGGCATGGTGATCCGCACCGACACTCCGATGGTCCGCAAGGCGCGCGAAGGGGTGATGGAGTTTCTGCTTATCAACCACCCGCTCGACTGTCCGATCTGCGATCAGGGCGGCGAGTGCGATCTTCAGGACCAGGCGGTCGCTTACGGTCGGGTCGTCGGGCGCTACCACGAAAACAAGCGCGCCGTGCCCGAAAAGGATTTCGGTCCGCTGATCAAGACCGCAATGACCCGTTGCATCCATTGCACGCGCTGCATCCGCTTCATGGACGACGTTGCAGGCGTTCACGAGCTCGGCGCCATCAACCGAGGCGAGAAGACCGAGATCACCACCTATCTCCGTGGCGGTCTGCATTCGGAGCTTTCCGGCAATCTCGTCGATCTCTGCCCAGTGGGCGCCTTGACCTCTCGGCCCTATGCTTTCCACGCTCGGCCTTGGGAGCTTCATCACACCGATTCGATCGACGTCATGGACGCCGTCGGCAGCAACATCCGGGTCGACGCCCGCGGGCCTGTGGTGATGCGCGTGTTGCCGCGAGTCCACGAGGACGTGAACGAGGAGTGGATCTCGGACAAGACCCGTTTCGCCTGTGACGGGTTGCGCATCCAAAGGCTCGACCGCCCCTATGTGCGGCGCGACGGCCGGCTCGAGCCGGCGACCTGGGACGAGGCCTTTGCGGTTATCGCCGAGCGTCTCAGCGGCGTTGCTGGCGACCGCATCGCGGCGATCGTGGGCGATCTCGTCGATTCGGAAGCGATGTTCGCCCTCAAGGATCTGTTCGCCGCCCTCGGCTCGCCCAACATCGACTGCCGTCAAGACGGCGCAAAGCTTACGGCGCGCCCCCGCTCGGCCTATCTGTTCAACACCACGATCGCCGGGATCGAGGCGGCCGACGCTTGCTTGCTGGTGGGAACCAACCCACGCTGGGAGGCCCCGATCATCAACGCCCGGTTCCGCAAGCGTTACCTGCGCGGCGGCTTCAAGGTCGGTGTGATCGGCCCGGCGGTCAATCTCACCTATCGGACCGAACGCCTCGGGGCGGGACCGGAAACATTGGCCGAGATCGCCTCTGGCGAACACCCCTTCGCCAAGACCTTGAAGGACGCCGAACGCGGCATGATCGTTCTCGGCATGGGGGCGCTCGCCCGCAACGACGGCGCGGCGGTGCTCGCCGCGGCGCGCGCGATCGCCGAATCCTGCGGCCTCGTGCGCGAGGATTGGAACGGGTTCAACGTGTTGCACACGGCCGCCGCAAGAGTCGGCGGGCTCGACCTCGGTCTGGTGCCGGGGGAAGGCGGCCGCGACGTCGCCGGCATCCTCGCCGGCGCCGAGGCGGGCGAGATCGAGGCGGTCTATCTGCTCGGCGCCGACGAGATCGATACGGCGCGACTCGGCAAGGCCTTCGTCATTTATCAGGGCCACCACGGCGACGTGGGCGCGCATCGCGCCGACGTGATCCTGCCCGGAGCGGCCTATACCGAGAAGAACGCGACCTACGTCAACACCGAAGGCCGCGTCCAGCGCGCGCGCCGCGCCGTGTTCCCGCCCGGCGAGGCCCGCGAGGACTGGAAGATCCTGCGCGCGTTGTCGGAGCGACTTGGCCATCGACTCGCTTACGACACCCTGGGCGCGTTGCGCGAACGGCTCGTCGATGCCGTCCCTGCGTTCGCCGCGATCGATACGGTCGCGCCGGCCGAGTGGGGGGACTTCGGCGTCCCCGGGCCGATGGACCCCGCGCCGTTCGAAAGCCCGATCAAGAACTTCTACATGACCGATCCGATCAGCCGAAACTCGGCCACTATGGCCGAGTGCACGGAAGCCTTCGTGACCGGAACCGCCCGGAGGACGGGGACCGATGGTTGAGTTCTGGCAGAACTACGTCTGGCCGCTGATCTGGATTGTCGCCGGCATCCTCGCGATCCTGGTGCCGCTCCTGATCGGCGTCGCCTATCTCACCTACGCCGAGCGCAAGGTCATCGGCGCGATCCAGATCCGCAAAGGCCCCAACGTGGTGGGGCCGTTCGGACTTTTGCAGCCGTTCGCCGACGCGCTCAAACTGCTCACCAAGGAAACGATCATCCCCACGCGGGCCAACAAGATCGTCTTCCTGATCGCGCCCATGCTGACCTTCCTCTTGAGCCTGGTCGCCTGGGCGGTGGTTCCTTTCGGCGAGCGTCTCGTGGTCGCCGATATCAACGTGGGCATCCTTTATCTGTTCGCGATCTCCTCGCTTGGGGTCTACGGAATCATCATGGCGGGCTGGGCGAGCAACTCGCGGTACGCCTTCCTCGGCGCGCTGCGTTCGGCCGCGCAGATGGTCTCCTACGAGGTCGCGATGGGCTTCGTCATCATCACGGTGCTGGTCGTCGTCGGCTCGCTCAGGCTCAACGACATCGTGCTCGCCCAGAAGAACATCTGGTTCTTCATCCCGCTGTTCCCGATGTTCATCGTGTTCTTCATCTCGACGCTCGCCGAGACCAACCGGGCGCCGTTCGACCTGCCCGAGGCCGAGGCCGAGCTGGTCGCCGGCTACAACGTCGACTATTCGGCGATGACGTTCGCGCTGTTCTTCCTCGGCGAGTACGCGAACATGATCCTGATGAGCGGGATGACCACCATCCTGTTCCTGGGCGGCTGGCTGCCGCCGGTGGACGTCGCGCCGTTCAACTGGATTCCGGGGCCGATCTGGTTCTCGCTCAAAATCGCGGCGGTCTTGTTCGTGTTTCTCTGGGTGCGCGCGACCTTCCCGCGTTACCGGTATGACCAGCTTATGCGGCTGGGATGGAAGGTCTTTCTGCCCTTGTCGCTGGCCGCGGTCGTGGTCTACTCGGGCGCCCTGTTCGTTTTCGATCTGGTGCCGCAATGACCGCGCGCCGCGAGCCAGCCAAATTTGGGGTTTGCCATGTCATTTCTTGATCGAACCGCGCGGAGCCTGCTTCTCGCCGAGCTGGTCTCGGGCATGGGGATCACGCTGCGCTACTTCTTCAAGCGGAAGGTGACCCTTAATTACCCTTATGAAAAAGGGCCGCTCAGCCCACGTTTCCGCGGCGAGCATGCGCTGCGCCGCTATCCCAACGGCGAAGAGCGTTGCATCGCCTGCAAGCTATGCGAGGCGGTTTGCCCCGCGCTCGCCATCACCATCGAGGCCGAGCCGCGCGCCGACGGCAGTCGGCGGACCACGCGCTACGACATCGACATGACCAAATGCATCTACTGCGGCTATTGCCAAGAGGCTTGCCCGGTCGACGCCATCGTGCTCGGCCCCAACTTCGAGTTCGCGACCGAGACCCACGAGGAGCTTCTCTACGACAAGAAGAAGCTGCTTGAGAACGGCGAACGCTGGGAGGCCGAGATCGCCCGCAATATCGAGCTCGATGCGCCCTACCGCTAAGGGACGGAGACCGGAAAGGGGAGTGACCGCAATGGACGACCACAGCGGACGAGGGGGCCGGGAAGCATCATGATCATTGCGACGATCGCGTTTTATCTTTTTGCTGCGGTCACCATCGGCGCGGCCGTTCTCGTGATCGGCGCGCGCAACCCGGTGCACTCGGTGCTGTTCCTGATCCTCGCTTTCTTCTCGTCGTCGGGACTGTTCATTCTGATGGGGGCCGAGTTCCTCGCCTTCATCCTGGTCATCGTCTACGTCGGCGCGGTGGCGGTTCTGTTCCTGTTCGTCGTCATGATGCTCGACATCAACGTCGCGGCGCTTCGCGAAGGCTTTCTTCAGTACCTTCCGTTGGGGGCCGCGATCGGTCTCGTTCTTCTCGCCGAGCTGATCCTGGTCGTCGGCGGTTGGAACCTTACGCCCGAGGCCGCCGCCCCGGCGGCAACGCCGATTCCGGCTGACGCCACCAACACCGAGGCTCTCGGCCGGGTGCTCTATACCGATTACATCTACCTATTCCAGGCCGCGGGCGTGATCCTGCTCATCGCCATGATCGGCGCGATCGTGTTGACCCACCGGGTGCGAGCGGGCGTCAAGCGCCAGCGCATCGCCGCCCAGGTGGCGCGGCGCCGCGAAGAGGCGGTCGAGCTTCGCAAGGTCCAGCCAGGGGAGGGCGCGTGATGGCTGTCGGACTTGCCCATTACCTGACCGTGGCCGCAATCCTGTTCGCGCTCGGGATCTTCGGCATCTTCCTCAACCGAAAGAACATCATCATCATCCTGATGTCGATCGAGCTGATGTTGCTTGCGGTCAACATCAACCTGGTCGCCTTCTCTTCCTATCTTGGCGATCTCGTCGGACAGGTGTTCGCCCTGTTCGTTCTGACGGTCGCCGCCGCCGAGGCCGCGATCGGGCTCGCCATTCTGGTCGTCTACTTCCGGAACCGCGGTTCGATCGAGGTCGAGGACGTCAACCTGATGAAGGGCTGAGCACGTGCTTTACGTCGCGTCTATCTTCGCGCCGCTCGTCGGCGCCATCATAGCGGGCTTCTTCGGGCGCGCGCTGGGCCACCGGGCCTCGGCGATCATCGCCTGTGTGCTTGTGGGCGTCGCCATGGTTTCGGGCTGGGTCGTGTTCTACGAGGTCGCGATCCTCGGCCAACCGCGCACGCTCGAGATCATGACCTGGTTCGATTCGGGGGCCTTCGAGGCCTCCTGGGCGTTGCGTTTCGACGCCCTGACTGCGGTCATGGTCCTGGTCGTGACCACCTGTTCGTTGCTCATCCACATCTACTCGATCGGCTACATGGAGCGCGACCCGGGCGTGCCGCGGTTTTTCGCGTACCTGAGCCTGTTCACCTTCTCGATGCTGATGCTGGTGAGCGCCGACAACCTGATCCAGCTCTTCTTCGGCTGGGAGGCCGTGGGCCTGTGCTCCTACCTCTTGATCGGGTTCTGGTACAAGCGGCCTTCGGCCTGCGCGGCGGCGATCAAAGCCTTCCTCGTCAACCGGGTCGGCGATTTCGGCTTCTCGCTCGGCATCTTCGCGATTTTCTTCGTTTTCAATACGGTTCAGTTCGACACCGTGTTCGCCGAGGCGCCGTCATACGCCGGCACCTCGATCGTGTTCCTCGGCTATCCGGTCGACACATTGACGCTGATCGGGATTCTCCTGTTCATCGGCGCGATGGGCAAGTCGGCCCAGCTCGGCCTTCACACATGGCTGCCCGATGCGATGGAAGGCCCGACGCCCGTTTCGGCGCTGATCCACGCCGCCACCATGGTCACCGCTGGCGTGTTCATGGTCGTCCGCCTGTCGCCGCTCTTCGAGTACGCGCCCATGGCGCTCACCGTGATCACCGTGATCGGCGCGACCACCGCTTTCGTTACCGCGACCATCGGCATCTGCCAGACCGACATCAAGCGGGTGATCGCGTATTCGACGTGCAGTCAGCTCGGCTACATGTTCTTCGCCGCCGGCGTTTCGGCCTATGGCGCGGCGATCTTTCACCTTATGACCCACGCTTTCTTCAAAGCGCTCTTGTTCCTGGGCGC
Source organism: uncultured Alphaproteobacteria bacterium (assembly GCA_964475385.1). Classification (GTDB taxonomy): domain Bacteria; phylum Pseudomonadota; class Alphaproteobacteria; order JAAXGF01; family JAAXGF01; genus CAYYWV01. The sequence goes on along the minus strand of CAYYWV010000004.1, from coordinate 40,008 downwards.
GGGCTCGGTGATCCACGCCATGTCGGCCGAGCAGGACATGCGCAAGATGGGCGGGCTGTGGAAGTTGATCCCGCTCACCTATGCGGTGATGTGGGTCGGCAGCCTTTCGCTGGCCGGGGTTCCGTTCTTTTCGGGCTATTTCTCGAAGGATCTGATCATCGAATCGGCCTACGCCGCCGGCACGGGGGTCGGGTCTTACGCCTTTTGGCTCGGCGTCATCACCGCGGCGCTCACCGCTTTCTATACGTGGCGGCTCTTGTTCCTCACCTTCCACGGCAAACCGCGGGCCGATGAGAAGGTGATGGCCCATGTTCATGAATCGCCCAAGGTGATGACCATTCCGCTTCTATTCCTGGCGCTCGGCGCGATCTTCGCCGGGTATGTCGGCCTTCAGATCGGAATGGTCGATCCTTCGGGCGCGTTCTGGAAGGACAGCATCTTCGTGCTCGAGGAGAATAACGTCCTCGAGGCGGTCGAAAATGTGCCCGGCTGGGTGAAGCTCGCGCCTCTGGTCGCGACTGCGATCGGCTTCGTGTTCGCCTTCTACCTCTACATCATGCAGACCGAGGTTCCGGCGATGCTGGCCGCGCGCTTCCGGCCCGTCTATCTCTTGCTGCTCAACAAGTGGTACTTCGACGAGCTCTACGACTTCGTGTTCGTGCGCGGCGCCCATTATTTCGGCCGCGGCTTCTGGAAGGCGGGCGACGGCGCGGTAATCGACGGAGTAGGGCCGGACGGGCTCGCCGCCGCCGCGCTCAACATCGCGCGGCGGGCGGCCCGCCTTCAGTCCGGTTATCTCTACCATTACGCCTTCGCCATGCTGATCGGCGTCGCCGCGCTGGTCACGTGGTATCTGATCGCAGCGGGCGCATGAGGGTCTTGGGATGAACGATTTGCCGTTGCTGTCTCTGGTGATCTTCCTGCCCCTGGTGGGGGCGTTGTTCATCCTGTCGATCCGGGGCGAGCCCCAGGTGGTCGCCCGCAACGCGCGCAACGTCGCGTTGTGGACTTCGCTGATCACCTTCGCGCTTTCGCTGCTGTTATGGACGGGCTTCGACAACTCGACCGCCGCGTTTCAGTTCGTCGAGCGTTACGAGTGGATTCCCGCCTTCAATATCGGCTACCACATCGGCATCGACGGGATCTCGCTGTTCTTCGTGCTCCTTTCGACCTTCCTCACGCCCTTGTGCGTGCTGGCGAGCTGGCGCTCGGTAACCACGCGAGTGAAGGAGTACATGATCGCCTTCCTGGTCCTTGAGACCTCGATGGTGGGCGTGTTCGCGGCCCTCGACTTCGTGCTCTTCTATCTGTTCTTCGAGGCCATGTTGATCCCGATGTTCCTGATCATCGGGGTCTGGGGCGGGCCGAGGCGGGTCTACGCCGCGTTCAAGTTCTTCCTGTTTACGTTGGTGGGCTCGGTGCTGCTTCTGCTCGCGATCCTCGCGATGTACTTCCAGGCCGGCACCACCGATATTCCGACCTTGCTCGCGACCGAGTTCGACCCCGACATGCAGCGCTGGCTGTGGCTCGCCCTGTTCGCGGCGTTTGCGGTCAAGGTGCCGATGTGGCCGGTGCACACATGGCTTCCCGATGCCCATGTGGAAGCGCCGACCGCGGGCTCGATGGTGCTCGCAGGCGTGCTCCTGAAGTTCGGCGGGTACGGGTTCCTGCGCTTCTCGTTGCCGATGCTGCCCGACGCGACGGCGTACTTCACGCCGTTCATCTACGTCCTCAGCGTCGTGGCGATCATCTACACCTCGCTGGTGGCGCTCGCCCAGGAGGACATGAAAAAGATGGTCGCGTACTCGTCGGTCGCGCATATGGGGTTCGTCACCATCGGCATCTTCACGCTCAACACCCAAGGCATCGAAGGCGCGTTGCTCGTGATGCTCAGCCACGGCGTGGTCTCGGCCGCCTTGTTCCTGTGCGTGGGCGTGATCTATGACCGCGAGCATTCGCGGCTCATCAGCCATTACGGCGGGCTGGTGAATCGCATGCCTGTCTACGCCTTCATCTTCATGCTGTTCATGCTGGCGTCGGTCGGCCTGCCCGGAACCTCGGGCTTTGTCGGCGAGTTCCTATCGCTCGTCGGAGCGTACCAGGCGAACACTTGGGTCGCGGCGCTCGCCACCACCGGGATCATCCTTGGCCCGGCCTACATGCTGTGGTGCTACCGGCGGGTGGTTTTTGGCGAACTCACCAAAGAGCACCTCAAGACCATCGCCGATGTGAATGGGCGCGAGATCGCGGTGTTTGCGCCGATGATGGGGGTCGTAATGTTGATGGGAATCTACCCCGAGGTGTTTCTCGCGCCGATCCGCGCTTCGGTCGAAAACCTGATCGTCCAGGCCGGCGGGGTGATCGATCCCTCGACCGCGCTCGCGATGATCCAGCGTTAGGAGGGGACGGGATGGCCGCTTCGCTCGACGTGACGCCGGTGCTGGCCGAGCTGTGGCTCGCCATCGTCGGCATGGTGCTGCTGATGTTCGGCGTCTTTCGCGGCAACCGCGCGACGCGCAGCATCGTCGCGCTCGCCATCGTCGCTTTTGTGGTCGCTTTTTTCCTTACCCGAAGCGCGGCCGGCGACGGTGGCGCAGACGGACTGTTCCTGGTGGACGACTTCGCCGTCTTTATGAAAACGCTGGTTCTGATCGGGGCCGGGCTCACGCTCATCATGTCGGTCGGCTACTTGCGGCGCGAGAACATGGAGCGGTTCGAGTACCCGGTGCTGATCGTGTTCGCGACCGCGGGCATGCTTCTGATGGTCTCGGCCAACGATCTCGTCGCCCTGTATATGGGGCTCGAGATGCAGAGCCTTTCGCTTTACGTGGTCGCCGCTTTTCAGCGCGATTCGACGCGCTCGACCGAGGCCGGGCTCAAGTACTTCGTTCTCGGCGCTCTCGCCTCGGGCATGCTGCTGTACGGGGCCTCGCTCGTTTACGGGTTTACGGGAACCACCCATTTCAACGCTCTTGCCGCTTTGTTCGCGAAGGGCGGCGGCGAGGTCTCGATCGGCGTGATCGTGGGGCTTGTGTTCCTGATCGCTGGGCTCGCCTTCAAGGTTTCGGCTGTGCCGTTCCATATGTGGACGCCCGATGTCTATGAAGGCGCGCCGACGCCGGTCACCGCCTTCTTCTCGGTTGCGCCCAAGATCGCGGCGATTGCATTGCTCCTGCGGGTGATGACAGCGCCCTTCGGCCCGCTCTTCGCCGACTGGCAACAGATCGTGGTCTTCATTTCGATCGCCTCGATGGCGCTTGGCGCCTTCGCCGCGATCGCGCAGACCAATATCAAGCGACTGATGGCCTACAGCTCGATCGGCCACGTCGGCTACGCCCTGATCGGCCTCGCCGCGGGAACGGCGGCCGGCGTGCGCGGGGTTCTGATCTACATGGCGATCTATCTCGCCATGAATGCGGGCTGCTTCGCTTGCATGCTCGCCATGCGCCGTCAGGGGCGGATGGTCGAAAACATCGCCGATCTCGCCGGCCTGTCGCGAAGCCACCCGGCCATGGCTTTTGCGATGGCGGTGTTCATGTTCGCGATGGCGGGGATTCCGCCGCTCGCCGGATTCTTCGGCAAGCTCTACGTGTTTCTCGCCGCGATCGAAGCGAAGCTCTACTTGCTCGCCGTGATCGGCGTGCTCACCAGCGTAGTGGCGGCGTTCTACTACATCCGCATTGTCAAAGTGATGTACTTCGACGAGACGGCGGACGCCTTCGACCGTCCCATGGGGCGCGAGATCTCGGTCGTGCTCGCCGTGACCGGGGCGTTCACGCTGTTCTTCTTCCTTTATCCCGCGCCCATCTTAAGCGGAGCCCAGGCCGCCGCCGCCGCTCTCTTTCCGTGAGCGCGCCGCCGCGGCTGCCGCCCGCTTATCGGCTCGTGGCCCTCGACGAGGTCGGCAGCACCAACGACGAGGCCCGCGCGCTCGCCGAGGCCGGCGCCGAGGACGGAACGCTGGTCTGGGCGCGCCGTCAGACCCGCGGGCGCGGACGGCTGGGCCGGAGGTGGGAATCCCCGCCCGGGAACCTTTATCTCTCGCTCGTGCTTAGGCCGGACTGCGCGCCAGCGGAGGCCGCGCAGCTCTCTTTCGTCGCGGCGCTCGGCGCCGCGGGCGCGATCGGCGCGGTGGCGCCGCCGCTCACCGAGATCGCGTATAAATGGCCCAACGACGTTCTAGTCAACGATCACAAGGTGGCCGGTATTCTTCTCGAATCCGCGACCACCGGGAGCGAGCGTCTCGATTGGCTGGTGCTCGGCCTCGGCATGAACCTCGTCTCGGCCCCCGACGAGACGGCCTTTCCGGCGACCTCTCTGCGCGCCGAGGGCTGCGGCGCGATCGCGCCCGAAGTCATGCTCGAGCAGTTCGCCCGCTATCTGCTCGTCTGGATCAACCGCTGGCTCGACGACGGCTTCGCGCCTGTGCGCGAGGCTTGGCTGCGCGACGCCAAGGGGAGGGGGAAGCGCATCCGTGTCGAGCTCGGCCATGAAACCGTGGTCGGACGATTCGTCGAAATCGACGATGCGGGCGCGCTCGTGGTCGAGGACGTGGCCGGCGTGCGCCGGCTGATCAGCGCGGGCGACGTTTACTTCGGCGCCGACGCCGGAAGCGGAAAAAGGGAGGACGGCCCATGAGCGCAGCGCTTCTTCTCGCCATCGACGTCGGCAACACCAACACCGTGTTCGCGGTCTACGAGGGCGATCGCCAGCGCGGCCAGTGGCGGGCGGCGACGACGGTCGAACGCACCGCCGACGAGTACGCCGTCTGGCTCGCCCAGCTCATGACGCTTGCCGGCATCGCGCCCGAATCGATCGCCGACGCCATCATTTCGAGCGTGGTGCCCGAGAGCGATTTCACCTTGCGCACCTTGTGCCAGAATCACTATGGCTGCGAGCCCCTGATGGTCAGCGCCGAGATCGACCTCGGGATTGCGGTCGAGGTCGACCAGCCGCAGGAGGTCGGCCCCGACCGTCTGGTCAACGCCGTCGGGGCGCATAGCCGCCACGCCGGTCCGCTGATCGTCATCGACTTCGGCACCGCGACCACCTTCGACGTGATCGCCGCCGACGGCGCCTACCGCGGCGGGGTGATCGCGCCCGGGGTGAACCTCTCGCTCGATGCGCTTCACATGGCCTCCGCCCGGTTGCCCCGCGTCGCCGCCAAACGCCCGCCCCGTGTCATCGGCACCTCGACGACCAAGGCCATGCAGTCGGGCGTTTACTGGGGCTATGTCAGCCTGATCGAGGGCGTGGTCGCGCGCATCCAGGAGGAGTTCGGCGCGCCGATGACCGTGATCGCGACCGGCGGGCTTGCGCCCTTGTTCGACCGCGCCACCGAGACCATCCAGTACGTCGAGCCCGACCTCACCATGCATGGGCTGCTCGAAATCTACCGCCGCAACAGGAACCGCGCTCAATGACGGCAAAAAAATCCACAGCCTCCGCCCCGCGAGGCGGTGACGACGCCCTTCTGTTCCTGCCGCTCGGCGGAGCCGGCGAGATCGGCATGAACCTCAACCTCTACGGCTACGGCGGCAAGTGGCTGATGGTCGATCTCGGCATCACCTTCGCCGACGACCGCTTGCCCGGGGTCGACGTGATCCTGCCCGATCCCGCCTTCATCGCCGAGCGCCGCGACGACCTTCTCGGCATCGTGCTGACCCACGCCCACGAGGACCATCTCGGCGCGGTGCCCTATCTCTGGTCGCGACTCCGCCGCCCGGTCTACGCCACCCCATTCGCCGCCGCCGTCCTGCGCCGCAAGCTCGACCGCCACGAAAGCGCGACCGATGCGGACGAGATCGAGATCATCGAGGTGCCGCTGGGCGGGCGCATCGAGATCGGCCCCTTTGATGTCGAGTTCGTTTCGCTCACCCACTCGATCCCCGAGCCCAATGCGCTCGCCATCCGCACGCCGGCGGGACTGGTTCTGCACACCGGCGACTGGAAGCTCGACCCCGCGCCGCTGGTCGGCGCCTTGACCGACGAGGCCGCGCTCCGCCGGTTCGGCGACGAAGGCGTGCTCGCCATGGTCTGCGATTCGACCAACGTGCTCAGGGCCGGCGAATCGGGCTCGGAATCGGAGGTGCGCGAGAGCCTGATGGAGATCGTCGGCCGTTATACGGGCCGCGTGGCGATCGCCTGCTTCGCCTCGAACGTCGCGCGGATCGAGACCGCGGCCGCGGTCGCCAAGGCGCACGGGCGCGACCTCGTTCTCGTCGGGCGCTCTCTGTGGCGGATCACCGACGCCGCACGGGCGACCGGCTATCTCGACCCCGACTTTCCGGTGCTGAGCGAGCGCGACGCCAAGGCGTTGCCGCCCGAGCGCGCGCTCTATCTCTGCACCGGTTGCCAGGGCGAGCCCCGGGCCGCGATGGCGCGGATCGCGGCGGGCGATCACCCCAACGTCGCCCTCGGGCCGGGCGATGTCGCGATCTTTTCGTCGAAGATCATTCCGGGCAACGAGCTCGCCATCAACCGTCTCCACAACCGGCTGATCGCGCGCGGCGTCGAGGTGGTGACCGAGGACGATCACTTCGTCCACGTTTCGGGCCATCCCTGCCGCGACGAGCTGCAACGGATGTACGCCTGGGTCCGGCCCCGAATCGCAGTGCCCGTGCACGGCGAGGCGCGGCATCTGGTCGAGCACGCGCGGTTCGCCCGCTCGCTCCAGGTTCCCGAGGCGGTGGTCGTCGAGAACGGCGATCTCTTGCGTCTTGCGCCCGGCCCCGCCGAAGTGATCGACCGCGTTCACGCCGGCCGGCTGATCGCCGACGGCGCCGCGATCGTCGCCGACGACAGTCCGGTCGTCAGCGCGCGCCGGCGCATCATGCACAACGGCATCGCCTTCGTCTCGCTGGTCGTCGACCCGAGGGGCCATCTCGCCGCCGCTCCGCGGGTGACGGCGCAAGGGCTCGTTCACCCGAACGGCGACGGCGAGGACGCCGACGAAACGGTCCTTGCGGCGGCGGAGAGGGCGGTCGCAACGGCGGTCAAGGCGATCCCGCTCGCCGCCCGGGCGGAGGATTCCGCGCTCCGCGAGGCGGCGGTCGCCGCGGCGCGGCGGACCTTGCGCGCCGAGACCGGAAAGCGCCCCGTGGTCGAGGTCCAGATCCTCCGTCTCGGCGCATCTTGATGTGCGCGGAGGGGCCTCTATGATGGGGCCGGGCGAGGAAAGAAGACCATGATCGGACGTCTCAACCACGTGGCCATCGCGGTTCCCGACGTCGAGGCCGCGCGACGGCTCTATCGCGACATTCTGGGCGCGCAGGTCTCCGAGCCGGTGGCCATGCCCGAGCACGGCGTGACCACCGTGTTCGTCGAACTGCCGAATGCCAAGATCGAGCTTTTGGAGCCGCTTGGCGAGGACTCGCCCATCGCGGGTTTTCTCGCCCGCAGGCCCGAAGGCGGCGTCCACCACGTTTGCTACGAGGTCGAAAACCTGATCGCGGCGCGCGACCGCCTCGCGGCGGCGGGCGCACGGGTGCTCGGCGACGGCGAGCCGCGCATCGGCGCCCACGGCAAACCGGTCCTGTTCCTCCACCCCAAGGACTTCTTCGGCACGCTCATCGAGCTCGAGGAGGCCTGACGGTGAGCATCCCCGCCATCGCCGTCGTCTTCGTGATCGTCTGGTGGATGGTCTTCTTCATGGCGCTGCCGATCGGGGTCAAGAGGCCCGAGTCCCACGAGCCCGGCCACGAGATCGGCGCGCCCGAGAGGCCCCGGGTTTTGGCGAAAGCGCTTGCGGCGGCCGCGATCTCGGCGGCGATCACGGGCGCGGTCGTAGCCGCGGTCGCTTACGACCTGATCGGTTTCCGCGATCTCGTGCGTTGAGCGCGGAATGGCGAGCTACTGCGTTCTCGCGCCGGGCCACCCCTGGCACGGCCCTTATCACGATACGGAGTACGGCTTTCCCCTCGCCGACGATGCGGCGCTGTTCGAGCGCCTGGTTCTCGAGATCAACCAGGCCGGGCTGTCGTGGCTGACGGTGCTGAAGAAACGCGAAGCCTTCCAAGCGGCCTACGCCGGCTTCGACATCGATGCGGTCGCCGCCTTCGGCGACGCCGATCGGGCGCGGCTTCTCGCGGACGCCGGCATCATCCGCAATCGCCTTAAGATCGACGCCGCGATCGAGAACGCGCGTCGGTTGGTGGCCATACGCAAGGATTTCGGCGGCTTCGCCGCCTGGCTCGACGCCCACCATCCGATGCCGCGCGAGGACTGGGTGCGCCTGTTCCGCAAAACCTTCCGCTTCACCGGCCCCGAGATCGTCGGCGAGTTCCTGATGAGCGCCGGCTATCTGCCCGGCGCCCACGACGAGAGCTGCCCGGTCTACGCCCGCATTCTCGCGCTCGATCCGCCCTGGTTGCGCGCGGAAGAGGGGCGGCGAGGCGCGGACAAACGCTAACCGAACGTTAAGCCCGCTGGGCGAGCATAGGCCATGCGCGATCTCCTCGTTCTTCTGGCCGCAGGCGCAGGGCTCTCGCTGGCCGGTGCGATCGCGCCCGCGCGCGCCGAGACGATCGCGGTGACGCGGGAGGACTGCGCCAAGGTGGCGGCGCACGCGCCGGCCCCCGATGTGGCCTACCGACCGGGCGTGGACGCGCGCGGGAACCCGGTCGCGCCGGCCGATCTCGAAGGAAGCCCGCGGCTCGATCTCGACGCCGAAGGGGTCGCGGTCGATATCGAGGTGCCGATCCGGGCGTTTACCGGAACGCCCGGAGACGCGAGCGCGTTCACCGGCGCGGGCGGCGCGCTCGACCGCTTCGATGCGACCGCGCGGATCGGCGTGGTCACGGTCGAGGACGGCGTCGTTCTCTTCGACGGCAAGCCGCTTTCCGATCCCGCGCTCGAGCGTCTCGCAGCGGCCTGCCAGAAACTTCGCACAAGCGACGCCTCGCGCCCATAAGAGGCTGAAAAGAAGAAGTTTTTGAGCCCAGAGACGGGAACCGCATCCCGGATCGGGGATTGTAATTCGCTTCCCCTTTGATAAAGTCCTCGCGCCCGCCGCAGGACAGACCCGAGGGAGCGATGCGCCTTTCCGTCTTTTTCATGCCCACGCTCAAGGAAACCCCGGCCGAGGCGCAGATCGTCTCGCATCGGCTGATGCTTCGGGCCGGGATGATCCGGCAGTCGAGCGCCGGCATCTACTCTTGGCTGCCGCTGGGCTTCCGGGCGCTCAAGCGGATCGAGGCCATCGTCCGGGAGGAGATGGACGCCGCCGGCTGCCAGGAAGTCCTGATGCCGACGATCCAGCCGGCCGAGCTTTGGCGCGAGAGCGGGCGCTATGAGGACTACGGCAAAGAGATGCTCCGCATCCGCGACCGCCACGACCGCGAGCTTCTCTACGGGCCGACCAACGAGGAGCAGATCACCGATATCTTCCGCAACGCGGTCAAGAGCTATCGCGATCTGCCCAAGAACCTTTATCACATCCAGTGGAAGTTCCGCGATGAGGTCCGGCCGCGTTTCGGCGTCATGCGCGGGCGCGAGTTTCTGATGAAGGACGCCTACTCCTTCGACGTTGATTTCGCAGGCGCCCGGCGGTCGTACAACCGCATGTTCGTCGCTTACCTGCGCACCTTTGCGCGGATGGGGCTTCAGGCGATCCCCATGCGGGCGGACACAGGCCCTATCGGCGGCGATCTCAGCCACGAGTTCGTAATCCTCGCCGAGACGGGCGAAAGCGCGGTCTACTGCCACCGCGCGCTCGTCGAGTACGACGTTCTCAAGGAGGCGATCGATTACGACGCCGATCTCGCCCCCATCGTCGAGCGTTGGACCCGGCATTATGCTGCGACCGACGACAAGCACGATCCGAACGCCTGCCCGGTCGCGGCCGATGAGCTTCTGTCCGCCCGCGGGATAGAGGTCGGCCACATCTTCTACTTCGGAACCAAGTACTCGAAGCCCATGAACGCGACCGTGACCACGGCCACGGGCGAAACGGTGCCGGTCGAGCAGGGCTCATACGGGATCGGGATCTCGCGGCTCGTCGGCGCGATCATCGAAGCGAGCCACGACGAGGCCGGCATCATCTGGCCCGATGCGGTGGCCCCTTTCGCGGTCGCGCTGATCAACCTCAAGCCCGGGGACGAAGCCAGCGTGGCGGCCTGTGAAGACCTTTACGCCAAACTCCGCGCCGCAGGCGTTGAGGTGCTCTATGACGACACCGCCGAGCGCGCCGGGGTCAAGTTCGCCACAGCCGATCTGATCGGGCTTCCCTGGCGGCTCACCGTGGGGCCGCGCGGGCTCGCCAAAGGCGTGGTCGAGCTCAAACGGCGGGCGACGGGCGCGTGCGAGGAAATCTCGGCGGAATCGGCGCTGGCGCGGCTCGCCGGCTGAAGCGGATGTTCTCGCCTTTCGAATGGATGGTGGCGGCGCGGTATTTGCGCGCGCGCCGGGCCGAAGGCTTCGTCTCGGTCATCGCGGGGTTCTCCTTTCTCGGCATCGCGCTCGGGGTCGCGGCGTTGATCATCGTGCTGTCGGTGATGAACGGCTTTCGCCACGACCTTCTGAGCCGGATTCTCGGCGTCAACGGCCAGATCACGGTCTATGGCTTCGACGGCCGGCTCGACGACTACGACGCCATGGCCGAGCGGCTCGGCGCGCTCGACGGGATCGCGCACGCGAGCCCGATCGTCGAAGGCCAGGTGCTCGCGGCGGCCCGCAACGGCCAAACCGCCGGCGCGATGGTCCGCGGAATCCGCGCCGACGACCTCGCCTATCGCCGGCTGATCGCGAGCGCCTTGACCCCAGGCGCGCTCGATCGCTTCCGCAAAGGCGGGGCGGTGATCATGGGCGCGCGCCTTGCCGAGCGCCTCGGCCTCGACGGCGGCGGCAAGGTGACGCTTCTGTCGCCACAGGGGACCGCAACCCTGTTCGGCACGGTGCCGCGCAGCCGCGTTTACCCGGTCGCCGGAACCTTCGACGTCGGCATGTACGAGTACGACAACGGCTTTATCTACATGCCGCTCGCCGACGCCCAGAAGTACTTCAGCCTGGGCGATGCGGTCACCGGGATCGAGCTCGACATCGCCGACCCGTTCGCGACTGAGGCGCTGGCGAAAGTCCGCCGCGAAGTGATCGCGACGGTCGGCGCCAAGGCGCGGGTCTACGACTGGCAGCAGGCGAACGCCCAGTTCTTCGGCGCGGTCAAGGTCGAGCGCAACGTGATGTTCGTGATCCTCACCTTGATTATCCTGGTCGCCGCCTTCAACATCATCTCGAGCCTGATCATGCTGGTGAAGGACAAAGGACGCGATATCGCGATCCTGCGCACCATGGGCGCGACGCGCGGCATGGTGATGCGCATCTTCTTTCTCACCGGCGCGAGCATCGGGGCGTTGGGCACTCTGGTCGGGCTTGGCCTCGGGATCGCCTTCGCCGCCAACATCGAGACCATCCGGCGCTGGATCGAGGGGCTTACGGGAACCGAACTGTTCGCCGAGGAGATCTACTTCCTCTCCCAGCTTCCGGCGCGGATCGACGGCGGCGAGGTGGCGACCGTGGTGACGATGTCGCTCGTCCTTTCTTTCCTCGCCACGATCTATCCGTCGTGGCGCGCCGCCCGACTCGACCCGGTCGAGGCCCTTCGTTATGAGTGAGCCCGCCCTCGCGCTCGCGGGCGTGACGCGCAGCTTCGCGCAAGGAGATACGCGGCTCGAGGTGCTGCGCGACGCCTCGCTCACGCTGCGCGCGGGCGAGGTGGTTGCGCTGGTCGGACCGTCGGGCGCGGGCAAATCGACGCTTCTTCATATCGCGGGGCTTCTCGAGCGGCCCGACGGGGGCGAGGTCAGGATCGGCGGCGCGGCCTGCGGGCGCCTTTCCGACAACGAACGGACCCGGATTCGCCGCAAGCGGCTGGGCTTCGTTTACCAGTTCCATCACCTGCTGCCCGAGTTCTCGGCGCTCGAAAACGTGATGTTGCCGCAGATGATCGCAGGCCGGACGCGGGCCGAGGCGCGGGCGCGGGCGCAGTCGTTGCTCGACCGGCTCGGCGTCGGGCCGCGCGCGAGCCATCGCCCGGGCCAGCTCTCGGGCGGCGAGCAGCAGCGGGTGGCGATCGCGCGCGCGGTCGTCAACGAGCCCGCGGTCCTGCTCGCCGACGAGCCCACCGGCAATCTCGATCCCGCGACCGCCGAGACCGTGTTCGTCGAGCTCGCCCGTCTGGTGCGCGAGCGCGGCCTTGCCGCATTGGTCGCGACCCACAACCTTGCGCTCGCCGAACGCATGGACCGGACCCTCAAGCTCGAAAACGGGCGGGTGATCGGCTCATGAGTTGCGCCGACTTCATTCATCTCCGCGTTCATACGGCGTTCTCGCTGTCCGAAGGCGCGATCAAGATCGACGACCTCGTCGCCTGGTGCCGGAACGCGCGGATGCCCGCGGTCGCCATGACCGATTCGGGCAACCTGTTCGGCGCCATGCAGTTCTCGGAGGCCTGCGCGGCGGCGGGCGTTCAACCGATCATCGGCTGCGTGCTGCCGCTCGATCGCGAAGATGACGGGGCGGGCGCAGGGCCGCGCGTCGGGTCCGCGACCGATCAGCTCGTCGTCCTCGCCCAGACGCCTGCGGGCTACGACAACCTCGTGCGGCTGGTCAGCCGCGCCTTTCTCGACGGCGCGCCGGGCGCCGCGCCCGAGGTGGGCTGGGACGCGCTCGCCGCTCACAGCGACGGGCTCATCGCGCTCACCGGGGGGCCGGCGGGGCCGGTCGGCCGCCGTCTCGCCGAAGGCCAGGAGACGGCCGCCCGCGAGACGCTCACGCGCCTCGCCAAGCTGTTCCCCGGCCGGCTTTACGTCGAGCTGATGCGCCACGGCCTCGACGTTGAACGCCGGATCGAACCCGCGCTCGTCGATCTCGCCTATGCATTCGATCTTCCCCTGGTCGCAACCAACGACTGCTTTTTCGTCGGCGCCGATATGTTCGAGGCGCAGGACGCGCTTCTCTGCATCGCCGACGGCGCCACCGTAAGCCGCACCGACCGCCGTCGGCTGACGCCCGAGCACCGCTTGAAGTCGCCCGCCGAGATGCGAGCGCTGTTCGCCGATCTGCCCGAGGCGACGGACAACACCGTCGTGATCGCGCGCCGCTGCGCCGCCCGCGCGCCGCGGCGCGCGCCCATTCTGCCGGCCTTTCCCGTGCCCGAGGGGCGGACCGAGGCCGACGAGCTGCGCGCCCAGGCCCGCGCCGGGCTGGAGCGCCGGCTGGAGAGCCAGGTCTTCACCGCCGACATGGACGAGACCGCCCGGGCCGAAGCCGCGAAAGCCTATCGCGAACGGCTCGAGTACGAGCTCGGCGTCATCATCGACATGAAGTTTCCGGGCTACTTCCTGATCGTCGCCGAGTTCATCCAATGGGCGAAGGCGCAAGGGATTCCGGTCGGGCCGGGCCGCGGCTCGGGCGCGGGCTCGGTGGTCGCCTGGGCGCTCACCATCACCGACCTCGATCCTCTGCGCCACGGCCTCCTGTTCGAGCGTTTCCTCAACCCCGAGCGGGTCTCTATGCCCGACTTCGACATCGACTTCTGCGAAGAGCGGCGCGACGAGGTCATCCGCCACGTCCAGGAGAAGTACGGCGGCCGCCAGGTCGCCCAGATCATCACCTTCGGAACGCTTCGCGCCCGCGCCGCGCTGCGCGACGTCGGACGCGTCCTCGAAATGCCGTATGGCAAGGTCGACGCCATCTGCCGCATGGTTCCCAACAACCCGGCGGCCCCGGTCACGCTCGCCGAAGCGTTGGAGAGCGAACCCCAGCTTCGCGCCGCCCGCGAATCGGACGAGAGCGTCGCCCGCCTGATCGACATCGCGCTCAAGCTCGAAGGGCTCTATCGCCACGCTTCGACCCACGCCGCCGGCGTGGTCATCGGCGACCGGCCGCTGGACGAGCTGGTGCCGCTTTACCGCGACCCGCGCTCAGAGATACCGGTGACCCAGTTCTCGATGAAGGACGTCGAAAAAGCGGGATTGGTCAAGTTCGACTTCCTCGGCCTTAAGACGCTGACCGTGCTCGACCGGGCGCGCCGCCTTCTCGCCCGCCGCGGGATCGAGATCGACCTCGGGGCGCTGCCGCTCGACGATCCCGCAACCTACGCCCTTCTCGGCCGCGGCGACACGGTGGGCGTGTTCCAGCTCGAAAGCGCCGGCATGCGCGATGCGCTCAAGCGCATGCGTCCCGACAGCTTCGGCGACATCGTCGCGCTGGTCGCGCTCTACCGCCCGGGGCCGATGGACAACATCCCGCGCTACATCGCCTGCAAGCACGGCGACGAGAAGCCCGATTACCTTTACCCCTCGCTCGAAGGCATCCTCAAAGAGACCTTCGGCGTCATCATCTACCAGGAGCAGGTGATGGAAATCGCCCGGGTGCTCTCGGGCTACAGCCTCGGCGCGGCCGATCTCCTGCGCCGGGCCATGGGCAAGAAGATCAAGTCCGAGATGGACGCCCAGCGCCAGACCTTCGTCGAGGGCGCGGTGGCACGGGGCGTGCCGCG
>CAYYWV010000004.1:0-25411 GCA_964475385.1 uncultured Alphaproteobacteria bacterium | reverse complement strand
TCGGCCGCGCGGGGGCTTCTCGATTCGGGGCGGCCCCTGTTCGTCGCCGCAGACGCCCGTCTCGAGGGCGAGACCATGCGCCTGACCGCGCGCGAGGTCCGTCCGCTCGACGACGTGGTCCGCGACGCGGCGAGCGAGCTCGTCGTGCGGATCGCGAGCGCCGGTGCGATCGAGCGGCTGCGCGCCATGCTCGACGGCGCGGGGAAGGGGCGCGGGCGCGTCACTCTGGTGATCGAGGACGATGCCCGAGAGATCGCCATCAGGCTCCCCGGCGGCTACGCCCTCGACCCGGCCATGAGCCTTGCGCTCGGCGCCGTCGAAGGAATCCTCGCGGTCAACGAGCGCTAAGCGCGCCTTTAACCTTGCGGTCGGAGAGCGGAGCGGCTAAAACCCGGCACCAAATCCACACGCGGGGATACGGCGACGGGTCCGAAAGGACAAAGCATCCGTCGTCGGTCCGGTGGCCGACCCGTTCGGTCCAGCCCCCGCGGCGGTTCAACCGGAGAAGAGGATCTCGATCATGGCTCTTCCGACTTTCACCATGCGCCAGCTTCTCGAGGCCGGCGTGCATTTCGGCCACCAGACGCGGCGCTGGAACCCCAAGATGGCCCCTTATCTGTTCGGGGTCCGCAACGATTCGCACATCATCGACCTCCAACAGACGGTCCCGCTTCTCTACCGGGCGCTCGAGGCCGTGCGCGACGTGGTCGCGGGCGGCGGGCGCGTGCTGTTCGTCGGGACCAAGCGCCAGGCGGCCGAGCCCATCGCGGCCGCGGCCAAGCGCTGCGGTCAGTTCTACGTTAACCACCGCTGGCTCGGCGGCATGCTGACCAACTGGAAGACCATCTCGGTCTCGATCCGGCGGTTGCGCGAGCTCGAAGCCCAACTCGCCGAGGAGAACACCGGCCTGACCAAGAAGGAGCTTCTCAGGCTCACCCGCGAGCGCGACCGGCTCGAGCGCGCGCTCGGCGGCATCAAGGACATGGGGGGGCTGCCCGACATCTTGTTCGTGATCGACACCAACAAGGAAGCGATCGCGATCGCCGAGGCGACCAAGCTCGGCATTCCGGTGGTGGCGGTGATCGACAGCAACTCCGATCCCGACCCGATCACCTACCCGATTCCCGGCAACGACGACGCGCTGCGCGCGATCACGCTTTACTGCCAGCTCGTCTCGGATGCGGTCCTCGACGGCATACAGGAGGAAATGCAGGCCGCGGGCGTCGATATCGGGGCGACCGAGGAGGTTCCGGCTGAGCCGATTCCCGATGCCCCGCTTGCGGACGAGGCCGGGACCCAGGACGCGGAGACGACCGCTCCCGACGAGCCTGTGTCCGCGACGGAAGCCGCGCCCGAAGCCGGAGCCGAGGTCGAAAAGGCTGCGCCCGAGGCGGCCGACACCGAAGCCGCCCCGGCCGAAGCGGGCGAGGCGGAGGCTTCTGAGGACGAGAAAGCCGGCGCGAGCGCCTGAGCTCGCGCCTTTCGCCGGGCCGCCTGTTTCGCGGCCCGGATGAGTGACGGATTCGCAAATCAGACGAGGTGACTATGGCCGAGATTTCCGCTCGCCAAGTAAAAGAGCTACGCGACAAAACCGGCGCCGGCATGATGGACTGCAAGAAGGCGCTGGTCGAGACCTCGGGCGACCTCGAGGCCGCCGTCGACTGGCTGCGCAAGAAGGGGCTCGCCGCCGCCGCCAAGAAGGCCGGGCGGGTGGCGAGCGACGGGCTCGTCGGCGTCGCCGTCGACGAAGGCCGCGCCGCCGTCGTCGAAGTCAACGCAGAGACCGACTTCGTCGCCCGCAACGACGCTTTTCAGGATGCGGTGCGGACCATCGCGAGCGTGGCGCTTGAGACCGGCGGCGATGTGGAGGCGCTGCGCGCGGCTCCGTATCCGGACGCCGGCGTGAGCGTGGGCGAGCGCATCACCGAGCTCGTCGCCAAGATCGGCGAGAACATCCAGCTTCGCCGGGCGGCGCGGCTCGCGGTCGAGCAGGGCGTGGTTGCGAGCTACGTGCATGGGCAGATCGCGCCGGGACTCGGCAAGATCGGCGTTCTCGTCGCCCTCGAATCGAGCGGCGACGGCCAAGCGCTCGCCGCGCTCGGCAAAGAGCTCGCCATGCACGTCGCCGCGGCGCGGCCGGAGGCGCTGTCGATCGACGATATCGACCCGGCGGCGATCGAGCGCGAGCGCGCGGTGCTGACCGAGCAGGCGCGGGCCACCGGCAAGCCGGAAGCGGTAATCGAGAAGATGGTCGAGGGGCGCTTGCGCAAGTTCTATCAGGAGGTCGCGCTTCTTGAGCAGGTCTCGGTAATCGACGGCAAGACCCGCATCGCCAAAGTCATCGAAGAGGCGGCCGCCAACCTCGGCGCGCCAGTCCGCATCGCCGGCTTCGTCCGCTTTGCGCTCGGCGAGGGAATCGAGAAGGCCGAAAGCGATTTCGCCGCCGAGGTCGCTTCTCAGATCGCAGGTTAGGCCGATCTCGGCAAAGCGGGTGCGGCCGCTCCGACGATGTAGTATTCTTGCGCCCCGCGCGCATCGACCACCCTTTCGAAGGTGAAGCGGGCGCGGGGCCGCATCGTCTGGGACCGTCATGTCGTCAAAACCCGTCTTTCGCCGCGTGCTGCTCAAGCTTTCCGGCGAAGCGCTGATGGGGGATCGGGGTTATGGCCTCGATCCCGACACTGTCGCGCGAATCGCCCGCGAGGTGCGCGCGGTTCACGACCTCGGCGTCGAGATCTGCATTGTCGTCGGCGGCGGCAACATCTTTCGCGGCGTCTCGGGGTCGGCCCGGGGGATGGAGCGCGCGACCGCCGATCACATCGGCATGCTCGCCACCGTGATCAACGCGCTCGCTCTTCAGACCGCCCTCGAAGCGGATGGCGTTCATACCCGCGTCCAGTCCGCAATTCCCATGGAGACGGTCTGCGAGCCCTTTATCCGTCGGCGCGCGATCCGTCATATGGAAAAAGGGCGCGTGGTGGTTTTCGCCGCCGGAACGGGCAACCCGTTCTTCACTACCGACACCGCAGCCGCGCTGCGAGCGGTAGAAATGACCTGCGACGCTCTTCTCAAGGCGACCAAGGTGGACGGCGTCTACTCGGCCGACCCCGTTCGCGAGGCGGACGCCGTGCGCTACGAGCAGCTCGGCTACATGGAGGTTCTTTCGCGCGATCTCAAGGTGATGGACGCTTCGGCCATCTCGCTCGCGCGTGAAAACAACATCCCCATTCTGGTATTCTCAATTTTTGAGGACGGCGCCTTCGCTAATGTCGTGTGCGGCAGGGGGCGCTTCACCCTGATCGCTCACGACGACAAGCCGTTGAGAAAAGAGGGAACGAACCGTGGCTGATCCGGATATCGACGATCTCGTCCGTCGCATGGACGGCGCCATCGAGGTTTTGCGCAAAGAGCTTGCGGGGCTCCGCACCGGCCGCGCCTCGCCGAGCCTGCTCGAGCCGGTAACGGTGGAGGCCTATGGCTCGCAGATGCCGCTCAACCAAGTCGCGACCATCGGCGTGCCCGAGCCGCGCATGCTGACCGCCCAGGTGTGGGACAAGTCCATGGTCAAGGCGGTCGAAAAGGCGATTCGCGATGCGGGCCTTGGGCTTAACCCCATGGCCGACGGCCAGCTCGTCCGTATCCCCATTCCCGAGCTCAACGAGGAGCGCCGCGAAGAGCTCAGCCGCATCGCCGCAAAATACGCCGAGCAGGCCAAGGTGGCCGTGCGCAACGTCCGGCGCGACGGCATGGACAAGCTCAAGCGGATGGAGAAGGCGGGAGAGATCTCCGAGGACGAACATCGCCTTTGGGGCGACGACGTCCAGAAGATCACCGACGACCACATTAAGCTGATCGACGAGATGCTGGCCGCCAAGCAACAGGAAATTATGCAGGTCTAAACCCATGGAGGCCGCCGCATCGCTGGGGTCGAAACCGCCGCCGCCGACCCATGTGGCGATCATCATGGACGGCAACGGCCGCTGGGCCAAGGCTCGCGGGCTGCCGCGAATCGCCGGCCACCAGCAAGGCGCCGAGGTGGTTCGCGAAACCGTGACTCATTGCCGAGAGATCGGAATCGCCTATCTTACGCTGTACGCCTTTTCGTCCGAGAACTGGAAACGCCCGATGAGTGAGATCGACGAGCTCATGGGGCTTTTGCGGTTGTACTTGAGACGCGAGCTTAGAAAGTTGTGCGAGGCGTCTGTTCGGATGCGCTTCATTGGCGAGCGCGCGCGCCTTCCCAACGATATCATCGCGCTCGTCGACGAGGCCGAGCGGACAACGCGGGAGAACCGGGCCCTGACCCTTGTGATCGCTCTCAACTATGGTGGGCGGGCGGAGATCGTCGAGGCCGCGCGCCGGCTCGCCGAGAACGCGCGCGCCGGACGCATTGCGCCCGAGGCGATCGACGAAGACGCTTTCGCCGCGCAGCTTTCCACCGCCGGCATCCCCGATCCCGATCTTCTGATCCGGACCAGCGGCGAGCAGCGGCTCAGCAACTTCCTGCTTTGGCAGACCGCTTATACCGAGCTCGTCTTCACGCCGGTTATGTGGCCCGAGTTCACGCGCGCCCATCTCGATGCGGCGATCGACGAGTTTCACCGACGCGAGCGACGCTATGGCGCCTCAAGCGAGTGAAGGAAAGCCGGCCGGAGGGCTCGCGCCCCGAATCGTCTCGGCGCTCGTGCTCGCGCCGGCGGCGATTCTGCTCGCCTATCTCGGCGGGATCGTCTTCGGCCTATTCATCGTCGCAATCGCCGCTCTCATGGCCGTCGAATGGCTGGATCTCGGCGGCGACGAAGCGCCGGTCTCGACGGCGAGACAAGCCGGCTACGCCCTCGTGGCCGCGTTTCCGGTGCTGACCGCGGTTGTGGGACGCGCCGATCTCGCCCTCATGGCGATCGTTCTGGCGGCCGCGATCGCCGCCTTCATTACCCATCGGACGCGGCCTGGCTGGGTTGCGCTCGGCGTCGTTTATATTGCGCTGCCCTGCATCGCCGTGGTCTGGCTGCGGGCCGATCCCGCGTTCGGCCGCAACGC
This sequence comes from uncultured Alphaproteobacteria bacterium, assembly GCA_964475385.1. GTDB lineage: Bacteria > Pseudomonadota > Alphaproteobacteria > JAAXGF01 > JAAXGF01 > CAYYWV01. The sequence goes on along the minus strand of CAYYWV010000004.1, from coordinate 20,371 downwards.
GGTTCTGTGGCTCTTCGCCGTGGTTTGGGCGACCGATATCGGCGCTTTCGCCGCCGGCCGACTGATCGGCGGGCCGCGGCTCGCGCCGCGGATCAGCCCCAACAAAACCTGGGCCGGGCTCGCCGGCGGCATGGCCGCCGCCGCCGCCGCCGGCGCCTTCGCCGCCTGGGCGTTCGCCATGCCGGGCAGCGCGGCGCTGGCCGTGTTCGGCGGCTTTCTCGGCCTCCTCTCGCAGGCCGGAGACCTTTGGGAATCAATGCTCAAGCGACGTTCGGGCAAGAAGGACAGCGGCAGTCTCATCCCTGGTCACGGGGGCGTCCTCGACCGGCTCGACGGCATGATGGCGGCGGCGCCCGCGCTCGCGCTTGCGGCCATCGTGCTCGGCGAAGGAGGGCTGCGCTGGTGACAACCGTAACGGCGTCCGAGACCCGGCTCGCGAGACCGCGCCGCGTTACGATCCTGGGCTCCACCGGTTCGATCGGCGGCAGCACGATCGACCTGATCGAGCGCAATCGCGATGCTTACGAGATCGTGGCGCTCACTGCGCGCCGCAACGTCAAACGCCTCATCGCCCAGGCCTTGCGGTTGCGCCCAGAGATCGCCGTGATCGCCGATCCCGCGCTCTACGGCGCTCTCAAGGAGGGTCTCGCCGGCGCCGGCGTCGCCGTCGCCGCTGGCGCGGACGCGCTGGTCGAGGCGGCCGACCGGCCGGCCGAATGGGTCATGGCCGCAATCGTCGGCGCGGCGGGGCTTGCGCCCACGCTCGCCGCGGTGCGGCGGGGCGCGATCGTCGCTCTTGCCAACAAGGAAGCGCTGGTCTGCGCCGGCCCTTTGATGATGGCCGAGATCAGGGCGAGCGGGGCGACAATTCTTCCAGTCGATTCAGAGCACAATGCAATTTTTCAGGTTTTTGACTTCAACCGTCGCGAGACCATCGATCGGATTATCCTGACCGCCTCGGGCGGGCCGTTTCTCGGTCTTGACAACGATGCCATGGCCAGCGTCACTCCCGATCAGGCGGTGGCGCATCCCAACTGGAGCATGGGGCGCAAGATTTCGGTCGATTCCGCAACCCTGATGAACAAGGGGCTCGAGCTGATCGAAGCCCACCACCTCTTCGCGCTGCCGAGCGAGAAGATCGACATCGTGATCCACCCCCAGTCGATCGTTCACAGCCTGGTGGTCTATGTCGACGGCTCCGTTCTCGCCCAGCTCGGCGTCCCCGATATGCGGACCCCGATCGCCTACACCCTCGGCTGGCCGGGGCGAATCCAGACCCCCGCGCGCCGGCTCGACCTGACCGAGATCGCCTCGCTTTCCTTCGAAGCGCCTGATCAAACGCGGTTTCCAAGCCTGGGTCTTGCCCGCCAGGCATTGAAAACCGGCGGCGGGGCGCCTACAATCCTTAACGCGGCGAACGAAATCGCCGTTCACGGGTTTCTAGCGGGCAAGATCGGTTTTCTGGACATCGTGCGTATCGTCGAACGAACGCTCGAACGGGTGCCCTCGGCGCCCTTGACGTCGCTGGACGACGTCGCTGCGGCTGACGCCGAGGCGCGCGAGGTCGCGGCGGCTCTTGTTCGCGAAGGCCCGAGCGTCGGACGGCGGGTCGGAGCCGCCTGAGGGATGGGCGTCTTAGAGACCATCTGGACCGATCTCGGCGCGCGCGCCGTCGTCTCGTTCATATTCATCCTTGGCGTCATCGTCTTCGTTCACGAGATGGGGCACTTCCTCGTCGCGCGCTGGAACAAGGTGCGGGTCGAGGTGTTCTCGATCGGTTTCGGACCAGAGCTGTTTGGTTGGAACGACCGCGAGGGAACGCGCTGGAAGGTCAGCCTTCTCCCCCTCGGCGGCTATGTCCGTTTCTTCGGCGACGCCAATGCGGCGAGCGCGCCGGGCGCCGAGACGGCCGAGATGACCGAGGAGGAGCGGGCGGTCTCCTTCCACCACAAACGACTCAGCCAGCGGGCGGCAATCGTGTTCGCCGGCCCCTTCGCCAACTTCCTTCTTGCGGTGGTGATTCTCGGCGTCTTGTTCGCCACCGTCGGCCAGCGCATCACGCCGCCCGATATCAGCATGGTCAAACCGGGGAGCCCGGCCGAGGCCGCCGGTTTCAAGCCCGGAGATCTGATCCTCAGCATCAACGGGAAACCCATCTCGCGGTTCGAGGAGCTGCAGGAGGTCGTGCGCGACAGCGCAGGCGTGCCGCTCACGATGACGGTGCGGCGCGACGGCGGCGAGGTTACGCTTGTGGTTACGCCGCGGCTGGTCGAACGGACCGACCGCTTCGGCAACGCCCTTCAGTTCGGCGAGCTCGGCGTCGGCCGCACGGGCGTGGTCTATGTGCGCCTCGATCCGTTAAGCGCGGTCGGCGCAGCGGTGAGCGAGACTTATCGGTTGACAGCGGCGACCGTGAAAGCGGTCTCGCAGATGATCGCGGGCACGCGCTCTAGCGAGGATCTCGGCGGGCCGATCCGCATCGCGCAAGTCGCGGGCCAAGTCGCCGAAGACGGTTTCATCACCGTGTTCTGGTTCATGGCGGTCCTTTCGATCAACCTCGGCCTGATCAATATCATGCCGGTCCCGATGCTCGATGGCGGACACCTCCTGTTCTACGCCTTCGAGGCGATTCGCGGCCGTCCTCTTGGCGAGCGGGCCCAGGACTATGGGTTCCGGATCGGGATCGCTCTTCTCCTCTCACTGATGGTTTTCGCCACCTGGAACGATCTCGTTCACCTCAAGGTGGTCGATTTCTTCGTCGGTCTGTTCTCTTAAGGCCGGCCGGGCGGGCGAGGACGAGTTGTCGCGATTCACCCAGGGTCTGAGGGCGCTTGTCGTCGTTTTGTTCATCGGCCTTTCGGTCGCCTTCGGAGCGCGCGCCCAATCGAACGCACCGATCATTAACGCGATCCGGATCGAAGGGAACCAGAGGATCGAGGCCGAGACGATTCGCTCCTATATGCCGATCGCGGTCGGCGACACGATCAACGCGGAAAAGATGAACCGCGCCCTCAAGTCCTTGTTCGCGACCGGCCTGTTCGCCGATGTCAAGATCCGTCGCGAGGGCAGCGTGCTCGTCGTTTCGGTGGTCGAAAACCCAATCATCAACCGGATCGCGTTCGAGGGGAACCGGCGGATCAGCGACGAGGCGCTCTCGGCCGAGGTTCAGCTCCGGCCGCGCGTGGTCTACACCCGGACCAAGGTGCAGAAAGATGTGGCGCGGATTCTTTCGATTTATCGCCGTTCGGGGCGTTTCGCCGCCACGGTCGACCCCAAGGTGATCCAGCTTCCGCAGAACCGGGTCGATCTCGTCTTCGAGATCAACGAAGGGCCGTTGACGAAAATCCGCCGTATCAATTTCATCGGCAACAAGCGGTTCAGCGACAGCACGCTTCGCGAAAAGATCGCGACCAAGGAGTCGCGCTGGTATCGGTTTCTGACCAGCGACGACACGTACGACCCGGACCGCCTGACCTTTGATCGCGAGCTCCTTCGCCGTTTCTATCTATCGAAGGGCTATGTGGACTTCCGGGTGATCTCGGCGGTGGCGGAGCTCACTCGCGATCGCACCGGGTTTTTCATCACTTTCACGGTCGACGAAGGGGACCGCTACCGGATTGGCAAGGTCGATATCGAAAGCAAGCTCCGCGGCCTCGACGTCAACGCCTTGCGCGATCTGATCGAGACCCAAGCGGGCGACTGGTATAACGCCAACCTCGTCGAGAAGACGATCCAGACCCTGACCGACGCCATCGGAAGCAAGGGCTACGCATTCGTCGATGTGCGTCCTAAGGTCGATCGCGACCGCAAGAACCGGGTCGTCAACCTGACCTACGAGATCGGGGAAGGGCCGCGCGTCTTCGTCGAACGAATCAACATCAACGGCAACTTCCGGACCCTCGATAAGGTCATCCGGCGCGAGTTTCAGCTCGTCGAGGGCGACGCCTTCAACACCGCCAAGCTGCGCCGTTCCGAGCAGCGCATTCGCGATCTCGGCTTCTTCGACAAGGTCGACGTAAAGACCCGCGAAGGCTCGGCGCCCGACAAGGCGATCATCGACGTCGAGGTCTCCGAGCAGGCGACGGGCTCTCTCACCTTCGGCGCCGGTCTCTCGTCCCTCGAAGGGCCGGTCGCCGACGTCTCGCTGCGCGAGCGCAACCTTCTCGGCCGGGGGCAGGATCTCAAGCTCTCGTTCTCGATCTCGGGACGGCGCCAACGCATCGATCTCAGCTTCACCGAGCCTTACTTCCTCGATCGCGAGCTTGCGGCCGGGTTCGATCTATTCCGGCGCAGCGTCGACGTGACCGACCAAAGCGCCTTCAACCAGGATTCGGTGGGGCTGACGCTGCGCATGGGCTATCCGGTCACCGAACAGCTTCGCCACTCGCTTCGATACACCATTCGACGCGACAAGATCACCGACGTCGATGCGACGGCCTCGATCTTCATCAAGTCGCAGGAAGGGGCGAACACGACCTCGTCGATCGGCCAGTCTTTGGCTTACGACACCCGTGACAGCCGCCTCAATCCGACCGAAGGCTATCTTCTCCAGCTCAAACAAGACATCGCCGGCCTCGGCGGCGATATCCGTTATTTCCGGAATGAGGTCTCGGCCCGCTACTATTATCCCTTCACGCCCAAGTGGGTGGGCAGCGTAGCGGCCAATGTCGGCAACATTTTCGGTCTGTTCGGCAAGGACGTCCGCCTCAATGACCGCTTTTTCATCGGCGGTTCGCGGCTCCGTGGTTTCGCAACCGCAGGGATCGGCCCGCGCGACGCCGCCACCCGCGATGCGCTCGGCGGCAACACCTTCGCTACGGCGAGCGTGCAGCTTTCCTTCCCGCTCGGGTTTCCGGCCGAGTTCAATGTGCGGGGGCGAACCTTCATCGATGCGGGCACGTTGACCGGGCTCGACGAATCGGGCAGCGGCATTCTCGACACCGCCGCGCCGCGCGTCTCGGGCGGCTTTGGCGTTTCCTACATATCGCCTTTCGGTCCCATCCATATCGATTTCGCGATACCCTTCATCAAAGAGAGTTTCGACGACACCGAAACCGTACGTTTCACATTCGGCACAAGGTTCTAGGCCCATGGCTCCGACGTTTCTTCGTCTCGCGGCGGCCGGTCTTATGATCGCCGTCGCAAGCGCGGTCCTGCCGGGCGCGGCTCGCGCTCAGCAGCCAGTGCCCGAACCGCGGATCGCGATCCTCGATCACCAACGCCTGATGCGCGAATCCTCGGCCGCCATCGACATTAAGACCCAGCTCGACAAACAACGTCAGAAATACCAAGACGAAATCACCAAAAAGGAGCAGCAGCTTCGCGAAGCCGACCAAGAGCTTTCTCGCCAACGCGCGATTCTCGCCCCCGAAGCGTTCGCCCAGAAGCGCCGCGAGTTCGAAGGCCGCGTCGCCCAGGTTCAACGCGATGTTCAGGAGCGCAAGCGCGAGCTCGACCAGGCTTACGAGTTCGGTCTTCGGCAGGTCCAAAAGGCGGTTCAGGACATTATCCTCGAGCTCGCCAAAGAACGAGGCTTCAACCTCGTCCTGCCGCGCAAGCAGGTTATCTTCGCCGACAAAGGAATGAACATTACCGACGAGGTGCTTCTCCGCTTAAATCAGAAGCTCCCCAAGGTGGCCATTCCGCTCACGAAGAACTAAAGGCATGGCAGATCCCCGCTTCTTTGCGGTTGCGGGTTCGTTCACGTTGGCGGAGCTTGGCGAGATCGCCGGGGCCCGGCTCGCCGACGGCGTCGACCCCGAAAAGCGGATCGTCGATCTCGCCCCCCTCGAGACCGCGACCGAAGACGAGATCAGCTTCCTCGACAACCCACGCTATGTGGATGCGTTTGCGGCGAGCGGCGCCGGCGCTTGCGTGGTCGCCCCCAGCTTCGCCGATCGCGCGCCCGCGGGCATGGCGCTTCTCTTCTCGGATAAGCCCTATCGCGCCTTTGCGCGGATCGCGCGGGCTTTCTACCCGCCGCCGCCGGTCGAACCCGGGATCGCGCCTTCGGCGGTCATCGACGAAAGCGCGACGCTCGGCGAGGGTTGTCGCGTAGAGGCCGGGGCCGTGATCGGACCCCGCGTTGAAATCGGCGCCCGCTGCCGGATCGGGGCGAACGCGGTGATCGGCGACGGCGTCGTCATCGGCGACGACTGCGCGGTCGGGGCCTGCGCCTCGATCAGCCATGCGCTGATCGGCGCACGAGTGACGATTTATCCTGGCGCGCGCATCGGCCAGGAAGGGTTCGGCTTCGCGCCCGGATCGGAAGGGCACCTGCGCATCCCCCACACCGGCCGCGTTGTCATTGGCGATGACGTCGAAATCGGCGCCAATACGACGATCGACCGGGGCAGCGGCGCCGATACCGTGATTGGAGACGGCTGCATGATTGATAATCTGGTGCAGATCGCCCATAACGTGCGACTTGGGAGGGGATGTATCCTCGCCGCTCAGGTCGGGATCTCGGGCAGCACCAGGCTTGGCGATTTCGTCGTCTGCGCCGGTCAGGTCGGGCTTGCCGGCCATCTCACGATCGGCGACGGCGCGACGCTCGCCGCCCAGGCTGGGTTGATGCGCGACGTTCCCCCCGGCGCGGTCTATGGCGGCAGCCCGGCGGTGCCGGTCACGCAATGGAAACGGCAGACCATCGCCTTGATGCGTCTCGTGGAACGGAAGGGGAAAAAATAGATGGCGGAAGTGGCAAGCCAGGAGCAGGCCTGCGACCTCGACATCGGGCGGATCGTCCAGATGATCCCGCACCGCTACCCGTTTCTGATGATCGACAAAGTCATCGACGTGGTTGCGAACGTCAGCGCGACTGGCATCAAGAACGTCACGATCAACGAGCCGTTCTTCCAGGGGCATTTTCCGAGCCGCCCCGTGATGCCCGGCGTGCTCATCATCGAATCGATGGCCCAATCGGCGGCGGTGCTCGTGGTCCATACCCTCGGCCCCGCATTCGAGGGCAAACTCGTCTACTTCATGTCGGTCGACAGCGCGCGGTTCCGCAAACCCGTGGTGCCCGGCGACACCCTTTACGTCCACGTCAAGAAGCGCAAGCAGCGAGGGCCGGTCTGGAAGTTTTCGTCCGAGGTGAAGGTCGACGGCGCCCTCGTCGCCGAGGCGACGTTCTCGGCCATGATTCTGGATAGCGAATAAAGGAATGGCCAAGATCCATCCCACGGCCGTGGTCGAGGACGGCGCGCGCCTCGGCGACGGCGTCGTCATCGGCCCGTACTGCATCGTCGGCGGCGAGGTCGAGCTCGGCGCAAGGGTCCGCCTCGAAAGCCATGTCGTGGTGGGAGGCCGCACGCGCATCGGCGATGACTGCCATATCTTCCCCTTCGCTTCGATCGGGCTTCGCCCCCAGGATCTCAAGTACAAGGGCGAGCCGTCCGAGCTCGTGATCGGTTCTCACAACGTGATCCGCGAGTACGTCACCATCAATCCCGGGACCGAAGGGGGCGGCATGGTCACCCGGGTCGGCAACCACGGCCTGTTCATGGTTGGGGCCCACATCGCGCATGATTGTACGATCGGCGACCATGTCATCATGGCGAACAACGCCACCCTCGGCGGTCATGTGACGGTCGGGGACTACGCCATTCTCGGCGGCCTGGTCGCTGTCCATCAGTTCGTGCGCATCGGCCGTCACGCCATGGTCGGCGGCATGTCCGGGGTCGAGAGCGATGTTATTCCCTATGGCTCGGTGATGGGCGACCGCGCCCATCTTTGCGGGCTTAATATCATCGGGCTCAAACGCCGCGGCTTCGGCCGCGAGGACATCCATGCCCTGCGGCGCGCATACCGGCTCTTGTTCGCCCAGGAGGGCACCATGGCCGAACGACTCGCCGACGTTTCGCAGCTTTTCCCCGACCACGAGGCGGTCATGGACATCGTCGAGTTCATCCGCTCGGACAGCGCGCGCGCGGTCTGCCAGCCCAAAGACGGCCGTGAAGCCGCCTAAGCTCGGCATCCTTGCTGGCGGGGGCCCCCTGCCATGTCGCGTCGTCGAAGCGTGCCACGCCGAACGTCGCGAGGTCTTCGTCGTCACCTTCGAAGGCGTCCCCGGAACGCCCGACTTCGGCGCAACGCCGCAGGCCCGCGTGCGCCTCGGCGAGGTCGGGCGGACGATCTCGCTTCTTCGCGACGCCGGAATCGAAGAGGTGGTGCTCGCCGGCCCCATTCCCAGGCCTTCGCTGCGCAGTCTCAAGCTCGATTCGCGCGGCGTGCGAATGCTCGCCCGACTGCGGTCCGATGCGGCTGGGGACAACCGACTGCTCTCGCTTATCGTTCGCGAGCTCGAAGAAGCCGGGTTTCGCGTCGTCGGCGTCGACGACATTCTCGTCGGGCTTCTCGCCCCCGCCGGTCCACTCGGCCGCTATGAACCGGACGCGGACGCCCGCGCCGACATCGCCGTCGGCGCGCGCGTGGTCCGGCTTCTCGGCGCCGCCGACGTCGGCCAGGCCGCCGTCGTCCAGCAGGGAGTCGTGCTCGGCGTCGAGGCGATCGAAGGAACCGACGCCTTGCTCGCCCGCTGCGCCGAACTTCGCCGCGAAGGGCCGGGCGGGGTTCTCGTCAAGCTCAAGAAACCGGAGCAGGAACGCCGGGCCGACCTGCCGACCATCGGTCCGGATACGGTCGGGAATGCGGCCGCCGCTGGACTTGCTGGAATTGCGATTGAAGCTGGGGAAACGCTCATTCTCAATCGCGAGACGGTGACTCAAAAGGCCGACGCCGCCGGTCTGTTCGTGGTCGGCATCGAGGCGAATACGCTATGACCGCCACTACCGAGGCCGAAGGGCCGCTCATCTTCATCGTCGCCGGCGAGCCTTCAGGAGACGTGCTCGGCGCCCGCCTGATGGCGGCGATCAAAGAGAAAGCAGAGGGCCGGGTGCGCTTTGCCGGCGTAGGCGGCGAGCGAATGGAGGCGGAAGGGCTCGAAAGCCTGTTCCCCTTAAGCGACATCAGTATCATGGGCTATCTTGAGGTTCTGCCCAAGATTCCCCTTCTGTTCGCTCGGATTCGCGACACCGTCGAGGTCGCCCGAATCCTTCGGCCCGACGTTCTCGTGACCATCGATTCGCCCGACTTCACCCTTCGCGTCGCCGAACGTCTGGTTCGCAGCGATATCCCGCGGGTTCATTACGTTGCTCCCCAGGTCTGGGCCCACCGGCCGGGCCGGGTGTCCAAGATCGCTGCGATTCTCAATCACCTGCTGGTGTTGTTCCCGTTCGAACCCCCGTATTTCGAGCGCGCCGGGCTCGCCTGCACGTTCGTCGGCCACCCGATCGTCGAGGAAGGGGCCGACCGCGGCGAAGGCTCGGCCTTTCGGGTTCGCCACGGTCTTTCCGAAGACCGTTGCGTGATCGCCTGTCTGCCAGGAAGCCGAGCCGGAGAGGTGAAGCGCCACCTTCCGATCTTCGGCGAGGCTCTTGCCCGATTTGCCGGCGCGCGCGACTGCGTGGCCGTGCTTCCCACCGTGCCCTCGCTCGTCGAGACCGTGCAGCGTGCGGTCGTAAACTGGCCGATCCAAACGATCGTGACGACCGATCGGGAAGAAAAATACGACGCGTTTGCCGCATCGCAGGCGGCGCTCGCCGCTTCGGGCACCGTCGTGCTCGAGCTCGCGCTCGCCCGGGTTCCGACGGTGGTCGCCTATCAGGTCAATGCGGTGAGCGCCTGGCTCGCCCGGCGCATGATCCGGGTTCCTTACGTGAGCCTCGTCAACCTGATCCTCGATCGTCCTGTGATGCCCGAGTTCTTGCAGGAAGATTGCCGTGCGGACAGGCTGTCCGAGGCCCTTGCAAGGCTAATCGACGACGAATCGGCGCGCGCCAGCCAGATCGAGGCCGAAGAAGAGGTCGCCCGTCTGCTCGCCGGCGAAGGCAAGGGCGCGCCGAGTGAACGGGCGGCAACGATGGTCCTCGCCATCGCCTATTACGGCGCTCGCGGGGCGCGCCGCCACCACAGAGAGGAAACGGAATGACCGAGACCACGTCCAAAAACTTTCGCTTGCTTCACACCATGATTCGGGTTCGTGATCTCGACCGCTCGCTCGACTTTTACACCCGGCTTCTCGGCATGACCCTGTTCCGCAAGACCGACTACCCGTCGGGCGAGTTCACCCTCGCTTTCGTCGGCTACGGCGACGAATCGACCGATGCGGTGATCGAGCTCACCTACAACTGGGGCCGCGAGGAGCCATATGCGCTTGGCGACGGATTCGGGCACCTTGCGATCGGCGTTCCCGATATCTACGCAACCTGCGAGCGGCTCGCCGCCGAAGGGGTCAGTATCCCACGCCCTCCCGGCCCCATGAAGCACGGCAGCACGGTGATCGCTTTCATCGAGGATCCCGACGGCTACAAGATCGAGCTCATCGAGCGCAAGTAAACGCTCGAGCTACAGCACCGCTGCGGCGACCAGAATCACAACAACAAGGCCCCCCGCCGCAAGCGCAACGATCCAGGCCGGCGCATCACGACGGGGCGCCCGGTTGTCGTTGGCGGGTCGCGGAAGACGAAGCCGACGACCGCCTCGGACGCGTCGCCGCCCCGCAGGCCCTACGGGACGGCGATCGGACTTGGACGCTCTTTTAACCACGCTCCTCGATAGGCACATAGGGCCGGGGGCCATAGCCGGTGTAAAGCTGGCGCGGCCGGCCGATCTTTTGCGACGGATCTTCGATCATCTCGTTCCATTGGGCGACCCAACCCACGGTGCGCGCGAGCGCGAAAATCACCGTGAACAGATGCGAAGGAATGCCCATGGCGCGAAGGATGATGCCCGAGTAGAAGTCGACGTTCGGGTACAGCTTGCGCTCGATGAAGTACTCGTCGTTGAGCGCAATCCGCTCGAGCTCCATCGCGATTTCGAGCAGACGCTCGTCGCGCACGCCGAGCTCGTCGAGAACCTCGTGGCAGGCCGCGCGCAGCACCTTCGCCCGCGGATCGTAGTTCTTGTAGACCCGATGACCAAAGCCCATCAAGCGGAAGGGGTCGTTGTGATCCTTGGCGCGGGCGATGAACTCCGGGATGCGCTCGATGGTTCCGATCTCCTCGAGCATCTTGATCACCGCCTCGTTGGCCCCGCCATGAGCCGGTCCCCACAGGCAAGCGATTCCCGCTGCGATGCAAGCGTAGGGGTTGGCCCCCGAGGAGCCGGCGAGCCGCACCGTCGAAGTCGAGGCGTTTTGCTCGTGATCGGCGTGCAAGATCAGAATCTTGTCGAGGGCCCGGGCGACGATCGGGTTGATCTCGAACTCCTCGCAAGGCACGGCGAACAGCATGTGCAAGAAGTTCTCGGCGTACTTCAGGTCGTTGCGTGGATAGATAAACGGCTGGCCAATCGAGAACTTATAGGCCATAGCCGCGATCGTCGGCACCTTGGCGATCAGGCGATACGAGGCGATCATCCGCTGGTGAGGATCGCTGAGATCGAAGGTGTCGTGATAAAAGGCCGACAACGCGCCCACAACGCCCACCATCACCGCCATCGGGTGGGCGTCGCGCCTGAACCCGCGGAAGAACATGGTGAGCTGCTCGTGCACCATGGTGTGGAGCGTAATATCGCGCTCGAAGCGCTCCTTCTCAGCGGCCGTAGGCAGCTCGCCAAAGAGCAAAAGATAACAGACCTCGATGAAATCGCTGTTGTTCGCGAGTTCGTCGATCGAGTAGCCTCGGTAGAGAAGGATGCCTTTTTCGCCGTCGATGTAGGTGATCTTCGACTGACAACTCGCCGTCGCCATGAACCCGGGGTCATAGGTGAAGTAACCGGTCTCGCCGTAGAGTTTGCCGACGTCTATGACGCTCGGTCCTAACGTTCCCTCGAGAACGCCGAGTTCGACCGTTTTCGGTTCTGTCTCTCCGTCGATGGCAAGCGAGACCGTCCGGTGTGGCCGAATGTCGTCCTTGGGTTTGATCAGATCGGTCATTGTTTCGCTCTCGCTGGTGGGTCCAATGTTTTAGCGCGGCGACGCTTCCGGCAGGCGGCGCAAAGATATCCCCGAACCGCTCACATCGCAAATCACGTCCGGGTCGTGAAACGCCGTTCACAGGCGTCGGCGATCCGACCGAGGGTTTCGTCTCGGCCGAGCGCCGCCATGACCTCGAAAATCGGCGGCGAGACCGTGCTTCCCGTCAGCGCAGCCCGCAAAGGCTGCGCCACGGCGCCGAGCTTGACGCCCTCCGTTTCGGCGAACGCCCGAACCGCGCTCTCCAGGATCTCCGCATTCCAGGCGTCGGTCTCGCGAGGCAGCCGTTCGCTCAGGCGGGCGAGGCGGGCGCAGGCCTCGTCGGTGAGAAGCTTGGCCGCCTTGGGCAGTAGCGCAAGCGGCCGTTCAGCCACGTAAAAGGCCGCGTTTTCAGCCAGCTCGACGATCGTCTTCGCACGGGTTTTCAATCCCGCCATGCCCGCTGCAAGGCGGCCGCGCGCGGCGTCTCCGAGCGCCACGTCCGCGCGCCCTTCGAGCCTCTCGCAGACCAAGGCGACGAGACGGGCGTCGTCCGATTCGCGCAGGTAATGGGCGTTCAGGCTCGCAAGCTTGTCGAAGTCGAAGCGCGCCGGCGAACGCCCGACCGCGTCGAGGTCGAACCAAGCCACCGCCTGCTCGGTCGAGATGATCTCGTCGTCGCCATGCGCCCAGCCGAGCCTGAGGAGGTAGTTGCGCATCGCCTCGGGCAGATAGCCCATGTCGCGGTAGGCGCTCACGCTCAACGCCCCGTGGCGCTTGGACAGCTTGGCGCCGTCGGGGCCGTGGATCAGAGGCACATGGGCGAATGCGGGCGCGGCCCAGTCGAGCGCGCGGTAAAGCTGGCTTTGGCGCGCCGCATTGGTCAGATGATCGACTCCTCGAATCACGTGGCTCACCCCCATGTCGTGGTCGTCGACGACGACCGCGAGCATGTAGGTGGGCGTGCCGTCGGCGCGCAGGAGCACCATGTCGTCGAGCTGCTCGTTGGCGATTCGCACCGTGCCCTGCACCAGGTCGTCAATCACGGTCTCGCCCGTGCGCGGGGCCTTGAAGCGGATCGCCGGCGCAACGCCCTTCGGCGCCTCTTTCGGGTCGCGGTCCCGCCAGCGCCCGTCGTAGCGCGCGGGCCGACCCTCGGCGCGCGCCTTCGCGCGCATCTCGGCGAGCTCTTCGGGCGAGCAGTAGCAGCGATAAGCCTTGCCCGCGGCGAGAAGGGCGCGGGCGACCTCGGCGTGGCGCTCGGCTCGACGCGACTGATAGACGACGTCTCCGTCCCAATCGATGCCCAGCCATGCGAGCCCTTCGAGAATCGCCGCGATCGCCTCTTCGGTCGAGCGCGCGCGGTCCGTGTCCTCGATCCGCAGGCGGAAACGGCCGCCGTGATGGCGGGCGTAGAGCCAGTTGAACAGCGCCGTACGGGCGCCGCCGATATGGAGAAAACCGGTGGGCGAGGGGGCGAAGCGGGTGACGATATCGGTCATGCGAAAACGCTCGAAACGGATATGGGGTAGGGGAAAGCGCCGGTGGTGTTTAGCATATCCATGGCCCGCGCGCATTGCCGCAGGCCCGGCCTCTCGCTAAAGTAGCGCCGGGAAGGCTGGGATGATCCAAGACCCGGGGCGGAGCGGGGGCGCGCCGCCGCCGAGATTCGTAACATGACCGAACGTCCGGCGCATACCGGCCAGACGTTAGCGCCTGCCTTTGCTGGTTCGACTGACCGTCGATCGCCCTTCTTTCTCCTTGCCGACGCCTTCCTCGCCGAGCGCGAGCGTTGGGTTCTGTGGGTTCCCGTCGGTCTCGGCGCCGGGATCGGCCTTTACTTTTCGCTTCCCGTCGAGCCCTCGCTGTGGCTGGGCGCATCTCTGGCCGTCGTTGCGCTCGGTCTCGTCGCGCTCGCGCGCGGCCGCCCGGCCCGCACCGTTGCGGCGGTGGCCGGGCTCACGGTCGCGACCGGCTTTCTCGCCGCCGAGCTGCGCAGCGCAGGCGTCGCCGCGCCGGTTCTCGAACGCGCGATCGCACGCGCCTCGGTGACCGGCCGGGTGGCCGAGATCGCCGCCCGCGACGACGGCCAGCGCCTGGTCCTTGAGGAGGTGCGGATCGCCGGTCTCGCGCCCGAGGCCACGCCTGCGCGGGTGCGCGTCAGCCTGCGCCGCGCCGCGCCCGGCCTAGCGCCCGGGGATTGGGTCCGCCTCCGCGCCGGCCTCGAGCCGCCGCCGTGGCCCGCGGCCCCTGGCGCTTTCGACTTCGCGCGCGCCGCCTGGTTTGCGCGAATCGGCGCGGTGGGCTTCGTTCGCGGCCCTGTCGAACGAATTGCGCCACCTGCCGGGAGCGCGACGAAAACCCTGCGGAATGTCTTCAACGCCCTTCGCTTCGCGGTGAGCGCGCGGTTGCGCGCCGGGATCAACGGCGATAGCGGCGCGATCGCGGCCGCGCTTTTGACCGGCGACCGCGGGGCGATCTCGCAGGAAACGCTCGCCGCGATGCGCAATGCGGGGCTCGCCCATCTTCTCGCCATCTCGGGGCTCCATCTCGGTCTCGTCGCCACCATCCTGTTTCTCGCCTTGCGCGCCGCGCTCGCCCTCGCGGAGCCCATTGCTTTGCGTTACCCCATCAAAAAATGGGCCGCTTTCGCAGCGCTTTGCGGAACGTTCTTCTATCTCTTTCTCGCAGGCGCGACGATTCCCACCCAGCGCGCTTTTCTGATGAGCGGATTGGTCGTCCTGGCGGTTCTTTGCGACCGGACCGGCGCCGGCATGCGCACAATCGCCTGGACCGCGACCGTCGTTCTCCTCGTCCAGCCCGAGAGCCTTCTCGGTCCCAGCTTCCAGATGTCGTTCGCGGCCGTTACCGCCCTGGTCGCGGCCTATGAGGGATTCGGTCGCGCACCTTTCGTCGAACGCTCGCGCGACCGCCCGCTCGTCCGCATCGGGCTTTACTTCGCAGGGATCGCGGCCGTCACCCTGATCGCCGGCGTCGCCACCGCGCCATTCGCGATCTACCACTTCAACCGGATCGCGGCTTATGGGCTCGCCGCCAATCTGATCGCAGTGCCGATCACGGCGATGTGGATCATGCCGCTCGGGCTCGCCGCGCTCGCGCTCATGCCCTTCGGCGCCGAAGGGCTTGCGCTCGCGCCCATGGGCTTAGGAATCGACGCGATCATCGCCATCGCGCGCACGGTCGCCGCCTGGCCGAACGCGGTTCGCTTGGTGCCGGCGATGCCCGCGGCGGCGCTCGGGCTCGCCGCGGCAGGCGGTCTGTGGCTCTGCCTCTGGCGTGGACGATGGCGCTGGGCCGGGCTCGTCCCGCTTGCGGTTGCGCTTGCGACGCCTTTGTTCACGCCCCGGCCCGACATCCTGATCGATGCCCGCGGCAAGCTGTTCGCGGTGCGCGACCGCGACGGCGCGCTCGCGTTATCAAGCGCCAAGACCGCGCGCTTCGCCGCCGCCATGTGGCTTCGGCGCGACGGCCGCGACCAGGCGGCGGCTTGGCCGGAAAAGGGGAAGGGGAAGGGGAAGGGGGAAAGCCTGCGCTGCGACGGGCTCGGCTGCATCTATCGGGCGAAGGGGCATGTGGTGGCCCTCGTCCGCGACGGGCGCGCCGCGGCCGAGGACTGCCGCATCGCCGATGTGGTGATCGCATCGGTCCGGCTGCCGCGGCCCTGTCCTGCGGCCCGGATCGCCATTGACGCACGCACGCTTTACTGCCGCGGGGCGCAGGCGATCTATCTCGACGGCGGCGCGGGCGGGCGGCCTCGGGTCGAGACCGTCGCGGACAGACGCGGGCTCAGGCCCTGGTCGCAACCGCGGGGCCGGCGCTGTCGCGAAGCAACGTCTTCTCCGCGCCTTCTCTCGGAACGAACAACGCCCTCTCCCTCCGCCGCCGCAGAGAAAAGCGGCCTTGCGCGGGACATGCTTCGTTTACGCCCGGGACCGCGCCCGGAGTCCCGTTTCGCTCTTAATACCGCCGGATCAGACCGACGAGGCGGCCCTGGACCTTGACCCGGTGGGGCGGGAAAATCCGGGTTTCATAGGCCGTGTTGGCGGGTTCGAGCGCGATCGAGCCCCCGCGCTGGCGCAGGCGCTTCAGCGTCACCTCTTCGCCATCGATCAGGGCCACGACGATCGCGCCGCTTTCGGCCGAATCGCACCGTTCGATCAAGGCGGTGTCGCCGTCGAGAATGCCGGCGTCCACCATCGAATCGCCGGCCACCTCAAGCGCGTAGTACTCGCCCCGGCCCAGCATGCTCGCCGGCACGTCCAGAGTGACGGAATGATCGCGCAGGGCCTCAATCGGCGTGCCCGCGGCGATGCGTCCATAAAGGGGCAGGCTGACCACCGCGGCGCCGTCGCCCGCCTGATCGGCGGTCTCGTGGCGGGCCGCATCCTCGCCCACGCGCTGGGCGCGGAAAGGACCGCGAATGACGCTGGCCGAAAAACCGCCGCGCGCCGCTGCCGTGTCGGGGAGCCTGACCACCTCGAGCGCGCGGGCGCGATGCGGCAGGCGGCGGATAAAGCCGCGTTCCTCCAGCGCCGTGATCAGACGGTGGATGCCGGATTTCGAGCGCAGGCCCAGCGCGTCCTTCATCTCGTCGAACGATGGCGAGACCCCGTCCGCTTTGAGACGCCGGTTGATGTACATCAACAGCTCGTGCTGCTTGCGGGTCAACATCGGGAGCCCCCAAGATCTGGAACAAAAGTGAAACTTGGTTACATGTTCTAGTTGCGTTCACGCTTGCCGTCAAGCGGAAATTCACGCCAAGAAACCCCTTGAACAAAAGGGGAAGAGGGCGGGCACGGCTCATGCAAGCGGCAAAATAGGAACGATGTCGCCTTTGCGCGCCGCCGGCGCATGGGGCGGCCGCACGACAAGGCAGTCGGCGCGGACCAATGCGGACAGCATGGCGCTGTCCTGGCGCTCGAACGGGGTCGCGACCGGTTCGCCGTCGCCGTCGCGCGCAAGGCGCGCCCGTAAGTAGTCCTCGCGCTCGTCGTTGGCCGGCAGATCGCGGCCGAGCCGGGCGCGGGCGCGTCCGCCGTCGGGCCGCGTCACGCCGAGCATGGCGTCGATGGCCGGGCGCAGGAACAGGAGGCCGCAGACCAGCGCCGAGACCGGGTTGCCGGGCACGCCGAGGAGCGGGGTTTCGCGCACCCGTCCGAAGATCAGCGGCTTGCCGGGCCGCATCGCGATGCGCCAGAAGTCGATTTCGAGCCCTTCTTCGCCGAGCACGGCGCGAATCAGATCGTGATCGCCCACCGAGGCCCCACCGGTGGTCACCAAGAGATCGGCGCCCTTGGCGCCGGCCGCGATGCGGCGGAGCGAGTCCGCATTGTCTTCGGCGATGCCGAGGTCGATGGGCTCGCCGCCCGCCTCGCGCACGAGCGCGGCGAGCGCAAGGGTGTTGGAGCTCACGATCTGGAAGGGCCCCACCGGATCGCCGGGGCGCACGACCTCGTCGCCGGTCGCGATCAACGCGACGCGCGGCCGCCGGCGGACGGAGAGCCAGGGCCGGTTCATGGCGGCGGCGAGCCCGATCTCGCGCGGCCCCAGCCGGCGGCCGGCGCGCAAGCCCACCTCGCCGGCGCGAAAGTCGAGTCCCGCCGGACGGATGAAGCGGCCGGGCGGGACCGCGGAAAGCACGGTCACGTCGTCGCCGGCGGCCTCGGCGTTCTCCTGCATCACCACCGCGTCGGCGCCGTCGGGCACAGGCGCGCCGGTGAAGATCCGCACCGTCTCGCCCGCGCCGAGACGGCCCGCGTAGCCATGGCCCGCGGCCGACTCGCCCACCCGGCGCAGGGTGACGGGCGCGTCGGCGACGTCCTCGGCGCGCACCGCATAGCCGTCCATCGACGAGACCGCGACGGGCGGCTGGGTGAGCCGCGCGCTCACGTCCTCGGCGAGCACGCGCCCGAGCGCATCGGCGATCGAGACTTCTTCAGGGGGCAGGGGCGAGAACGCGCCCGTGACCCGGGCGAGCGCCTCGGCGACCGGCAAAAGCCCGGCGTTCGGCCTGGTCGCCATCACGCGTCCCGCTTGAACACGCCCGACTTTCCGCCCGCCTTATGGACGAGGCGGATGTCGCCAAGGGTCATGGCGCGGTCGACCGCCTTGCACATGTCGTAGACCGTGAGCGCGGCGACGCTGACCGCGGTGAGCGCCTCCATCTCGACCCCGGTGCGGCCCTTGAGCCGGCAGGTCGCGGTGATATCGACCGCGTTGCGCGCCGGGTCGCAGGTGAGATCAACCCGCACCGAGGTGAGCGCGAGCGGGTGGCACAGCGGAATAAGCTCGGGCGCGCGCTTGGCCGCCATGATCCCGGCGAGCCGGGCCACCGCGAGCACGTCGCCCTTGGCGACGCCGCCCTCCTGGATGAGGCGCAGGGTCTCGGGTTTCATATAAACGCTGCCCTTGGCGGTGGCCGTGCGCTCGGTCTCGGCCTTTTCCGAGACGTCGACCATGACCGCGTTGCCGTCGGCGTCGAAATGGGTGAAGTCGGCCATCGCGCCCCTCCGCTTCTCAGGCGCCGGCCTGCGCCTGCGCCCGAGCGTCGCGGCCGAGAAGCGCGGCGGTCGCCGCCGCGACGTCGGCCTCGGCCATCAGCGCCGAGCCCACGAGGAAGCGGCGCGCGCCGATCCGCGCCATCCGTTCGAGGTCGGCGCGCCGCGAAAGCCCGCTTTCGCACACGATATCGACCCCGGCGGGGACGCGCGGCGCGAGCCGCTCGGTGGTCGCGAGGTCGACGTCGAGGGTCTTGAGGTTGCGGTTGTTGATCCCGATCAGGCGCGCATCCAGCCGCGCGGCGCGGTCGAGCTCGGCCTCGTCGTGGATCTCGACCAGCGCGTCCATATCGTAGTCCCGCGCCGCCGCGGCGAGCTCGGCCGCGAGGCCGTCGTCAACCGCCGCCATGATAATCAGGATGCAGTCGGCCCCAAGCGCGCGCGATTCGACGACCTGCCAGGGATCGATCATGAAATCCTTGCGCAGGCAAGGGAGATCGACCGCGGCCCGGGCGGCGGCGAGGTCGGCGTCGCGGCCCTTGAAGTAGGCCGCATCGGTCAGCACCGAAAGGCAGGCCGCGCCCCCGTCGCGATAGGCGCGGGCGAGCGCGGCCGGGTCCGCCGCTCCGCGAATGAGCCCCTTGCTTGGCGAGGCGCGCTTGATCTCGGCGATCAGCGCAAGGCCGCTTTCGGCCACGGCTTGGCTGAGCGCCGCCGCGAAAGGACGCGAGGGCGCGGCGTCGCGCAGCGTCTCTTCGAGCGCGGACAGCGGACGGGCGGCCTTGCGGCGCGCGACGTCTTCGCGCTTGTCGGCGAGAATGCGGTCCAATACGTCGCTCACGCCGGGGCCCTCACGCGGCCGGGGCGTTGGTCACGCGCACCAGGCTGTCGAGCTTGGCGAGCGCGGCCCCGCTGTCGATCGAACGGGCGGCGAGCTCCGCCCCTTCGCGGAGGTCGCCGGCGCGTCCGGCGACGATCAGCGCAGCGGCGGCGTTGAAGAGCACGATGTCGCGGAACGGCCCCGCCTCGCCGCCGAGAAGGGCGCGGATGGCGGCGGCGTTGGTGGCCGCGTCGCCGCCCTTGAGCTCGGAGAGCCGCGCGCGCTCGATCCCTGCGTCCTCGGGCGCGACCTCGAAGCTCTTGACCGCGCCGCCGTCGAGCGCGGCGACCAGGGTCGGTCCGGTGGTGGTGAGCTCGTCCATGCCGTCGGCCCCGTGGACCACCCAGGCCCGCTCGGCCCCGAGGTTGCCGAGCACCTGCGCCAGCGGCTCGACCCAGGCGCGGTCGAAGACGCCGACCACGAGACGCTTGACCCCCGCCGGGTTGGACAGCGGGCCGAGGAGGTTGAAGATCGTCCGGGTGCCGAGCTCGACCCGCGGCCCGCCGACGTTACGCATGGCGCCGTGGTGGCGCGGGGCCATCAGAAAGCAGATGCCGGCGTCGCGGATCGCGCGTTGAACGAGGGCCATGTCGGCGTCGAGGTTGACGCCGAGCGCCGCGAGCACGTCGGCCGCGCCCGACTTCGACGAAAAGGCGCGGTTGCCGTGCTTGGCGACCGGCACCCCGGCGCCGGCGACGACGAAGGCGGTCGCGGTCGAGATGTTGTAGGTGCCATGGGCGTCGCCCCCGGTGCCGACCACGTCCATCGCGTCCTCGGGGGCTTCGATGGCGAGCGCTTTGGCGCGCATGGTCATCGCGCCGCCGGTGATCTCCTCGACCGTCTCGCCGCGGACCCTGAGCGCCATCAGGAAGCCGCCGATCTGGGCCGGCGTCGCATCGCCCGACATCATGATGTCGAAGGCGCGGCGCGCCTGCTCGACCGTCAGCCGCTCGCCGGCGGCGACAAGGCCGATGAGCTTCTTCATGTCCATGAGATCGCCGCTCATGCCCGTCCTCC
>CAYYWV010000003.1:0-51106 GCA_964475385.1 uncultured Alphaproteobacteria bacterium | reverse complement strand
GCGCTCAGGGTGAGCGCGTCGAAGGATGAGGCTCTCGGTCCCATAGGTCGTTCAAAGACGAAAGGGTCTCACCCTCCCCCTGCCCCCTCCCATCGAGGGAGGGGGAAATGGCGGCGCGGCCTCGACGATCAAGCGCCCCCCTGATGGGGGAGCGGCTTCGACGATCAAGCCCCCTCGATGGCGGCGCGCCCCAACGATCAAGCCCTCCCCCTCGACGGGGGAGGGTTGGGTGGGGGTGATAAGCGGCGGCCGCGTTGGCCTCCCCCTTGCGCCCGCCGCCAAGCGGCCGCGCCCGGTGCGGTCTCTCGCCCGTTCGCCCATGAGGAGACCCGGGCCTCGGTCGCACGGAGTCGTTCAAGCGCGAACTGGCATAAGGGCCTCGAAGATGCGGGCTTCACCTCGGGCTTGTCGAGGGGCGCGGCCCGAGGCGCGCCGTCGAAGGGCGAAAGCCGGCCGCTTCGCGCGCTCAGAACACGTGCTGGCCGCCGGTGACCATGATCTCGGTCGCGGTCACATAGGCCGAATCCTCCGAGCACAGGTAATAGATCGCGCCGGCCACGTCGGCCGGCAGGCCGAGGCGATGGAGCGGGATGCGCGGAATCAGCACCTCGGTCTCGGGCGACAGCATGGCGGTCTCGATCTCGCCCGGCGCGACCGCGTTGACGCGCACGCCGAGATGGGCGAACTCGACCGCGAGCTCGCGGGTGAGCGCCGAGAGCGCCGCCTTCGAGGTCGAGTACGCGCTGCCGGCGAAGGGGTGCACGGCGTGGCCCGCAATCGAGGTCACGTTGACCACTGCGCCGCGCCCCCTGTGCAGCGCGGCGGCGAAGCCGCGGGCGAGGATCAGGGGCGCGAAGAAGTTGAGCTCGAACACCGTCCGCCAATGATCGAGGTCGCCGTTGAGGCAGCCGAGCCGCTCCTTGTACTCGCTCTTGGGCGAGACGCCGGCGTTGTTGACCAGCCCGTGCAACGGGTCGTCGCCGAGATACGCGTTGGCCTCGCGCACGAAGTTGTCGAGGCTTTCGGCGTCGGAAAGATCGGCGACGATATGATGATGCCGCTCGGACCCGGCCAAGCATTCCCTGGGCACGGGCTCGCGCGAGCAGGTGATCACGCGCCAACCGGCCTCGCTGAACCGCCGGGCCGTGGCATGGCCGATGCCGCGGCTGGCGCCGGTGAGAATGACGGTTCGGGTCTCGCTCATGGGTTTTCTTCGGTCCTCCTCGCGTTGTCCTCAGCCGTTTTTCCGGCCGCCGCGCCTCGGTTCAGAATCGCGTCGTGATCGACGGCGTCGATCTGCTCGGGGCGCAGAAAACGTTCGGCGTAACGCCGGTAGACGCCGGCCTCGACGAAAAGCGCGAACAGGTCGGGATCGATATGGCCATTATCCCGCATCCGCGCCATGATCGCCATCGATTCGCTGAGCGTCTTGGCCCGTTTGTAGGGCCGGTCCTCGGCGGTCAGCGCCTCGAAGATGTCGGCGATCGCCATCATGCGCGCAGGCACCGACATCTGCGCGCGGGTAAGCCCGCGCGGATAGCCGCTCCCGTCGGCGCGTTCGTGATGGCCGCCGGCGTACTCGGGCACCCGACGAAGCCCCTTGGGAAAGGGCAGCTGGTCGAGCATGCGGATGGTGGCGACGATGTGGTCGAGGACGATCCGCCGCTCCTCGGGCGTGAGCGTGCCGCGTTCGACGCACAGGTTGTGGGTCTCGTCTTCGGTGATCAGCGGCCGCTCGCGGCCTTGGGCGTCGCGCCAGCGCGTCTCGGCGATCGCGCGCACCCGGGCTTGGTCGGCGGCGCTCATGGTCTCGGCGCCGGGATTGATGCGTTCGAGAAAGGCGAGGTCGTCGGCCAGCGCGGCGAGCTTTCGGTCGCGTTCGGCCTCGAGCGCGGCGCGGTCATGGGGCCGTGCGGCGAGCCGGTCCCGATAGGCGAGCGCGACGTCGCGGCGCAGGATCTCGAAGCGCAAGCGGATCAGCTCGATCCGATCGACGATCGCTTCGAGCTTGGTCGCCTTGTCGACCAGGTGCTCGGGCGTCGTGATCTTCCCGCAGTCGTGCAACCAGGCCGCGATATGGAGCTCATAGCGCTCGTCCTCGTCGAGGGAGAAGTCGCGGAACGGTCCGTCGCGCGCCGCGCAGGCGGCCTCGGCGAGCATCTCGGTCAGCACCGGCACGCGCGCGCAGTGGCCGCCGGTCGCGGGCGACTTCTCATCGATCGCGGTCGCGATAAGCTGGACGAAGGCGTCCAACAGCTTGCGCTGGCCGTCGAACAGCATCTGGTTGTCGAGCGCGACCGCGGCCTGGGAGGCGAGGGCCTCGACGATCTTTTGGTCGCCGGCGTCGAACGGAACGATGGCCCCGGTCTCCGCGTCGCGGGCGTTGACGAGTTGGAGCACCCCGATCACATCGCCCGCCTTGTTGGTCATCGGAACGGTCAGGAAAGAGACCGAGCGATAGCCGGTCCGCGCATCGAAGGCGCGCGTGCCCGAGAAGTCGAAGCCGGTCTCGGCGTAGGCGTCGGCGATGTTGATCGTCTCGCCCGTGAGCGCGGCGAGCGTCGCCACATTCGCCCGATTGGGCAGCCCCGTGGCCGGATCGTAGAGGTAAAGCGGCGCGAAGGTGGGCGGCTCGCCCGTGCTCCCGCCTTGGACGAGCCCGAGGGCGTCGTTGCGCAGAATCGCGAACTCGAGCCGGTCGCCGCGGCGCCGCCGGTCGCCGCCGCTGCGGCGCTCGTTCGCAACCCTTCCCTTGCCGTTGCGGCGGGCGCGACGGTCGCTGCCGGTGCGCGGATCGACACGCGCCGCGCCGGGCGGAGCGGGCGGCGCGCCGTCCTCAGCGCGCAGGAAGATCGCGCCGGCCTCGGCCCCGGCGATGTCCTTGGCCTCGACGAGAATCGTCTCGAGCAGCCGGTCGAGGTTCTTCTCCGCCGACAGCGCGATTCCGATCTCGGCAAGCCGCATGAGGCGGTGCTCGCGCGAGCTCGCCCCGGTGTTGTCGGTCGTCGCCTTCACTCGGCCCCCTGCGGGCAAGGCGCGCTCAGTGCATCATGAGGACGGGGATGTCGGCCACGCTCAACATATGCTCGGTCGCGCTGCCGAAGATCATGCGTCTCAGCCGCGAATGGGTGTAGGCCCCCATCACCAGCGCGCCGGCGCCCACGGCCTTGGCGTCGGCGAGCAGGATCTCGCCGGTCGAGCGCTGCTCGGAGCGCATCGCGTGCAGCGTCGCCGCGACGCCATGCCAGGCGAGGTAGTCGATGAGCGCCTCGGCCGACGGTCCGGGCTTAACCCCTTCCTCGACCGCGATCACCGTGACCCGCTCGGCGCGGGCGAGAAACGGCATCGCATGGGCCACCGCGCGCGCCGCCTCGGCGCTGCCGTTCCAGCCGATGGCGAGATTGGTCGGCGCTTCCGCAAGGCCTTCGGGCGGCACCACGAACAGCGGCCGGCCGCTCTCGAGCAGCGTCGTCTCGAGGATCGTGCGCAGCGCGATGTCGTCGTCGCTCGCCGGACGCGCGATCACCACCAGATCGGCGACCCGGCCCGAGAGCGAGACCAGCTCGTCCGCCCGCCCGGTCTCGAGCCGGAGATGCGCGGTCGGCTTGCCGTCCTTGGCGCGCCGGGCCTCGGTCTGCGCGAACCCGGCGGCCTCGCAGGCGGCGGCGAAGTCGCGCCGCGCCCGCTTGGCGAGCGCCTCGCTTTCCTCTTCGGCGGTCGCGATGAGCTCCTCGATCATGGCGCCGGTCATTCCTTCGCCGACGTAAGCGAGCGCATCGCGCGCATTGCGCCGGGCATGCAGCCCTTCGACATGCGCCTCCAGATGGCGCGCAATCAGGAACGCCGCGTCGAGCCCCGGCCGACCGCCGTCGGCGCCGGTCACGGGAACCAGGATCTTTTTGATGTTCATGACCTCTCGTCCATGGCCTCTGCGCTGCCCGGCGCCTTAGCTTCGATGTGGCCCGCACCGGCGCCCAATTCTACCCGCTCCTCGGGCGCTGGCCAGTTCTCATTCGCGGACCGCGGCGCCGACGGCGGCGAGCCTTCGGGCGACATCGCCGAGGACCGCGTCCGCGGGGCGCGCCGCGTCGATCCGGGTCCAGTCGACGGCGCCGAGGTCGTAGCCAAGCTGGGCGGCCACCACCCGGGCGTCGGCGTCCGAGGCGTCGCCCCTGCGCGCGCTCACCCGAGCGGCGAGCGCATCCGCCGGCGCTTCGAGCCAGAAGCCGTGAAACGGCGCTCGGGCCGCAGCGGCGATCCGGGCGAGGCGGGCGCGCTCGTCCTCGCGGGCGAAGACCGCATCGGCGATGACCGCCTGCCCCGCCGCGAGCGCCTCGGCCGCGCGCGCGCCGATCCGCTCGTAGACGGCTGCGGTGACCTCGGGCGCATAGCCTTCGGGCCCTAGGCGCTCGCTGGGCGCGCGGCCGAGCAAGCGCTTGCGGATCACGTCGCTGCGGAGCACGACCGCGCCCGCGGGACCATCGAGAAGCGGCGCAAGGCCGGCCGCGAGCGTCGATTTGCCGCTTCCCGAAAGCCCGCCGATCGCAATGAGGCGCGGCGCGGGCGGGACGAGGCGGCTTTGCGCGTCGTCGAGGTAGCGGCGCGCCTCGTCGTCGAGGGCGGCCGCGCGCGCTTTCTCCTCGCTTGCCGCCGCGGCGGTCGCCGTCACCTTGGCCCGCACCGCCGCGCGGCAGGACAGAAACAGCCCGAGAAGCGCAAGCCCGCCGAAATCGTCCGCCATGGCGAGATAGCGGTTGAGCGCGCGGTTCGCGAGCCCTCGAAACCCCCGGTGCAGAAGGTCCATCACCAGAAACGCGAAGTCGTAAAGCACGTCGCAGCAGGCGATGTCGTCGTTGAACTCGATGGCGTCGAACAGCACCGGGCGGCCGCCGATCAGACAGATGTTGCCGAGATGGAGATCGCCGTGGCACAGGCGCACGAAGCCGGCTTTCCGCCGCGCCTCCAGAAGCTCGCCGTGGGCGTCGAGCGCCGCTCGCGCGGCCTGCGCGTAGGCCTCGACCGCCTGCGCCGAAAGCCGCGCGCCGGCGTGCTCGCCGAGCCCTGCGATATTGCCTTCGATCACCCAGGCCATGCCGGCCCGTCCGCCCTTATCGGGGCGGCGCTCGGCGGTCTCGTAAAGGGCGAGCGCGGCGTCGGCCGCCGCCTCGACGATTGCGGGATCGAGCGCGCCGCGCGCGGCCACCCGGTCGAGAAGCGCGTCCTCGTCGAAGCGGCGCATCTCGACCAGCCAATCGACGGCCTGGCCTGCGCCGCCGAGCGCAAGCCCGCCTTTCGCGGCCCGGGTCACAGGAACCACGCCGAGGTAGAGTTCGGGCGCAGTGCGCCGGTTGATCCGGACCTCGGCCTCGCAGGCGCGGCGGCGCAGCTCGGCGGTCGAGAAGTCGAGGTAGTCGAAACGCACCGCGCGCTTGAGCTTATAAGCGCGCTCCCCGGCGAGGAAGACGATCGAGATATGGGTGTCTATGCGCGCGACCGCCGCGACGCCCGCGCCGTAGGTTTCGGGCGTCGACAACAAGGCGATGGTCTCGCTCTGGTCCTCGGTGATCACGGCTCGTCCGGGCTTACGCCGGAAGGGAGCTGTGGGGCTCCTCGATCCCGGCCGGGTCTTGGTGGATGATGATCTCGGCGCCCGAGAACACCTCGCGGATTTCGGCTTCGACCTCGTCGGCGATGGCGTGGGCCTCGAGAAGCGAAATATCTCCGTCGAGCTCGAGATGGAGCTGGATGAAGGGCTGAATCCCGGACCAGCGGGTGCGCAGGTCGTGCATGCCCTTCACCTGCGGGTGCGAAAGCACGATGCCGCGGATTCGCGCCCGGTCGTCCTCCGAGAACTCCCGGTCCATGAGCACGTCGAGCGCGCGGCGCAGAATCTTCCAGGCCCCCCATAGCAGGTAAGCGGCGATCGCAAGGCCGAACAACGGGTCCGCGAGGGTGAAACCGAGCCACGCGGCGAGCCCCAGCGAGACGATCACGCTCGCGTTGACGAGAACGTCCGATTCGTAGTGCAAGGCATCGGCCCCGACCGCGGTCGAGCCCGTGCGCCGGATCACATAGCGCTGAAAGGCGACCAGCCCGACCGTAACCGCGATGGCGAAGACCATGACCGCGATGCCTGCGGCCGCGTTTTCGATCGGCCGCGGCTCGATCAGGCGGCGGATCGCCTCGATGCACAGAAAGATCGCCGAGCCGGTGATGAACGCCGCCTGCCCGAGGCCGGCGAGCGGCTCGGCCTTGCCGTGGCCGAAACGGTGCTCGCGGTCGGCGGGCTGGAGCGCGTGGCGCACGGCGAAGAAGTTGATGAGCGAGGCGGTCGCGTCCATCGCCGAGTCGACGAGCGAGGAAAGCACGCTCACCGAATCGGTGGCGAGCCAGGTCGCCGTCTTGACCGCGATCAGGATCAGCGCGACGCCGACCGAAGCGGCGGTCGCCATCTTCATCAAGCGCACGCCTTCGGCGGCCGGAACCTCGATCTCCACCGCGCCCGGCCCCCGCCTTCGTCCGTCCCCGGCGCGCGCCATCACCGGTCCTCCATCCGCCAAGAGCGGCGGGTTCTAAGGGTAGAGGCGTTCATGGATCCATCCGTCGCTCGCCCGGGTGAAGCGCAGCCGGTCGTGAAGGCGAAACGCGCCCTCGCGCCAGAACTCGATCGCATCAGGGCGGATGCGGAACCCGCTCCAGTGGGGCGGGCGCGGCACCGGCCCGGTCCCGAACTTGAGCCCGAACTTCGCCACCCGTTTTTCGAGCGCGAACCGGCTTTCGAGCGGTTCCGACTGGCGCGACGCCCAGGCGCCGATCTGGGACTGGCGCGGCCGAGTCGCGAAATAGGCGTCGGCCTCCGCG
Organism: uncultured Alphaproteobacteria bacterium; assembly: GCA_964475385.1. Classification (GTDB taxonomy): domain Bacteria; phylum Pseudomonadota; class Alphaproteobacteria; order JAAXGF01; family JAAXGF01; genus CAYYWV01. The sequence continues at coordinate 44,245 of CAYYWV010000003.1, read as the reverse complement.
TCCGAGACCTGCGAGACCGGCCCTTCGATGCGCACCTGACGGTCGAGCGGCGGCCAGTAGAAGCATAGCGCGGCGTGGGCGGCCGGACGCCTGAGTTCGCGGCCCTTACGGCTTCCGAGGTTAGTGTAGAAGACGAACCCCGTCGCGTCGAACCCCTTGAGAAGCACCATCCGCACCGACGGCCGGCCCTCGGCGTCCGAGGTGGCGAGCGCGACCGCCGTTGGGTTCTTGAGGCCGCAGTGCTGCGCCTCGTCGTACCAGGCGGCGAACAGCGCGATCGGATCGTCGGTGTCGGGAATAGACATCGCACCCCTCTGGAACTCCGAATGAAAGCGGCGGCGGGCCTGTAAAGATCGCCCCGGACGGACTATATTACAGGCTTGAGAGGCCGCGCGAGACCGCTTGCACGGCCCGGTTCGATGTTTTGAGGGAAACGCCCATGAAGATCAGCCGAATCGCGATCGTGTTCGCCGCGGCGTTCTCGCTTGCGGCCTGCGCCAACACCAACGCCGGCGAGAAGGAGACCCTAGGCACGCTCATCGGGGCCGGGCTCGGCGGCCTCGCCGGAAGCCAGATCGGCTCGGGCTCCGGCAAGCTCGCCGCCGTCGGCGCGGGCGTTCTTCTCGGCGGGTTGCTCGGCCGCGAGGCCGGCCGCTCTCTCGACAAGGCCGATCGCCTGTACGCCGAGCGCACGGCGGCGCAAGCGCTTGAGAAGCGTCCCGACGGCACGACCTCGACCTGGAAGAACCCGAACACCGGGAACTCGGGAACCTTCACGCCGAAACGGACCTACGAGACCGCCGAGGGCCAGCCTTGCCGCGAGTACGAGACGACGGTGACCATCGACGGCAAGACCGAGATCGTACGCGGAACCGCTTGCCGCGAGCCTGACGGCCGCTGGACGGTCGTCAACTAGGGCCTCGGCCCCGGCCCGTTTGGGCGCAACGAGACGTTCGCGCGCATAAACGGGGAAGGAGCTTCGTTGTCTTTGCGCCCGCCGACCCGGCGGGCGCGATACGTGAGAGAGCCCATCCACCGCTCTGCAGCGGCGGCCGTTTGACCGGCCCCCATGATCGTGTAGGATGCCGCCACTTTTGACGTTTTCCGGAGTATCATAAAGGTTAAAGAGGTTCGGGATGAGCGAAGCGACGCCCCTGATGGCGGGGAAGAAAGGTTTGATCATGGGCGTCGCCAATGACCGCTCGATCGCTTGGGGAATCGCGCGCCGGCTCGCGGCCCACGAGGCGACGCTCGCATTCACCTATCAGGGCGATGCGCTTGGCCGCCGCGTTCGGCCGCTCGCCGAAAGCGTGGGCTCCGACCTCGTGCTCGCCTGCGACGTCACCGACGAAGGCTCGATGGACCGGGTCTTCGCGACCCTGTCCGAGACCTGGGGGCGGCTCGACTTCCTGGTCCACGCGATCGCCTTCTCCGACAAGGACGAGCTCAAGGGCCGCTACATCGACACCACCCCCGACAACTTCGCCCGCACGATGGCGATCTCGTGCTACTCGTTCACCGCCGCCTGTCAGCGCGCGGTGCCCCTGATGGGAGCCGGCGGCAGCCTGCTCACGCTCACCTACCTCGGGGCCGAGCGCGTGATGCCGCACTACAACGTCATGGGCGTGGCCAAGGCTGCGCTCGAGGCCAGCGTGCGCTACCTCGCGGTCGATCTCGGCGGCGAAGGAATCCGGGTCAACGCGATCTCGGCCGGGCCGATCAAGACCCTCGCCGCCTCAGGCATCGGCGACTTCCGCTACATCCTCAAGTGGAACGAGTACAACTCGCCGCTCAAGCGCAACGTCACCATCGACGAGGTCGGCGGCGCGGCGCTTTACCTGCTCAGCGATCTCGCATCGGGCGTGACCGGCGAGGTCCACCACGTCGACTGCGGCTATCACACGGTCGGCATGAAGGCGGTGGACGCGCCCGACATCTCGGTCGTCTAGGCGGCCGGCGCGGGCCGTGTCCCACAACAGCTTCGGCCATCTCTTCCGCGTCACCACCTGGGGCGAAAGCCACGGTCCGCAGATCGGCTGCGTGGTCGACGGCGTGCCGCCGCGCATCCCGCTTTCCGAGGCCGACATCCAGCCCTGGCTCGATCGCCGGCGGCCGGGCCAATCGCGTTTCACCACCCAGCGCCGCGAGCCCGACCGGGTGACGATCGTCTCGGGCGTCTACGAAGGCCTGACCACGGGCACGCCGATCGCGATGATCATCGCCAACGAGGACGCGCGCGCGAAGGACTACGACGCGATCGCCGACCGCTTCCGGCCCGGCCACGCCGATTACGCCTATATGGCGAAGTACGGCCACCGCGACCCCCGCGGCGGCGGCCGGTCGAGCGCGCGCGAGACCGCGATGCGGGTCGCCGCCGGCGCGGTCGCCCGCAAGGTTCTGGGCGAAAGCGTCTCGATCCGCGCCGCCGTGATCCAGATCGGCCCCCACGCGATCGACCGCGCGCGCTGGGACTGGGACGAGACCGCGCGCAACCCCTTCTTCTCGCCCGACCCCGGGATCGTGGAGACCTGGGAAGCGTACCTCGACGGCCTGCGCAAGGCGGGCTCGTCCGCCGGCGCGGTGATCGAGGTGGTGGCCACGGGCGTGCCCGCCGGCCTCGGCGCGCCGGTCTACGGCAAGCTCGACGCCGAGATCGCCGGGGCGCTCATGAGCATAAACGCCGTCAAAGGGGTCGAGATCGGCGCGGGCTTCGCCGCCGCCGCCCAGACCGGCGAGACCGGCACCGACGAGATGCGCATGAAGGACGGGCGCGTCGTCTTCCTCTCCAACCACGCGGGCGGTATCCTCGGCGGCATCTCGACCGGCCAGGACATCGTCGCCCGCTTCGCGGTCAAGCCGACGAGCTCGATCCGAATTCCGCGCCGGACCGTGGACGTCGCCGGCAACGAGGTCGAGATCGCGACCAAGGGCCGCCACGACCCTTGCGTCGGCATTCGCGCCGCGCCGGTGGGCGAGGCGATGCTCGCCTGCGTGCTCGCCGACCATCTGCTGCGCCACCGCGCCCAGTGCGGCTGAGCGTTCTCACGACGCCGGATCGCGCTCGCTCTCCGGCTCCTTTCGGGCGGCGATCAGGAACTCGACATTGCCGCGCGCGCCGCGGATCGGGCTTTCGATAAGCCCGATCACCCGCCAGTCCGGAAGGCCGTCGAGCCAGGCGCGAATCCGGGCGCAGACCGCCTCGCGCACCGCCGCATCCCGCACGACGCCGCCTTTGCCGACGTTCCCGGGGCCGGCCTCGAACTGGGGCTTGATCAGCGCGATCAGCGCGGCCCGCGGCGCGGCGAGCGCGAGCGGCGCGGGAAGCAGCGTCTCGAGCCCGATGAAGCTCGCGTCGCAGACGATCAGATCGACCGGCTCGGGCACCTGATCGCGGCCGAGATAGCGGGCGTTCACCCCTTCGAGGACGACGACGCGGGGGTCTTCGCGCAGCCGCCAGTCGAGCTGTCCTCGGCCGACGTCGACCGCATAGACCCGCGCCGCGCCGCGGCTGAGAAGAACGTCGGTGAAGCCCCCGGTCGAGGCGCCGAGGTCGATCGCCGCCGCGCCCTCGGGGTCGATCGCGAAATGGTCGAGGGCGTGGGCGAGCTTGACCCCGCCGCGCGAGACCCAGGGATGGTCGCGGCCGCGCACGGCGATCTCGGCGTCCGCCGGCAGCAGGGCCCCCGGCTTGTCGAGCCGACGCTCGCCTGCGAACACGCGGCCCGCCATGATCAGCGCCCGGGCGCGGGCGCGCGATTCGGCCAAGCCGCGCGCGACCAGAAGAACGTCGAGCCGTTCCTTGCGGGCGCAGCGCTTTTCCTCTGCCATGGCGTTTCAGCGGTCCGGCGCGCGCGGCCGGCCTCTTCTCGATCTCAATGCCTGCGCTCGATGGCGAAGCGGGCGACCGCGCGCAAGAGATCGGCGCGCCCCCCGAAGGGATCGAGCGCCCGGCACGCCGCCTCGACCAGCCCGGCCGCCTTCTCACGCGCGCCCGCGACGCCCAAAAGGCCGACGAAAGTGGCCTTGCCCGCGGCCGCGTCCTTGCCCACCGCCTTGCCGAGCGCGGCCGCGTCGCCTTCCACGTCGAGGAGATCGTCGGCGATCTGGAAGGCGAGTCCGAGATCGCGTCCGTAAGCCCCGAGCCGGGCGCGGGCCTCGTCCCCGGCCTCGCCGAGAATCGCGCCCGCCTCGCAAGCGAAGGCGATCAGCGCCCCGGTTTTGAGCGCCTGAAGCCGGGTGATGGCCTCGATGTCTTGCGCGGTTTCGGCGGCGCGAAGGTCGATCATCTGGCCGCCGACCATGCCCGCCGGCCCGGCCGCGGCCGCAAGCCCCTGCACGAGCGCGCAGCGCACCGCCGGGCTCGCGTGGGTCTCGGGCGCGCCGAGCACCTCGAAGGCGTAGGTCAAAAGCCCGTCGCCGGCGAGGATCGCCGTCGCCTCGTCGAAAGCGACATGGCAGGTCGGCCGCCCGCGGCGAAGATCGTCGTCGTCCATCGCCGGCAGATCGTCGTGGACCAGCGAGTAGCAGTGGATCATCTCGACCGCCGCCGCGGCCTGCAGCGCCGCCGCGCGCGGGACGTCGAACATCTCGGCCCCGGCGACCACGAGAAAAGGCCGCAGCCGCTTGCCGCCCGAAAGGCAGGCGTAACGCATGGCCTCGGCGACCCGGCCCTCGGGGCCTTGGGGGCGCGGCAAAAGCGCGTCGAGCGCGGCATCGACCGCCTGCGCGATCTCGCCGAGCGCGGTGGCGAGGTCGGCCAAGCCCCCCTTACTCCTCGGCGACCGGCTCGGTCGCGACCGAACCGTCCTCGGCGACGACGATCCTGTCGATGCGCGCCTGGGCCTCGCGGAGCTTGGCCTCGCAGTGCCGCTTGAGCGCCGCGCCGCGTTCGTAGGCGTCGATCGCCTCGTCGAGCTTGCCTTCGCCCGCCTCGAGGCGCTGGACGATCGCCTCGAGCTCGGCGAGCGCGTCCTCGAAGCTGAGCCCGGCGATGTCGGACCCCGCCTTGCCGCCGTTATCGCCGTTGGTCATGCCGCGCTCCGTCGCCGCCTGTCTCCGGCCGCGAGTGTACGAACTCACCGGAATCGAAACAAGGCCGGCCGCCGCCCGCTCAGGCGCGCATCAGCGCGTCCACATGGACCGCCGCCACCCGTCCGAGGGCGGCGAGGTCGTAGCCCCCTTCGAGGGTCGAGACGACCCGGCCCGCGCAAGATTCGCGCGCAAGCGCCAATATTTCCCGCGTCGCCCAAGCGTAGTCGTCGTCGACGAGCGCGAGCCCGGCCAAGGGATCGTCGACGTGGGCGTCGAAGCCCGCCGAGATCATGACGAGATCGGGCCCGAAGGCCTTGAGCGCCGGCAGGATCTCGCGCGTCATCGCGTCGCGGAACGCCTCGCCGCCCGCGCCGGCGGCGAGCGGCGCGTTGACGATGTTGCCGACCCCGGTCTCCTCGCGGGCGCCGGTGCCCGGGTAGTAAGGCCACTGATGGGTCGAGGCGTAAAACAGGCCGGGGTCGCGCTCGAACATGTGTTGGGTGCCGTTGCCGTGATGGACGTCGAAGTCGATCACCGCGACCCGCTCAAGCCCATGGACGGCGCGGGCGTGAAGCGCGCCGACGGCGACGTTGTTGAACAGGCAGAAGCCCATCGCCCGCGCGGCCTCGGCGTGGTGGCCGGGCGGGCGGACGGCGCAAAAGGCGTTGGCGGCCTCGCCCGCGGCCACCGCATCGACCGCGGCGCAGACCGCGCCTGCCGCGCGCAGCGCCGCTTCGCCCGAGCCCGGCGAGAGCGCCGTGTCGGGATCGAGGTGCACACGCCCGGTTGCCGGAACGCTCGACAGCACCATTTCGACATAAGCGGGCGCGTGCGCGCGCTCGAGCGCCTCGCGTGCGGCCCGCGGGGCCTCGCGCCGGTCGAGGGCGGCGAACTCCGGGGCGTCGAGCGCATCGAGCACCGCGCGCAGCCGGGCCGGGCTTTCGGGATGAAACGGCCCGGGATCGTGTTCGAGACAGGCCGGATGGGTGAATAGCGCCGTCGTCATGGCCGCCCTCCCCCAACAGGTTCGATGAAACGCAATGATGCGCGACCGCTTGAGACTCTTCCACAATCGCCGGCCCCGGGCCAGCCTGGATTTCCGGAAGGCGTGTCCCGCCCCGCGCCGCGAGCGCGCCGTGGCCGGCGCGCGCCCAGTAGGGTATGATCGCCGGCCATGACGAGCCGCATCCGGACGAGACATTCGTCGCCGACCTTGCGCCTTGCGGCGGCCGCGGCCGTGCTCGGGTTTCTCGCGGTCGCCGCGGCCGGGCCGGTCCGCGCCCAGGCCGCGAACGTGGTCGTCGATGCGGTCGCGCGCGAGCCGTTCAGCCAGACCGCGCCGGTGATCGGCCGCCTGGTCACCCGCCAGCGGGTCGAGGTCGCGGCGCGCACCGCGGGCCCGGTCGTCGAGATGCGCGTGCACGTCGGCGACCGGGTGAAGAAAGGCGACATCCTCGCCGTGATCGAGCGCGACCGCCACATCTGGCGGCGCGATCTCGCCCGCGCCGATCTCGCCGAGAGCCGGGCGAGCCTCGCCAACGCCGAAGCCCGCGCGGCTTCGGCCCAGGCCCGACTTCAGGCCGCCAAGGCCCGGCTGGCGCTCGTCCGCCAAGAGCTCGCGCGGCTTCAAAGCCTGCGCCGGTCGGCCGCGTTCTCGCAGGCGCGCCTCGACGACAAGGCCCAGGAGGAAGCCGCCGCCCGCGGCGACGTGGATGCGGCGCGCGCCGATATCCGCGAGGCCAAGGCGCAGATCGACGTGAGCCGGGCCCGCATCCTGCGCAGCCAGGCCAGCCTGCGGCTCGCCGAGGACGACCTTGCGCACACCGAGATCCGCGCGCCCTTCGACGGCGTGGTGACCCGCCGCCATACCGACGTCGGCGCCTATCTCGATGTCGGCGCGGGCGTTGTAACTCTGGTCAACGATACCGATATCGAGATCGAGGCCGACGTGCCCTTCGCCCAGATTGCGGGCCTCGCCCCCGGGGTCGAGGTCCGCTTTCGTCTCGACGACGGCCGCCCCCGGATCGCCACGGTCCGCACCATCGGGGTCGAGGAGAACCCGTCGACGCGCACACGCCCGGTCCGTTTCGTCCCCCGCTTCGACGGAGCGCCCGGGCCGCTTGCCGACGGACAGTCGGTGACGCTCGAAATCCCGGTCGGCAAGCCGCGCATGGTGACCACCGTGCACAAGGACGCGGTCATCCACGGCGAGGCCGGGGCTACGGTCTTCGTGGTTAACAACGGCGTCGCCGAGCTGCGCCCGATCGAGATCGGCGCCGCGGTGGGCGCGCGGCTCGAGGTGAAGCGCGGGCTCGAGCCTGGGGAGCTCGTCGTCGTGCGCGGCAATGAACGTCTCGCGCCGGGCCAACCCGTGATCCTGTCGGGATCGTCGTAGATGGACCTGATCCGCACCGCCATCGCGCGTCCCATCGCCGTCGTCGCGGCGGTGCTGATGGTCGTGATGTTCGGCGTGCTCGCGCTCCGCATCATCCCGATCCAACTCGCTCCCGACGTTCGCCGCCCGGTCATCACGGTGACGACCCTGTGGCCCGGCGGCTCGCCCGCCGAGGTCGAGCGCGAGATCGTCAACCGCCAGGAGGACGCGCTCAAGGGACTCGAAGGGCTGACCGATATGGAGAGCCGGGCCGAGGACGGCCGGGCGCGGATCACGCTTGAGTTCCGCGTCGGCCAGAACATGGACCGGGCGCTTCTGCTGGTCTCCAACCGACTCGACCGGGTCAACGGCTACCCCGAGGAGGCCGACGAGCCGACGCTTCGCACCGCGGCCGCCGAAGACCAGTCGATCGCCTGGCTGGTTCTGCGCCGCGCGCCCGGCAACGAACGCGACATCGGCACTTACGGCGACTTCGCAAGCGACGTGATCCAGGACCGGCTCGAACGCGTCCCGGGCGTCGGGCGGGTCGATGTTTACGGCGGGCGCGAGCGCGAGCTGCGGGTGACCGTCGATCCCGGCCGCATGGCGCGCTACCGCCTGACGGTGCCCGACGTCCTGCGCGCGCTCAGGGCGGCGAACCTGTCGGTCTCGGCCGGCGACGTCGAGGAAGGCAAGCGCCGCTACGTGGTGCGCGCCGACGCCGAGCTCAACTCGATCGCGCGCGTGCGCGCGGTCGTCCTGCGCAGCGCCATAGACCCCGAGACCGGCCGCATCGCCCGGGTCTCGGTGGGCGACATCGCCGACGTGGATTTCAATTACAAAGACCCGAGCGCGCGCATCCGCTTCAACGGCGAGCCGGCCATCGCCCTGAGCGTCAAACGCGAGACCGGCGCCAACGTGATCGAGACCATGGACGGCATCCGCGCCGCGGTGGCCGAGCTCCAGGCCGGGCCGGTCAAGGCGGCGGGGCTCACCCTGCGCCAGGTCTACGACGAAACGGTCTATATCAACTCGGCGATCGATCTCGTGCGCCAGAATGTCTGGGTCGGCGGACTGTTGGCGGCGTTCATCCTTCTTCTGTTCCTGCGCTCGTGGCGGGCGACGCTGATCATCTCGCTCGCGATCCCGGTCTCGGTGGTGGGCGCCTTCGTCGCCATGGCGGCGATGGGGCGGTCGATCAACGTGATCTCGCTCGCCGGCATCGCCTTCGCCGTCGGCATGGTGGTGGATGCGGCGATCGTCGTTCTCGAAAACATCTTCCGCCTGCGCGAGAGCGGGGCCGAGCGGGTCGAGGCGGCGCACCGCGGCGCGCGCGAGGTGTGGAGCGCGGTTCTGGTCTCGGCGCTGACCACGGTGATGGTTTTCGTGCCTATCCTGGTGCTCGACCTCGAAGTGGGGCAGCTCTTCCGCGACATCGCGGTCGCAATCTCGGTCTCGGTGCTGCTGTCGCTTCTGGTGGCGATCACGGTGATCCCGGCGCTCGCGGTCAAGCTCCTGCCCGGGGACGGCGCGCGGATGCTGCGTCTGCCGGGGCTCGACGGGCTCGCGCGCGGCTTCTCGGCGGGCGTTCTCGGATTCGTGCGGCTCGCGACGCGAAGCCGCCTGTTCGCGCTTGTCGTGGTCGGCGCGATCTGCGGCGCGGCGGCGGTGGGCACTTATCTCTACCTGCCCAAGCTCGAGTACCTGCCCAACGGCAACCGCAACCTGGTGTTCGGCTACATCCTGCCGCCGCCCGGCTACAACCTCGAGACCACGACCGAGATCGCCGGCCGGATCGAGGCCGAGGTTCTGCCGCTTCTCGCCGAGAACGCAGGCGCGACCGCGCCTCCGGACGCGCCGCCCCGGCTCGACCGCTTCTTCTTCGTCGCGACCCGGGGGAGCACCTTCCTCGGCGCGGCGGCCGCCGAGCCCGAGCGCGCCCCCGAGCTGATCCCGATCCTTCAGCGCGCCGCCTTCCGCGAGCCCGGCACCTTCGGCGCGATCAACCAGTACCCGCTGTTCGGGCGGGGGATCGGGGGCGGACGATCGGTCGATCTCGATGTCTCGGGCCCCGACCTCGGCGAGGTTCTGGCGACCGCACGCCAAGCGACCGGGCTTTTGATGCGGGCGATGCCGCTCGACCAGGGCAACCAGTTCCGCCCGGTGCCGGGGCTCGAGCTCGGCGCGCCCGAGCTGCGCATCGCGCCCGATCCGGTGCGGCTCGCCGACAACGGCATGACGGTGACCGGGCTCGGCGAGACGATCGACGCCTTCAACTCGGGGCTCCGCGTCGCCGAGGTCACGGTCGACGGCCGCCGCATCGACCTCACCCTTCAAGGCCCCGACAACGAGGTCACCGCGACCCAGGGCATCGCCCAGCTCCCCATCGTCGTCGCGGACGGGCGGATCGTGCCGCTCGCCTCGCTCGCCACGGTGAAGATGACCGCCGGGCCGACCGAGATCCGCCACCGCGGCCGGGTCCGCACGGTCACGCTCAAGATCACGCCCGCGCCCGAGATCCCGCTCGAGACCGCGATCGCGACGATTCGCGACCGCGTCATCGCCCCGCTCGAGGCCAAAGGCCTGCCGGCGGGGGTGAAGCTGCGGCTCTCGGGCACCGCGGACAAGCTCACCCAGACCTGGGGCGCGATGAAGCTGTTCCTCGCCGTCGCGCTCGCGATCACCTATCTCCTGATGGCGGTGCTGTTCGAGAGCTTCGTCTTTCCCTTCATCATCGTCCTTTCGGTGCCGCTCGCGACCGCGGGCGGGGTGGCCGGGCTGTTGGCGCTCAACCGCTTCGTTTTCCAGCCGCTCGACATGCTGACGATGCTCGGCTTCGTCATCCTGATCGGGATCGTGGTCAACAACGCGATCCTTTTGGTCCACCAGACCCTGCACCTGATCCGGACCGGGAACCAAGAGCCCGCGGACGCCATCTGCGAGGCGACGCGAAACCGCCTGCGGCCGATCTTCATGTCGACGCTCACCAGCGTGTTCGGCATGCTGCCGTTGGTTCTGTTCCCGGGCGCGGGCTCGGAGCTCTACCGCGGGCTGGGCTCGGTGGTGGTCGGCGGGCTCGCGCTGTCGGCGCTCCTTACCCTCGTGATCATCCCGCCGCTTCTGAGCTTGGTGCTCGCCGTCAGACGCCCGCGCTTCGCAGCCGCCCCCGCTGTCTCCGCGGAAGCGGAACCGGCGGCCGGCGCGCCCCGGCGCGCGGCGGGCGGCGGCGACGGGGGGCCCGCCAACGTGCTCCCCTGGCCCAAGGGCGAAGGGCGCGACTGAGCGGGCGAGACGGGGCTCAACGCGAGCTGGCGCGCACGACCTCGACGGGGGAGAGCGCGGCGAGCCAGCTCAAAGCGAGCCCCCAGGCGACGAACAGGATCTCGCGCGCGCGGCGCACCAGCGCCGCCGCGAGGCCGAGCGCCGGCTGTCCCGTAAGCGCATGCACCATGACCACCGAGGCCGCTTCGAGAGCGCCGAGGCTCGCCGGTACGAAGAAGGTGCCGACGCGGACGAGCTGGACCACCGATTCGATCACCCAGGCCTCGGCGAAGCTGACCGGCTTGCCAAGGAAATAGAGCGCGAGCGCGATCTCGGCCGCGCCCAGCGTCCAGTTGCCGAAGGCGAGCGCGAGCGCGGCGGCGAACCGCCGCGGGCGGCGGTGGTAGAACTCGACGAAGCCAGCGTCGGCGCGCTCGAGCTGAGCGAGGATGCGCTCGATCCGCCGCCCCCAGGGACGCCGGGCGAGCCAGCCCCCGAGCCGGCTCGACAGCCGCCAGCGCTGGATGGCGAAGAACGCGCCCACGCCCACGACCAGGCCGAGCATGCCGAGCGCCGCCACCAAACGATAGGTCGCGCCGAGCCCTTCGGCATTCAGCATGAGAACAAAGCCGACCAAACCAAAGAAGATCAGCGCGATCAGGTTGGTGGTGCGCGCGATCACCAGCGAGACGATGCTGTCGCCGTACCCGATCCGATGGCGCTTCTTGAGCAGGATCGCCTTGGCGGGCTCGCCGCCGAAGGACGCCGCCGGCATCACCGTGTTGTAGGCCTCGCCCACCATGCGCACCTTCCACAGCCGATAGAGCCAGGGCGGGTTGACCGGCACGTCGAGGAGCATGAGCTGCCAGGACGCGGTGTCGAGGAGAAAGCCGAGGCCATAGACGCCGATCACGGCGGCCGCCCCCCAAACCCCGACGTCGGCGAGCCGGGCGGCGACCTCGGAAAGGTCGGTCTCGGCCAGCACGACGGCGAGCAGGACGACACCGCCGACGAGGTAAAGAAGGCGAATCAGGCGCAAGAAAGCCCCTCCTTGACGCCCGGAGGACGGGCAGGGTCCAGAGAATGGTCCATCGCGCCCCGCCGGTCAATCGCCGGACCGTCGCCGGTCGCGGCTTGGTGATGGCGCGCGAGCCGATTTTCGCCTGGATTCATTGACAATTCAGGCGACCATCCGCAGGCTTGGGCCATGACCGTTCGCACCACTGCGCCCGCGCGGCCGCCGTTCGACCAACGCATCGCGCGCAGGCTTGTCCGCCCCCTCGTCTCCACCGGGATCACCCCCAACCACATCACGGCCGCAACCCTTGCGCTTGCGCTTGCCGCGGCCGCTCTGTTCGCGAACGGGACCGCGCCGGCCATCCATTGGGCGGCGGGCCTGTTCGTCGCCGCCCGTTTTCTCGACCACTTCGACGGCGAGCTCGCCCGGTTGACCGGCAAGACGACGCGGTTCGGCTACTACTTCGATTATGCGAGCGGCGGGCTCGGCTACGCCGCCCTCTTTGCGGGCATCGGGGTGGGGCTGCGCCACGGCCCGCTCGGCCTTTGGGCGGTTGCGTTCGGCGTCTTCGCGGCAGCTGTGGCGCTCGGCGTCACGGCCCTCAACATCGGGCTCGACCGGGCGGGCGCGGCGCCCGGCGGACGCGACGCGGTCAGCTACCCCGCTGCGGGCGGGATCGAGATCGAGGACGGGATCTACCTTCTCGCGCCGCTGACCTGGTTCGGCTTCCTCGACTGGTTCTTCGTCGTCTGCGCGGTCGGCGCGGGCGTCTACGGTCTGTGGACCGCTTGGCGGCTCTACCGGCTGCGTCGGGCGCGGGACGGCGCGCAATCGTCAAGCCCGTAATCGCCGCCGCCGCCGTTGCAGAACGGCGAAGACCAGAACCGCGAAGGCCGGCGCGCCGATGGCCGCCGCAACCAAAAGCGCCTTGGGCCAACCCATCCAGACCGCAAGAGGGACGATCGCGATCGCATCGTCAGGATCGAATCCCGCCGCGCCCTCGAGCTCGCCCGCCCGCGGGCCGGCGAGGGCCTCGATCTTGAGCGTCATGAAGAGGATGGCGGCGATCGCCGCCCCGGCGAGAACGCCGAGCGCGACCGCCCACGGCCCGAGCGCGCCGCCCCGCAAGCCCCAGCCCAGGCCGACGAAGACGATCGCGTTGCAGAACGAATCGACACAGAGGTCGTAGACGTGGCCCCAACGCGTCGCCTTGCCGCCGAGCCTGGCGAGCTCGCCGTCGGCGCGGTCGAACAGGATCGAAGCGACGAACAGGACGCCGCCCCAGAGATAGCCCGCTTCGGTCCCGAGCGCGTAAGCCCCCGCCGCCGCCGTCCCGGCGATCAATCTCAGCGTGGTGACGTGATTGGGCGTGAGCCGGCTATGCGCGAGCGGCCGCACGGCCGGGCGCACGAAACGGTGGATCCAGGTGTTGTGGCTCATGGGCGAGCGAGAGTAACGAGCCCGAACGAGGTTCACAAGCCTGCGTCCCAAACGGCGACGACAGGCGCTCGCGCCGTTTATCGACCATACCGGGCCGACGCTCGCCGTCTGTTCCCCGCTCGGCCTCTGGTTCTATAATCACCGCGCATCGCGCCGGCCGGCGTTCAATCGGAGTATCGGTTCATGGACTACGACGTCATCGTCATCGGCGCGGGCATCGCCGGCGCTTCGGTCGCTTTCGCGCTCTCGGGCGCGCGCCGGGTGCTGGCGCTCGAGCGCGAGAGCGCGCCCGGCTACCACACCACCGGGCGCTCGGCGGCGATGTTCCTGCGCTCTTACGGCGAGGCCCCGGTGCGCGCCCTCGCCGCGGCGAGCCGCGACTTCTTCTTCGCGCCCCCGGCCGGCTTCGCCGAGGCGCCGTTGGTCTCTCCGCGCCCGCTCATGCTCGTCGCCCGCGCCGATCAGACGGCGGCGCTCGAGGCCGCGCTCGCCGCCCAGCCGGACGCGCTCGAAGCGATCGACGCGGCGCGCGCCCGCGCGCTCGCGCCCGTGCTGCGGGCCGATTACGTCGCCGCCGCGGCGCTCGAAAGGCATGCGGTCGAGCTCGACGTCCACGGCCTTCATCACGGCTACTTGCGCGGGCTGAAGGCGAACGGCGGAGCGCTCATCCTCGACGCCGAGGTCACGGCCGCGGAGCGCGCGCGCGGCCTGTGGCGCATCGAGACCCGGGCCGGAACCTTCGCCGCCCCGGTGCTCGTCGATGCGGCCGGGGCCTGGGCCGACGAGATCGCGACGCTCGCCGGGGCCGCGCCGGTCGGCCTTGTCCCTAAGCGGCGCACGGTGATCGTGTTCGACCCGCCCGCCGGCGTCGATCCCGCGCCCTGGCCGATGGTGGTCGACGTCGACGAAGAGTTCTACTTCCGCCCCGACGCCGGGCGCATCCTCGCCTCGCCCGCCGACGAGACGCCGATGCCGCCCTGCGACGTCCAGCCCGAAGAGATCGACATCGCCGTCGCCATCGACCGGATCGAGCGCGCGACCACGCTGACCGTGCGCCGTCCGAGCCACCGCTGGGCGGGCCTGCGCAGCTTCGTCGCCGACCATTTGCCGGTGGTCGGTTACGACGAGGGCTGCGAGGGCTTCTTCTGGCTCGCGGGCCAAGGGGGCGTCGGCATCATGACCGCGCCCGCGCTCTCGCGCCTCGCCGCCGCGCTGGTTCTCGGCGAGGATGCGCCCCCTGAGATTCTGGACGCGGGCGTCGACCCGGCCGCCTTCGCGCCTGGCCGCCTCCGCCGGGCGGACGCGTGAACGACGGCTCGCGCGTCCGCGGGAAAGCGCGCGCGGGCCAACGCCCCGGCGGGATACACTCAGGCGTTGACGTCGACGACGACGCGGCCGCGCACCTGGCCGGCGAGGATCTTCGGCCCGAGATCGAGCGCCCGACTCAAGGGGACCACCTCGGTCACCGCATCCAGGGTCTCGGCCGGAAGCTCGCGGGCGAGCCGCGCCCAGGCCTCGCGGCGGCGGGGCGTCGGGCACTGGACCGATTCGATGCCCAACAGGTTCACCCCGCGCAGGATGAAGGGAATGACCGTCACCGGCAGCTCGGCCCCGCCGGCGAGCCCGCAGGCCGCGACGCTGCGCCCATAGCGCGTGGCGCGCAGGATGTTGGCGAGCGTGTGCCCGCCCACGCTGTCGACCGCGCCCGCCCAGCGCTCGGACGCGAGCGGCCGGTTCGACGGCTCGGCGAGCTCGGCCCGGTCGATGATCGTCTGCGCGCCGAGCGCGCGCAGGTACTCGTGGGCTTCGGCCCGCCCGGTCGAGGCGACCACCGCATGCCCGGCCCGGGCGAGAAGCGCGACCGCTACGCTGCCCACGCCGCCGGCCGCCCCGCTCACCACCACCTCGCCGTCGCCGGGCCGAAGCCCGTGCTCTTCGAGGGCGAGCACAGAGAGCATGGCCGTGAGCCCCGCGGTGCCGATCGCCATCGCCCGCTTGGGCGTGAGCCCTTCGGGCAACGGCAGCACCCAGTCGGACTTGACCCGCGCCTTCTGGGCGTAGCCGCCCCAGTGGCGCTCGCCGACGAACCAGCCGGTCACGACCACCGCGTCGCCGGGCTTGAAGGCGGGCGAATCGGAGGCCTCCACCGTGCCCACGAGATCGACCCCCGGCACATGGGGGTAATCGCGCACCAGCCGCCCCTTGCCGGTGAGAATCAGCCCGTCCTTGTAGTTGAGGCTCGAGTACGCGACCCGGACGGTCACGTCGCCTTCGGGAAGGGCCGCCGCATCCAACGTTTCGAGCGCGCCCGTCACCTTGCCCTCGCGCTCGTTGAGAACCAGCGCCGTGAAGCGTTCGTCGGTCATGGTCCGTCCTCTCCTCCTCCGCGTGGCCGATCGATTCTTGTCATAGTGGAATGCCGGGCCGCGTTCAAAGGGTTCAGGCCCCGCCGCTTGGCTCCTCGCTGGCGGCGAGCCGGCGCGCGACGTCTGGCATGGCCTCGGCGCCCACGTTGGCGAAGGCGAGCCGCAGATAGGCCCCTTGGCCGGGGCCGAAGACCCCGCCCGGCAACGAGAGAAGCCCGTGGTCGCGAGCGAGCCTGCGGGCCACGCTCTCGGCGTCCTCGCCGGCGAAGGGATGGCGGACATAGGCGAAGAACCCGCCCAGGCTGATCAGCTCGTAGCGCAGCTCGTTGAGGCGAAAGGCCTGGCGCAGCGCCGCGGCGCGAGCCCTCAGCGCGGCGCGCTTCTCGGCCCGCCACTCGGCGAGACGCTCGAGCCCGAACAGCGCCGCCTCCTGCCCGATGCGCGGGGCGCAGATCGCGACGCAGTCCGCGATCTTGGCGACCTCGGCCGCCATCCGCGGTCCCGAGACCACGGCGCCCACCCGGTAACCGGTAAGCGCGAAGACCTTCGAGAAGCTGTAGAGGTGGACCAGCGTCTCCTCCCAGTCGGGACGCGCGAACAGATCGTGGGGCGCAGCCTCGCGGTCGAGGAAGTCGCGGTAGGTCTCGTCGATGACGAGCGCGATCCCGCGGCGGCGGGCGAGATCGTAGAAAGCCGCGATCGTCTCGGGCGGGTAGATCGCGCCGGTCGGGTTGTTGGGGGTGACCAGCACGATCGCGCGCGTGCGCGGGCCGATCCGCGCCGCCGCGTCCGCCGGGTCGGGGACCGCGCCCGCGTCCGCCCTCAGCGGCAGGATCGCCGCCTCGATCCCCAGCATGTCGAGCCACATGCGGTGGTTGAAGTAGTACGGCGCGGGCAGGATCACCGAATCGCCCTCGCGGGCGAGCGCCATCATCGCGAGGCAGAAGGCCTGGTTGCAGCCCGCGGTGATGCAGACCGACTCGGCCCCGACCCGGCCGCCGTAGACCGCGCCTATGTCGGCGGCGAGCGCCGCGCGCAGCGCCGGCAACCCTTCGATCGGCGTATAACGCGCGCTCTCGGGCCTGAGCGCGACCTCGGCGAGATGGGCGCGCAAGGACTCGGGCGGCGGATAGGCGGGCTCGCCTTGGGCGAGGTCGATCAGCGGCGCATCGGCGGGAAAGCGGCGGTCGGCGACCCAGGCGCGCACCGCGGCGATGGGCGGGGCCGTAACGGCGCCGACGAGCGGGTTGAGCGGAAAGGGCATCGGCGGCGATCCGGATCCAGATTACGGCAAGGCGTCACGACGGCGCGGCATCTTCACAGCCGCGCGTCCCAGCGTCAACCGCGGCCCGGGCGGTCGCGGTCACTCGGCCGAAGAACCGGCCTCGGGGAACACCAGCGCGCAGTAAGCGCCGCGGACCTTGAGCCGGGCGCAGAGCGCGCGCGCCGCGCGCTCGTCGGCGACCGGGCCGGCCAGAACCCGGTAAAAGACCCCCATGCCGGGGCCGAGATCGACCCGCACGATCGCATGATCGAGGCCGCCGAGGAGATCGGGGTAACGGCCCGCCTCCTCGCGCCAGCCCTTGCGGGCGCGCGCCTTGGTCCGATACGAGGCGATGTGAAGGCGGATGCCCTCGGCGGACGCGCTCTTGGCCTCCGCCGCCTTCGCAGTGGCGGGGGGCGGAGGTTTTTTCTCGCTCGCGGCCGCCGGCGCGGATGCGTCCGCCGGTTGCGGGACCAGCACGATCGGCTCTCCGGCGTCGGTCCGAGGCCGCGCCTCGCCTTTCGCAGCCGCCTTTTCGGCGCGCTCTCCGGCGGTCATCGCCCGCGCGCCGAGCGCGCTTGAAAGCCGGCGCAGATCGCCCGTGACCTGGGCGAGATTGGCGAAGACGGTCTCGAGCGATTCGTTTTCGGCCTTCCGGCCTTCCTTCGCGCCTGCGTCAAGCGCGGCGAGCCGCTCGCGGGCGAGCGCGGCGAGCGCGGCGCGCTCCTCCGCCTCGACGCCGAGCGGGCTGGACTCCGCGGCCCCGCCGCGGGCGGCCACCTCGCCGTAGAGCTTGCGGGCCTCGTCCGCGCGCCCGGTGCGCTCGAAGATCGCAGCCAGCGTAATCAGGGCGTAGGCGTTGTCGGGGTTGATCGCAAGCGCCTCGCGAAGCTGCTTCTCGGCCCCGGCCGTATCGCCGGCGACGAAAGCGCCCGCGCCGCTGTCGACGAGCGCCATGTCCCTGGGGGCGCTTGTGCAGCCGCCGAGCGCGAACGCGAGCGCGAAACCGAGAAAGACCACGCGCCCTCGCGAGGCAGTGGCGGCTTCGGCTCTGGCGCGGTCTCTGTCCCAAAGGGCCATAACGGGGACGTTCCGAGATCGGACGACGGAAAAACTCAAGATATAGTAAGCGACTTCCAGGCTCACGACAACATCTATGGGAGCCGAGCGGACATCTCTCAGAACCCGTTAACCCCCTCTTAACCCTTAACCTCTATTAACGATAACGCGGTCCAGAGCCGTAGCGAGGCGTTCCCGCCGGATCTCCGATCGGTGCCCCCATGAGCATATCCCTTCCCCTCACGCTGAATGCGGCCCTCCGGCCGCTGGCGTTGTCGACGGTCTTGTTTCTCGGCGGCTGCCTTCTGCCGCCGGCGGCGATGGTGGCGAGCACCGCGCTCGACGGGCTCAGCCTGGCGACCTCGGGCAAGAGCGTAACCTCACATGCCCTGTCCTTCGTCACCCAGCGCGACTGCTCGATCATGCGCGGGCTCAGCAGCGGCGATCTCGGCGCCGTCTGCCGGCTCGCCGACGCGGCCACGCTCGCCCGCGCGCCCGATGCGCCGATTCGCGACCGCGCATCACGCTCGACGCCGCCGAGCGCGCCCAAGCCCGTGCTCGTCGCCGAAGCGCCGCTGCCTGCGCCGCGCGCGCCCGAGCCGCCGCGGCCGATCGTGCTCGCCGCGCTCGACGAAGCGCCCGTTACGAATGTCATCACCACACCACAGCCCGCGCCCGCCGACGAAAAGACAGACGCCGCGCGCGAGCCCGCCGTCTTTCTGGTCATCGGCAGCTTCCGACTCGCCGACCGGGCCCAGGTTCTGGTTCAAAAATTCGCCGCATTCTCGCCTTCGATCGCGATCGGGATCGTCGAGGGCAAGGTCTGGTTCCGGGTGGTGGTCGGCCCTCTCGACGGCGCAGCGATCGACGCCATGCGCGACGCCATCGCCGCCCGCGGGATCGCCGACGCCTGGGCGATCCGCCTGTGCCCGGGCGAACTCACGGCGCCGCCGTGCCGCTCGCCGGGCGCGCCCGCGCGGCGCGGACCGCCGGCCCGCGGAATCGCCGTCGCGCTCGCCGCTCCCGCAGTCGCGGACTGAACGCGCGCCGGCCTTGGCCCCGTCCCTCGACCTCTCAGTAGGCTACGGGCAAAGGATCGAGGCTCCGCCACAGATACCAGGTCGCGACCGACCGCCACGGCCGCCACGGGCGCGCGATCCGCGCCACCTCGTCGGGCTCGGCGCGGCCGCCGCGGCCATAGTGGCGCGCCACCGCCCTTTGCAAGCCGATGTCGGCGAGCGGCAGCACGTCGGGCCGCATGAGATGGAAGATCAGAAACATCTCCGCCGTCCAACGGCCGATCCCCTTGACCCGGGTGAGCTCGGCCACCACCGCCTCGTCCGAACGCCCGGCCCAACCCGCGGGATCGACCGCGCCGGCGAGGAACTTTTGGGCGAGATCCTTGAGATATCGACACTTGGACCGGGACAGCCCGCAGGTCTGCAGGTAAGCCTCGTCGGCCGCAGCGATGCGCTCGGCCGTCACCGCGCCGCCGAGGGCGCGTTCGACCTTTTCCCAGACCGCGGCCGCCGCCCTGACCGAGATCTGCTGGCCGACGATCGAGCGGGCGAGCGTGCCAAAAGGGTCGTCGCGCGATTCGAGCCGCTCGGCCGGATAAGCGGCGATGATGTCCGCGAGCACGGCGTCGCAGGCGGCGAGATGGGCGACCGCTTCGGTCCAGTAGCTCGGCGACATGGGTTCCGTCATCGGCGTCGAAGCGCACGCGTCCTTGCGGCGGCGCGCGGGATGCGCGCATCATAAATGATGATGCGCTCAATCGGCACCGCCCCGCTCCGAGATATGACGCCTTCTTTCCGACGGCTGCGATTGATCGCGCTGGCCTTGGCCGCCGCGCTGACGTTCGCCGCGCCCGCCCGCGCCGATTTCGACGACGGATGGAAGGCCTTCGAAGCCGGCGATTACGCGCGCGCCAAGGCGCACTGGATGCCGCTCGCCCGCGCCGGCGACCTCGACGCCATGTACAACATCGGGGCGCTTTACGAGAACGGCTTCGGCGTGCCGCGCAGCACGGCCCGGGCGATCGAATGGTATCGCCGCGCGGCCGATCGGCGGTTCGCCCCGGCGCAGTTCCGGCTGGGTCAGATGTACGCCAGCGGCCTCGGTCTTAGGCGCGATGCGAAAAAGGCGCTTCACTGGTACGAACGCGCCGCCGAACAAGGTTATCCCGAGGCCGCGTTCAACCTCGCCGTCGCTTACGAAACCGGGGTCGACGGCGGCCCCGATATCGCCCGCGCGGTCGCGCTCTACAGCGCCGCGGTCGCGCGCGGCTTCGCCCCCGCCCAGTTCAATCTGGGCCGGCTCTACGCCCTCGGCCAAGGGGTTCCGCGCGATATCGCCCGCGCGGTGGCGCTTTACCGCGCCGCCGCCGAGCAGGGCTACGCTCCGGCCCAGAACAACCTCGGCTACATGTACGAGAAAGGAATCGGGGTGGCCGCCGATACGGGCGAGGCGGTGCGCTGGTACCGGCGCGCCGCCGAGCAGGGCTTCGCGACCGCCCAAACCAATCTCGGCATCCTCCTCGCCTTCGGCACCGACATTCGACGCGACCTCGCGGCCGCGGCGCGCTGGTTCCGCGCCGCCGCGCTGACCGGCGACGGCCTCGCCCAGGCCAACCTCGGCCTTCTGCTCGCCAACGGCCAAGGGGTCGCGCGCGACCCGGTCGAGGCCTATGCCTGGTTGCTTCTCGCCGCCGAGAGCAACGAGACCGGCGCGTCCTACCGCGATCAGCTCGCCGCCCGGCTGGACGACCGCGAGCGCCTCGCCGGGGCGCGCCGGGCCGCCGCTCTGCGCAAACAGATCAAGCTCGAAAAGCCGCGCCCTGTACGCGCCCAGCCCCGTCCGACCGCCGCCTTCGGCCGCGACGAGCTCACGGTCCAGCGCTATCTCAAGACGCTGGGGTTGTACGCCGGAGCGGTCGACGGCATGGTCGGCGGCGGAACCCGGGCGGCGATCCGGGCCTTCCAGAGGCGCAAGGGGCTGCGCGTCGACGGCCGGATTACGCCCGCCCTGATCGACGCGCTCGCGGCGGCCGTGCGCGCGCAGGAAGCGGCGACCGCCGCCGCGCCGGACACGGGCCTGTGAGTTGCGCGCCCGAGCGCGAACCCGGTTGGTGATTCGTTGGGGGCGCAGCGCCGAGCGCATCAAGGGTAAGGGAAAGGGCGGACGCCGCCTCCGTCGCGCTCGCCCAGCGCAGCGAGCGGGCAGGCGCCGATGTGGAGGCGCTCCCGCGCTGGTCCGCGCGCGCATTCCTCCTTACGCCGGAGACCGCGCCTATGGCCCCAAGATCGAGGCCCTCTGGAGCCCTGTTCGACGGTCCCGCGCTCGCCGAGCTCACCGCTTGCGGGCGAGCGTAAGGCCGTCGGCGATGGGAAGCATGCTGAGGCTCACGCGCTCGTCGGCGTGCAGCATCGCGTTGAAAGCGCGAAGGGCGCGGGTGTCCTCGTCGTCGACGGCGGGATCGACGACCTTGCCGCTCCACAGCACGTTGTCGATCAGGACCAGCCCGCCCGGGCGCAGGAGCGCCAGGATTCGCTCGTAATAGGCGGCGTATCCGGTCTTGTCGGCGTCGATGAAGGCGAGGTCGAAGATCTCGGCCTCGCCCGCGGCGAGCAGCGCATCGAGGGTCTCAAGCGCCGGCGCGAGGCGAAGCTCGATCCGGTCGGCCACGCCGGCCTCGGCCCAGTAGCGGCGCGCGATCGCCGTCCATTCCTCGCTCACGTCGCAGGCGACGAGCCGGCCGTCGGCGGGCAGCGCGAGCGCGACCGACAGGCTCGAGTATCCGGTGAACACGCCGACCTCGATCGCCTGGCGGGCGCCGATGAGCTCGGCCAGCAGGCGCATGAACTGCCCCTGCTCGGGCGCGATCTGCATGACCGCGTCCGGAAGCGCCGCGGTCTCTTCGCGCAGGCGTCTCAAGATCTCGGGCTCGCGGAGCGAGACCGAAAGAAGGTAGTCGTAAAGCCGATCGTCGAGACCGAGAACGCCTTTTTTCATGGCCCCTCCCTGGTTCGTCGTTATCGTCATAGCAGGCGGCGCGGCCGAGCGGAAGACGATTGGCCGCTTGTGGCCGCGCGCGGGCGGCGATACCCTTGACCTGCGCCTGGGCCGTCGCGTTTGCGGAGAATGCGCGAATGACGGTTTTCGCTGTTTTTCACGGTGCGATACGCCTTCTCCCGCCCCGCCTTGCGGGCGCGCTTGTCGTCTGCGCCCTGGCCGCTTTTGCGCCCGCCGCGGCGGACGCCCAGGAAGGCCCGCTGCCGCCGGGGTTTGCCGCTGCGCTCGAAGACGCGATGGCGGCCGGCGAGGCCGCGGGGCGCAACGCGGCGATCAGCGCCGGTCTCGTCGGCAACCCGGCGCGCGACGAGATCGCCCAGCGCACCCGCCAGCGCATCCAAGAGTCCTCGGTGGTCGATGTGGTGGTCGGCGCGATCCGCCAGCGCCCGGGCTCGGTGGCGACCATCGTGCGCGCCGCCATCCGTCGCGCGCCCGCCTACCGCGAGGCGATCGTCTATCGCGCGAGCCTCGCCTTTCCCGCCTTCACGCCTTTCATCCGCGCCGCGGCGAGCCGGCCGTAAGCATCAGAACCGATCGGGCCGGTAGGGCGCGACGTCGATCGCGGGGGCGCGCCCCGCAATCATCTCAGCGACAAGCCGGCCTGTGATCGCGCCTTCGGTAAGGCCGAGATGGCCGTGGCCGAAGGCGAGCCAAGCCTCCACCCCGGGCCGCGCCCGGCCGATGACGGGAAGCGAATCGGGAAGCGAAGGACGGAAACCCATCCAGGTGGATGCGCCGCTATCGCAAAGGCCGGGAAACAGCGCGCGTCCGTGGCGGAGCAGAGCCCGCGCCCGGCGCATATCGGGCGGCGCTTCGAGGCCGCCGAACTCGACCGTGCCGGCGATGCGCAAGCCCACCGCCATCGGGGTTGCGATAAAGCCGAGATCGGGCGCCGCGACCGGGCGGCGCAGCGTCACCCCGGGGTTGGGCAGAGTGACGTGGTAGCCGCGCTCGGTATCCAGCGGCACGCGCGCGCCGAGCATTCGGGCGAGCGGCCGCGACCAGGCCCCGGCGGCGACGACGACCCGGCCCGGGGGTGTGCCGCCCTGGTCGGTGCGCACCGCGACCCGTCCGTCGCCGCCCACATCGAGCCCCGTGACTCGGGCCGCGACGAGCCGCCCGCCGTCGGCGACGAAACGCTCCGCAAGGCGGCGCGAGAGCCGCAGGGGATCGACCGTGTGGCCGCCGTCCTCGAGCAGCATCGCGGCGGTCCAGCCGGGGCCGAGCGCAGGCTCGACCGCGCGGAGCGCGGCGGCGTCCAAAGGGCGGAACGCCACTCCGCGCGCGCGCCGCAGCGCCCAGCCGTAAGAATCGGCCTTGCGCGCCGCCTCGTCGCGGTAGACGTAGACCAGGCCCTCGGCGCGGATCAGATCGGCGAAGTCGGCCGGCCCCAGAAGCGCTCGCCAAGCGTCGAGCGCCGGCGCGTTGAGCGCCCGAAGCGCATCGGCGATCGCGGCGACGCGCGCCGGCCGCGCGGCGGCGACGAATCGCAAAAGCCAAGGGAGCAGCCGCGGCAGATACCCCCAGCGCAGCCGCAACGGCCCGACCGGGTCGAAGAGCCAGCGCGGCAGCTTGCCGAAGACGCCCGGCATCGCCACCGGCGCGACCGCCCCGGTCGCGATGATTCCCGCATTGCCGAACGAGCAGGATTCGCCCGGCGGCGCCGGGTCGGCCACGGTAACCGCGAAGCCCTCGCGTTGAAGCCAGCGCGCGGCGCAGAGACCGACGACGCCCGCGCCGATCACGACGACCGACGATGGGGGATCACCCTGCGACTGCGAGGACATAGGCCCCGTATACATGGGCGACAGGAGCCGACGCCACCCCGTTTTGCGTCAGGACGCGGTTTCCGCCGCCGGCAAATCGAGAATCGCGCGCAGGCCCCCGAGCGGCGAGTCCTCGAGCTGAACCGCGCCGCCGTAAAGCTCGGCCACGTCGCGCACGATGGCGAGCCCGAGCCCGTCGCCGGGCACCGCCTCGTCGAGCCGGCGGCCGCGGTCGAAGACCCGGGCGCGCGCTTCCGGAGCAAGCCCCGGCCCATCGTCGTCGACGGCGAGCACGAGCCGTCCATCGGCGGCGGAAAGCGTGACCTTCACCTGCGATCTCGCCCATTTGCAGGCGTTGTCCATGACGTTGCCGAGCATCTCCTGAAGGTCTTGCGACTCGCCCCGAAAGGCGAGGTCGGCGCCGCCTTCGACCGCGATGGCGATGTTCCGATCCTCGTAGATGCGCATGAGAGTCCGACGCAGGGTTTCGGCGACGGGCGCGACCTCGGTGCGCACGCCGAGCACCTCGCCCGCCGCCACCATGCGCGCCCGCGCAAGGTGATGGTCGATCAGACGGGACATGACCCGCGCCTGCTGACGAACGGTCTCCCCGAGCTCGCCGCCGGCCCCGGAAGCGGCGTTGGCGATTACGCTGAGCGGGGTCTTGAGCGCGTGCGCCAAATTGCCGACATGGGTGCGGGCGCGCTCGACCACCCGGGCGTTGTGATCGAGCAGCGCGTTGAGCTCGGCGACCATCGGCTTGACCTCTTCGGGAAAGCGGCCGACCAGCCGCGTCGCTCGCCCGGTGCGGACGTCGATCAGCGCGTGGCGGAGGTGTCTGAGCGGCTGAAGGCCGAACCGGACCTGAACCACCACCGCGATCAAAAGCCCGACCCCGAGCGCGGTAAGCGAAAGCGCCAGCGTCGAATCGAAGTCGCGGATAGCGTCGCGCAGCTCGGAAACGTCGGCGGCGACCGAAATTTGATAAACCCGGCCCGAGCCCGGAAGGGTGATATTCCGGCGCAGCCCCCAGAGGATCTGATTGTCGGGGCCTTCGGCGGTGTAGCGCTGGACCTCGCCCGACGCGATCGGAACGGGAGTGTGGTCGAGCACCTGATCCCAGAGCGAGCGCGAACGGCGGACCGGCCCGTCGTCGCTGGTGATCTGCCAGTACCAGCCCGAGTAGGGTTGCTCGAAGCGGGGATCGGCCAGCAGGCGCTTCAGCTTGACCACGCCGCCCGGGCGGACCTCGCTGAGCGCCGCGAGCCGATCGAGCTGGAGCATGATCTGGCGCTCGAACCCTCGCTCGACGTGGTCGCGAAACAAGCCCGAAAGCACGAAACCCGCGACGATCAGGGCGACCGTGATCCACAGCGCCGCGCCGGCGGCGAGACGAAAGCTGAGAGAGTTAGCCCTCATTCGCGGGCAACGCATCCCCAGGCGCGGCCAACATGTAGCCCTGGCCCCGCAAGGTCCGGATGACGTCGGCGCCGAGCTTCTTGCGCAAGCGGCCGACGAAGACTTCGATGGTGTTCGAATCGCGATCGAAGTCCTGGCCGTAGATGTGCTCGACCAGCTCGGTGCGCGAGATCACCTTGCCCTGATGGTGCATCATGTAGGCGAGCAGCTTGTACTCGTGGGCGGTGAGCGTCACCGGCGCGCCGTCGACGCTGACCCGGCTGGACCGGGTGTCCACCCGGACCGGGCCGCAGACCAGCTCGGGCGTCGCGTGGCCGGCGGCGCGGCGGATCAGCGCGCGGATGCGGGCGAGCAGCTCCTCCATGTTGAAAGGCTTGGCGACGTAGTCGTCGGCCCCCGAATCGAAGCCCTCGACCTTCTCGCTCCAGCGGTCGCGCGCGGTAAGGATGAGGACCGGCATGTCGCGTCCGGCCTCGCGCCAGCGGCGCAGGACCGAGAGCCCGTCGAGCACCGGCAGCCCGAGGTCGAGCACCACGGCGTCATAGGGCTCGACCTCGCCCAGGTAATGGGCTTCTTCGCCGTCGTAGGCGACGTCCACCGTATAGCCGGCGTTTCGAAGCGCGGCGGCGACCTGGGCGGCGAGCGCGCGCTCGTCTTCGACCAGAAGAATGCGCATCAGTCGTCGTGGCCCCTCTTCCGTTTCTTTTTTTCACGCTCGAAATCGTCGCGATCGCCGCCCCGCCCGCGCACGCGGAGCACGCGCGTCGTCTTGGCGTCGAGCTCAAGCGCAAGCACATGGCCTTGAGGCGTCAGCACCTTGACCATATATACCCACGGTGGCCCCCAACCGTCGCGCCGACGCTCTCTGAGCTCGATCTCCAGGATCTTGCCCTGGTAAGTGGATTGGACGCGACCGAGGATCTGGCGCAGGCCTACGATTTCGCCGGACTCGAAAGCGCGGCGGGCGCGTTCGTGGTCGTCATCGGCCGTCACGTTCGCCGGGGCGAGCGCGACCAGAGCCGCGAGCACGAGCGCGAGAAGGCCCCGTTTCATGTGCCTAGCGTATCAATCCGCGGGTGAATGCCAAATGAACACCGGCCTCAGCTTTTGTTCAAGCTTTGCGTCCTATATGGTGCGACCCGACCCGCGGCGGACTGTAGGCCCGGGCGTATGGTCTTTGCGGTCGTTCGGCGCGTCTGGAACGCGCCCGTGCTATGGTGCCATCCGCTCGATCGTTCCTGACCATCAACCGTTTCCACGGATTCGAGAGGAGAAAGCGCAGTGATGATTCGCCCCGCCGTTCGCGCCGGCATCGACCGGCCGACCCTTGCCCGGCGTGATCTCGGCCTCTCCCGGCTTTTCGGGCTTCTCGTCGGGCTCGCCGCGATCATGCTGTCGCACGCGGCCGCCGCGCGCGGCACGCCGGAAGGCTTCGCCGACCTCGCGGCCCGGTTGACGCCGGCCGTCGTCAACATCTCGACGACCCAGAACATCACCACCGCCCAGGTGCCCGAACTGATGCCTCAGTTCCCGCCGGGCTCGCCGTTCGAGGAGCTGTTTCGCGACTTCCTTGAACGGCGTCGCAAGGAACGCAAAACCAAACGACGGGTCACCTCGCTCGGCTCCGGGTTCATCATCGATCCGGCGGGCTACGTGGTGACCAACAACCACGTCATCGCCGACGCCGACGAGATTACGGTCATCCTCAACGACAGCCGAGAGTTCGACGCCAAGCTCGTCGGCCACGACCCGAAGACCGATCTCGCGCTGCTCAAAATCGACAGCAAAGAGCCGCTGCCTTCGGTCTCGTTCGGCGATTCGGACAAGGTCCGGGTCGGCGACTGGGTGCTCGCCATCGGCAATCCTTTCGGGCTCGGCAATACGGTCACGGCCGGGATTCTCTCGGCCCGCGGACGCGACATCAACGCCGGGCCGTATGACGACTTCCTCCAGACCGACGCGCCGATCAACCGCGGCAACTCGGGCGGCCCCTTGTTCAATATGGATGGCGAGGTGATCGGCATCAACACGGCGATCTTCTCGCCCTCGGGCGGCAGCGTCGGCATCGGTTTCGCGGTTCCCTCCTCGCTCGCCAAACCGGTCATCAAGCAGCTCCGCGAGTTCGGCCGCACGCGGCGCGGCTGGCTCGGCGTTCGCATCCAGGCGGTAAGCGACGACATCGCCGAAGGCCTCGGCCTCGACAAGGCGCGCGGCGCTCTGGTCGCCGACGTCACCCCCGACAGCCCGGCCGCCAGGGCGGGGATCAAGACCGGCGACGTGATCCTTGAGTTCGACGGCCGCGAGATCGGCGCCATGCGCGAGCTGCCGCGCATCGTCGCCAACACCGAGATCGGCAAGATCGTCGATGTGGTGGTCCTTCGCAAAGGCAAGCGCAAGACGCTCAAGGTCACCATCGCCGAACTTCAGGAGAGCGAGAGCGAGGTCGCCTCCACAACGCCTGAGAAACCAGGCACGGCCGAGCTCGGCTCGCTTGGCCTGTCGCTGTCGACGATCACCCCCGACGTACGCGACCAGTTCGGGCTTTCCGAAGACGCCAAAGGGGTGGTCGTGACCGAGGTCGACCCGGACGGCAATGCCGCCGAACGCGGTGTGCGGCCCGGCGACGTGATCGTCGAGGTCGGCCTCGAGCCGGTCCGGACTCCGAAGGAGGTTCTCGCCAAGGTCAAGAAGGCGGCCAAGGCCGGGCGCAAATCGGTGCTGCTGCTCCTCGACCGGGGCGGCGACCAGCGTTTCGTCGCGGTCGAGATCAGCAAAGGCTAAGAGGGGAAGCCGGCTGGAATCTCCGGCGTTTTCGTCCCCGATGGACTGGGGCGGCGCGAACCAGCGCCGCCCCTTTCCTGGCCTTGACCGCAGGCCGGGGTCGTCCGCGAACGGTCATGATCGCTCGGAATTTTCTGAATGCGACAGAATCTGTCGAAAAAGGGCGGGAGCGTGATTGACAGCACGGCCCGGGAAGAAAATCATGGAGCGGTAGACGACCGGGCCCGCCGCCCTCCAACAACGAACAGAAGCCCGACGGCGGGGCGCGACTTCAAGGGAGGTGACACCTCATGACCGAGATCAAAGAACATTCCTATATTCCGACGCTCAAGCGGCAACTCGCGGAGGGCAAGATCGACCGGCGCGAGTTCCTGCGCACGGCCACCCTTCTCGGAATGTCGGCGGGCGCCGCGTACGCCTTCGTCGGCAAAGTGACGGGCGAAAGCTTCGTTGCGCCGGCGCGGGCCGCCGCCATGCCCATGGGAGGCACGCTCCGGATCGGCATGCGCGTTAAGGAGCTCAAGACCCCGCATACCTATAGCTGGGTGTTCGACAGCAACATCACCCGCCAGGTCTGCGAGTATCTGACCAAGACGGGCCAGGACAACGTGACCCGGCCCTATCTGCTCGAACGTTGGGAAGCGAGCGACGATCTCAGAACCTGGACCCTCTACATCCGCAAAGGCATCAAGTGGCATAACGGCCGCGACTTCACCGCCGATGACGTGATCTGGAACATCAAACACGTCCTCGACCCGGAGACCGGGTCGTCGGTGGTCGGCCTGATGAAGGGCTACATGCTCAACGAGGTCGAAAAGGACGGCAAGAAGACGACCGAGCTGTGGGACGCCAACGCGATCGAGAAGGTCGATTCGCACACCGTCCGGCTGAACGCCAAAAACCCGCAGCTCGCCGTGCCCGAGCACCTGTTCCACTACCCGTTCCTGATGATCGACCCCGAGGAGAACGGCCTCTTCGATGTCGGGTCCAACGGGACCGGCGCGTTCGAGCTGGTCGAGCTCGAGGTCGGCAAGAAGGCGGTGGTCAAGGCGCGCCGGCCCTACTGGGGCAAGATCGGCCCGTTCGTCGACACGGTCGAGTTCATCGACCTCGGCGACGACCCCTCGGCCAACCTCGCGGCGATCGCCTCGAAGCAGGTCCACGGCCTTTACGAAGCGGGGATCACCCAGATCGATACTCTTAAGAAGCTGCCCCACGTCAAGATCTACGAGGTGGCGACCGCCCAGACCGGCGTCGCCCGGATGAAGCCGCAGGGCCCCTTCGCCGATCCGCGGGTGCGCAAGGCCATGCGGTATGCGACCGATTCGCGCAAGGTGCTCGAGCTCGCCTACCGCAACCTCGGCCTGCCGGGCGAACACCACCACGTCGCCCCGATCCATCCCGAGTACTGCAAGCTCCCCTTCATGGATCGCGATATCGCCAAGGCCAAGAAGCTGCTCGCCGAGGCCGGCTATCCCAACGGGTTCGAGACCGAGATCGTCTGCAAGAAAGATCCGCCCTGGGAGCTCCTTGCGGTCCAGGCCCTGGTCGAGCAGTGGAAGGACGTGGGCGTGAACGCCAAGATCAGCGTCAAGCCCTCGGCCCAGTACTGGGAGACCTGGGACAAGGTGCCCTTCGGGTTCACGAGCTGGACCCACCGCCCGCTCGGCGTCATGGTTCTCGGCCTCGCCTACCGGACCGGCGTGCCGTGGAACGAATCGAGCTACTCGAACCCCGAGTTCGACCGTCTGCTGACCAAGGCGGAAGGCATTTTGGACGTCGACAAGCGGCGCGAGGTCATGTGCCAGCTCGAGACCATTATGCAAGAGGACGGCCCGATCGTGCAGCCGCTGTGGCGCTCGGTCTTCACCGGCTACGACAAGCGCGTGAAGGGCTTCAAGATGCACCCGACGTCTTACATCTTCGCCAACGAGCTTGCGATCGAAAGCTGATCGCGCCTGAACGCGAGGCGAATGCGGGGGCCTTAACGGCCCCCGCTTTGTTCGTCCGGGCGCGGGGACGACTCATGCCCTGCCCGTTCGCCTATAAGGAGACTCGGGCCTCGGTCGCATAGGTCGTTCAAAGGCGAAATGCGATCAGATCGACCGCGCGAGCCCGCCGTCGACCCGAATGTTCTGCCCCGTGATATAGGCGGCCGCGTCCGAGACCAGGAAGGCCGCCGTCTCGCCGATCTCGTCCATGCGCGCGTAACGCCCGGCCGGAATGGCGGCGAGCGTCTCGGCGTCTGCGGGGTAGTTGTCGACGAAGCCCGGCAACAGGTTGTTCATGCGAATGTTGTCGGCGGCGTGCGCGTCGGCGTAGAGCTTAGCGAACCCGGCGAGCGCCGCGCGCAGCGACGACGAGAGCGGGAACCGGGGGCTCGGCTCGATCGCGCCCACGGACGAGATGTTGACGATTGCGCCGCCGCCGCCCTCCGCCATGACCGGCGTGACCAGCCGGGCCATGCGCACCACGTTGAGCACCAGAAGGTCGAGCGCTTCGTGCCAAGCCTCGTCGCTGATCTCGAGAAGCGGCCCCTTGGCGGGGTGGCCCGTGTTGTTGATCACCGCGTCGATCCGCCCGTAGGCCTCGAGCGCGGCGGAGACCAGCTCTTCGAGGTCGTTCTTGCGCGCGACCGATCCGGTCACTGCGATCGCGTCGAGCTCGCGGGCGAGCGCCTCGGCGCCGCCCGACGACGACATCAGGACGAGCGCATAGCCGCGGCGGGCGAGCGCGCGGGCGCATCCCGCGCCGATGCCGCGGCCGGCGGCGGTGACGATCGCAACCTTGGTCTCAGAGCGTTTCATGTTGACGGCGCCAAACTTCAGACATTGAAGAGCTCCTCGAACGGCAATCGGGGCCGCGCCGCGCCTTCCTGCGGCCGGTGGCGATAGCGCGCAAGGTCGATCCGACCGGCGGCGTCGAAGACCACGCCTTCGGCCTCCAGAAGGCGGCGTTGGCGCAGGCTCGGCCCGGCTTCGCCCGCGCGCGGGCTGATCCCGCCCCGGGCGTTGACCACCCGCCACCAAGGCGCATCGGAGCCGCGAAGCGCGGCGAGCGCATAGCCGACCCGGCGCGCGCAGCCGGGGCGGGCGGCCGCCCGCGCCACGTCGCCATAGGTCATGACGCGCCCCGGCGGAATCTTTCGCACGACCGCGTAGTAGGCTTGGTACTCCGATTCGGGCATGGACGAATGTTACCCCGATTTTCGGTCCGTGGCGTCAAGGATCGGCGGCGAGCCCGCCGGTCCGCCCCGGGCTGTTACCGATTGAGGCCGCGGATAAAGCGCTCCAAGCGGCGGCAGGCCTCTTCGAGGACCGCCATCGGGGCCGACAGCGACATCCTGAGATGCCCGGCCGCGCTGGGGCCGAAGCCGTCGCAAGGAAGCAAGGACACGCCTTCGCTTTCGACCAGCCGGAAGGCGAACTCCTCGCCGCCGAGCCCGGTCTCGCGAATGTCGATCATCAGGAACATCGAGCCCTCGGGCGGCGTGCAACGCGCCAGCGGCATATCCTCGATCAGCGCGACCACGCGATCGCGGCGGGCGCGGAACTCGGCCCGCATGGCGTCGATCTCCTCGAACTCGCGCTCGAGCGCGACCACCGCCGCATCCTGAATGAACGGCGGACAGCCGTAGAGCATGCAGAGCGCGAGGTTGGCGAGGTGACGCGGAAGCGCGCCGGGCGCGATCGCCCAGCCGAGCCGCCAGCCGGTCATGGCGTGCGACTTCGACAGGCTGTCGACGACCACGGTGCGCTCGGCCATGCCGGGAAGCGCGACCGGCGACCGGTGCGCGACCCCATAAGTGAGCGTCGCATAGACCTCGTCGGACACCAGCCACAGGTCGTTCTCGCGGCAGACCTGAGCGACGCCTTCGAGCTCGTCCGCCGTGATGCCGGCCCCGGTCGGATTGTGCGGGAAGTTGATCAGGACCACGCGGGTGCGCGGCGTCACCGCCGCCGCGAGGTCGGCCGGGTCGATATGAAAGCCGCGCTCCGCACGCAAGGGAACCTCGACCAGACGCGCGCCGGTCGCCCCGATCACCGCTTCGTAGGTGACGTACATGGGCTCGGGCACGATCACCTCGTCGCCGGGCTGGGCGAGGCACATCATGGTCGAGAACAAGGCGCACTGCGCGCCCGGCAGCACGACCACCTGGTCCGGGTCCGCCCGATGGCCGGTGAGTTTCTCGTGACGGCGCGCGATGGCCTTGCGCAGCGGCGGGATTCCCTCCATCGAGGTGTAATGGGTGTGGCCGGCCCGAAGCCCTTCGATCGCCGCATCGACGATGGCGGGCGGGGTGTCGAAGTCGGGATCGCCGACGCTGAGCAGGATGACGTCGCGGCCCTGCTCCTGGAGCTCGCGGGCGCGGATATGAACGTCCCAAGCCCGCGAGCCTTTGCCTTCGATCCAGGTGACGAGCCGCGAGTACGGAAGTCCCGAGACGGTCTCGGCCGGGCGCGCAGGACGGCGGACGTTTGCGTTCATGGAGCCTCACGAAAAACTAGACGTAGGAGAACCCCTACGGCGCTTGCCGACCGCGGCGCGCCCGCAAGGAATCAAGAGCCTCGTAGTACCAATAGCTCGCCTGCGCCGCAAGGGCGCCGAAGGGTCCGCCCGCAGGCGTCAACCCGAAGGGCGCGAACAGGCGGTAGCGGTCGTCGCCCTCGGCGATCGCGGCGGCGATAAGCGTTCCCGCCATCGTCGTCGTGTTCATGCCGTGGCCGCCGAAGCCCATCGCATACCAGACGCCGGGCCTGAGCGCGCCGATCTGAGGCATCTTGTGGACGGCGTAGCTCATCAGGCCGCTCCACGCGGTCTCGGCGCGGACGCCGCGGAGCTGTGGATAGACCTTGACGAGGTCGCCGAGCATAAGGGTTGCGAGATCGGGTGGGGAGCGGCGAATGCTGATCCGCCCGCCCCAGAGGATGCGCGTATCCTCAAGCGCGCGGTAGTAATCGAGCGCGAAGCGGTTGTCGTGAACCGCGAACGGCGCGCGGATCGCGGTCTCGAGGCGCTCGCCCAGGGGTTCGGTCGCGACGACATAGGTCGCAATCGGAACAATCGCCGAAGCGAGCCGGGGCTCGAGCCGCTCGATATAGCCGCCGCAGGCGATCACGACCTGACCGGCGCGCACGCGCCCGCCTTCGGTGGTCACGGTCTTGACCGGGCCGTCGAGGTCGAGCGCGCGCGCGGGCGAGGATTCGAACAGACGCGCGCCCGCGCGCTCGGCCGCGGCGGCGATGCCGAGGCAGTAGTTCAAGGGGTGGAACTGGAAGCCCTCGGGGTTGAGAAGACCGTCGTAGTAACGGTCGCTCACCAGCGCGGCGCGCAACCGTTCGCGGGGCCAGAACTCTTGCTCGATCCCGAAGGCCTCGGCCATTCTGTCGCGCTCGCGCTTGAGGCCGTCGGCGTCGTCGAACCACGAGGCCTCGAGGATGCCGTCGACGATCGGGCCGCAGGGAATCGCGTACTCCTGGATGCGCCGGCGCATGAGCGCCACCGCCTCGCGGCTGAGCGCATAGAGCGCGCGGGCGCGACCCAGCCCCAGTCGGGCGATCAACCGCTCGGCGGGAAGCGAAAACCCGGGCGAGACGAAGCCCCCGTTGCGCCCCGACGCGCCCCAGCCGACGCGGCGCGCCTCGACCAACGCGACCGAATGCCCCCGTTCGGCGAGCTCCAGCGCGACCGATAGCCCGGCGAGCCCGCCGCCGACCACGCAGACGTCGGCCTCAAGCGCGCCGGAAAGCGCGGGCCGCGGCGCCTGTGGGGTCGCCGTGCGCGCGTAGTAACAATCGATGTAGCCGGCGCTCACGGCGCCCGCGATGCGCGGCGAAATGAATCGGCGCGGCGCGGACGCACGGCTGCGCGCCCCTACTCGCGGGGCAGGATGACGACCGCTTCGGCCGACCAGCTCAGCCAGACCGGACGCTCGGCCGCGAAGTCGAGGGTTTCCATGCGCTCCATGTTTTGGGTCGCCACCGCCACCGGCTGCTCGCGGCCGGGGATGTTGACGTAAAGGTGGCTCCGGTCGCCGAGATAGGCCGCCGGCCCGAGGCGGCCTTCGACCGCGTTGACCCCGCGCTCGGCGGGAGGGGCGAAATCGATCCGGAACTTCTCGGGCCGGATGGCGACGATGATATCGCCGGGCGGCGGAAGCTCGGTCTCGGGCCGCGCCCGGATCTCGCCGAGCGGGCCGGCGTCGACCACGGCGACGCCGTCCTCGACGCCGCGCAACGCGCCCTCGAAGAAGTTCATGGTGCCGATGAAGTCGGCGACGAACCGGCAGTTGGGGGTCTCGTAAAGGCGGACCGGCGATTCGACCTGAAGCACCCGCCCCCCCGACATGACCGCAATCCGGTCCGACATGGTGAGCGCCTCTTCCTGGTCGTGGGTCACGAACACGAAGGTGATCCCCACCGACTTCTGGAGCGCGCGCAACTCGAGCTGCATCTGCTCGCGCAGCTTCTTGTCGAGCGCGCCCAAAGGCTCGTCGAGCAGCAGAACCTTGGGCTTCTTGATCAGCGCCCGGGCGAGCGCGACCCGCTGGCGCTCGCCGCCCGAAAGCTCGTTCGCGCCGCGTCCGCCGTAGCCCGGCAGCTTGATCATCTCGAGCATCTCGTCGACGCGGGCGTTGAGCTCCGCCTTCGACAGCCCCGACTTGCGCATCCCGTAGGCGATGTTCGCGCGCACGTCGAGATGCGGGAAGATCGCGTAGTTCTGGAACACCATGTTGACCGGGCGGTGGTTGGGCGGCACCGTCGACATGGGTTGGCCGTCGATGAAGATCTCGCCCTCGGTCGGCGCCTCGAACCCCGCCAGCATCCGCAAAAGCGTCGTCTTGCCGCAGCCCGACGGCCCCAAAAGCGAGAAGAACTCGCCCCGGCGGATCTCGAGGTTGACCGCGTTGACCGCCCGGACCTCGCCGAAGCGCTTCGAGACGTTGCGGATCGAGATGATGCTGTTGCTCTCGGCCATGAATAAACCGTTCTCCGAACCGTTACACGCCCGACGCCGTCTTGATCTGGACCCCGCGGCGGCGGACCCACTCGGCGAAGGTGACGATGACGAAGGACGCAGCGAGAATAGAGGCCCCAAGCGCCAGCACGCTCGGCAGCTTGGCCGGGAAGCGGAGCTGGCTCCAGATGTAAATCGGCAGGGTCACGTCGGTCCCGGCCAGGAAAAAGGCGAGGATGAACTCGTCGAACGAGATCGTGAACGTCAGAAGAAGGCTCGCGATCAGCCCCGGAATAGCGAGCGGAAAGGTCACCCGCCAAAACGTCGTCCAGGCGCTTTCGCCGAGGTCGAGCGAGGCTTCTTCTAGGTTCTTGTCGAAGCCCTCGAGCCTGGAGATCATCACCAGCATCGAAAACGGGATCGTCTCCAGCATATGCCCGAGCCCGATGGTGAACAGCGACAGCTTGATCCCGACGAAGTTGGCGAGCACCAAAAGCGCGATCCCCATGATGATTCCGGGAATCACCAGCGGCAGCATGATGAAGCCCACCGTCGGCCCGCGCCCGGGCAGGCGGTAGCGGGTCACCGCCTTGGCGGCGAGGGTGCCGAAGATGGTGCTGACCACCGCCACCGTCGCCCCCACCTTGATCGAGTTGACGAGCGCGCTGATCAGCCCCGGGCTGTTCGCCATTTTCTCGTACCAGGCGAAGGTGAAGCCCTTGAGCGGAAAGGCGACGTAGATCGAATCGTTGAATGAGAACAAGGGCAGAAACAAGACCGGCACATAGATGAACACGAGGTAGAGCACGGCGTAGACCGTAAGCCCTCCGAACCGCCGCCGGCCGAGCGCAACGCTGCTCATGCGATCCCCTTGCGCACGCGTTTGGTGAACCACAGGAAAGCGGTGACCAGGATCGTGATCACGATCATCGAGATCACCGAAAGCGCCGCTCCCATGGGCCAGTTGTTGGCCTTGCCGAACATCGACTGGATGATGTTGCCGATCATGATGCCCGTGGTGCCGCCGACGAGCTTGGGCGTTACGTAGTCGCCGACCGTCGGGATGAACACGAGCAGGCTCGCCGCGATCACCCCCGGCATGGATAACGGCAGCGTCACCCTAAGAAAGCGCATCGCCGGCCCGTCGCCGAGGTCGGTCGCCGCCTCGAGGAGCGAGCGGTCGATCTTCTCGAGCGACACGTAGATCGGCAGGATCGCAAACGCCGCCCAGGCATGCGCCAGCGTGATCACCACCGCGGTCGGGTTGTAAAGCAGGAACTCGAGCGGCTCCTTGATCAGCCCCAGAGCGCCGAGCCCCGAGTTGATGACCCCGTTGTAGCCGAGGATGATCTTCCACGCGAACACGCGGAGCAGATAGCTCGTCCAGAACGGCACCGTGATCAGGATCAACCAGACGAGCTTCTGCCGGGTCACCTTGAAGGCGATGAAGTAGGCCATCGGGTAGGCCAGCACCACGGTCGCGATGGTGACCATGCCCGAGATCCGGATCGACTTCCACAGTAGCTTGTTGTAGATGGGCTTTTGGAAATAAGCGATGTAGTTGGCGAGCGAGAAGCTCTTGTCGAAGTCGAGATAGACCTGGGTCCAGAAGCTGAAGACGACCAGGATCCCGACCGGCACTGCCAGCACCAGGATCATGAAGCCCAGCGTCGGCGAGAGCAGCGCGTAGCCGCGAAAGGCCTCGCTGCGCAGAGAAAGCGCGCGCAACCGCGCCCTCAGCCCGCTCGCCGCCTTGCCATAACGCTCCGCCGGAACCGCATGCTCAGCCATGAAGCGCTCCCGCTGGGAGAAATTCCGTCACCGTTCCCTACGATCTTGGCCTCTGGCCATCTTCTCCTTCCCTGCCGAGCGCGTCGCGGGCGCCCGACAGGGGAGGAAAAGGCGAGGCAGAATAGCAGACGGTTATGTCTGGATGCGAGACATACGCACGCCCCCGGGACCATTCACGGCTTACCGCGGATCCCGGGGACACAACGCGCACGCGCGAGCTGGAGGCCGTCTTCTCAGAGCCCGGCTTTGACCTCTTCGAACATGGCCTGAAGCTCGGGCTCGTTCTGAATCGGGCGCTGGAAGATGCCCGAGTTGATGAGCTCGTCCGGGTTCCGCGTCAGGCCGCGCTTGGCGAGCACCTCGTCGCCCACAAGATCGAACGCCTTCTGATTGGCGTGACCGTAGCCGAACTCCTTGATCTCGTACGCGCCCGATTCGGGGCTCAGCATCGAATCGATCACGTCGTACGAGCGATCGAGCTTCTTGGGGTCGGCGTCTTTCATGAGAACGATCCCGCAAGTCCAGGTCATGGCCCCTTCCTTGGGGTTCATGAACTTGACCGGCACGCCCTGGTCGACGAGCTTGCTGTAGGAATCGTTCCACGCCACCGCGGCGACCAGCTCGCCCGAGGCCAACGCCTGCTGCACGTCGGTCGGGCTGTTCGAGTAGTAGCGCAGAAGCGGAAGCTGCTCTTGAAGGAGCTTCTTGGTCTTGGCGACCTCATCCTTGGTCATGTTGAAGGGATCCTTGGCGCCGCCGTAGATCGCCGCCACCATGACGCCGTCGATCAGGCTGTCGAGCATCGACATCCGGCCGCGGTAGCGCTTGTCCCACAAAAGCCCCCAGGTGGGGTTCTTCTCGTACTCGGGATCGACGAGATCGGTCCGATAGATGATCGAGGTCTGGCCCCAGTCCATGCAGACCCAGTAGCGCTTGCCGTCGATCACCACGCCCGGAACCTGCTTGAGGCTCGGGATGATATCGCCCCACACGCTCAACCGAGAAGTATCGATCGGCTGAAGAATGCCGGCGTCGGACCACTCGGGAATCTTATAGGAGCAGGGCATCGAGATATCGGGCTTGTAGCCCGCGCGAATCTTCGCGAACGCCTCTTCCTCGTCGCCGAAGAAGGAGAAGTTGGGGAACTCCCCATACTTGCGCTTATAGGGCTGATGCAGGCCTTCTTCTTCGTAGCCGGACCAGGTGAACACGACCGGCTGGTCCTTGGCCGCCGCCAGGCTGCGGCCCGAGAACAGGGGCATGGTGACGAGGCCGATGCCGAACGAGGCGAGCGCCTTCTTGAACTCGCGCCGGGTCATGCCCCCCGCCGCGATCTTGTCGAGTAACTCGTTCTTGTCCATAATTGTACCTCCCTTAAACGCGATAGCCGTAAAAGCGACCCCCCGAGCGGTGAGACCGGGACTCGCCCGAAGCCGGAGCCAACGCGGTTCGCGTGACGCCGGGAGACCGGCTCAGCCGATCCGACACATCCGGATTGACCCGGTCGTCCCCGACGGCGTCGCGCCCCAGCCGCCCGCCGTCGGCGGTCGAAACGAACTCCCCCTTTCGGGTTGTCAGCTCAACGGGCCACCCGTTCCCGAAAAAGGGTACGCTACGCCCGGTAACGCGTCAACGGCACCGGCTTTGTCGCGTCGGCCCTGCTGCTCAGTGCTGCGGTTCAGCGCCCGCGAAGATAGCGGACGACGGCGAGGACAAGGAATGCGCCGCAGGCGAGCGCGAGCGCTACGACCAGCCCGTGCGGTTCCCAAGCCGTCATCGCGGCTCCGGCCGTCACCGGCCCCAGAATGCTGCCGATCTCGTAGAAGGTGACGAAGGTGGCGTTGGCGGCGGCGATCTCGGTCGGCCCGAAGCGTTGGCCGAGCAACGTGAGCCCGACCGTATAGAGCCCGACCACCGTGCCGCCCCAGACGAACAGAAGCGGCCACGTCAGCCAAGCGTCGCCGAACGCGAACGGCAGCGCGAGCGGGCCGGCGACCCCGACTCCTGCGCAGAAGATGAGCATCAGTCGACGATCGATGCGATCGGCGAGCCAGCCGATCGGGAGCTGGAGCGCGAGGTTGCCGGCGACGAACACCGACAGCATCACCACCGCCGTCTCCTGGGTAAAACCGCTGCGCAGGCTGTAGACCGGCAAGAACGCGAAGCTCGCCGAATCCGAGAACCCCGCGGCGAGCGCGACCGCCATAACGGTCGGCGCGGCGGCGAACAGCGCCGCCGGCCGCACGGGGCCGCGCCGGGGCCGGGGCGGGGCGACGCCGCGGGCGAACAGAAGGGGAAGCGCGCCGAGCGCCAGAATCGCGGCGCCGATCACGAACGGCTCGAAGCCGTCGATCCCGGTCAGGCCGAGGATCAGCGGTCCGCCGGCGAGCCCGCCGGCGTAGAAGGTCACATAGACGCCCATCACCCGGCCGCGGCGGCGCTCGGTCGCGACCGCATTGATCCAGGCCTCGCTCACCACCCAGTGGACCGCGGCCCCGAGGCCGAGGATGAACCGCAGCGCGAACCAGGCCTCAAGCGAGGGAAACACGGGCAGGAGAAGGATCGCCGCGACGGCGACGGCGATCCCGAGCCACATCGCCCTCAGCGTGCCGATGCGGCCGATCAGCCAGGGCATCATGGGCGCGCTGACCACCACGGCGAACGACGACATCGCGCTGTTGAGGCCGATCATCGTCGCCTCGACCCCGTCGCGTTCGAGAATCAGCGTCAGAAGAGGCCAAGTGAGCCCGATCGAAAGCCCGGCCGGGGTCGCGCTCGCGATGGCGACGATCAGCCCCAGCCGACGCGCTTCCTCGCTCAGCGGCGCTGCCGCGCCGCCGTCGGCGTCCGGCGCCTGTTCGTTCCTTATGACGCGCATCGTCCGCCTGTCGCCTCGGCGCCCTTCTCCCTCCGTCCAGGGGTAACACAGGGAATGGCCCGTGCGCTATCGCGCCATTGCTTGGACCTGCGGCTTGCCGAAGGCCTGCCGCGCGGCTACCGTTCGTTCGGGGGCTTGCCCGAACTTGTCGCGATGCGCCGGCCCTTGCTCGCTCTGTTCTTCGTCGCGGTCTTCGCCGCGCCCGCCCGGGCGGGCGCGGAGACCGTCCCGCCCCAGCGCGTCGCCGTCGAGATCGTCCAGTCGTTCGCCGCCGACCGCCGTCTCCGCGCCGGCGCGGTCGAGACCGGCCCGTTCGCGATCTCGCGCCTGCGGCTGCCGCTCGACCGCCACGCCGCCCGGCTGCTGGCCGCGGCCGGCGCGGTCCCGGCCGCGCGCCCGGACAAGGCCGACGCGCGGCTCGTCATCCGCCTCTCAGGCATCGCCCGGGGCCAGCTTTACGACTCCATGGAGCGTCTCGCGCGCAAACGCCGCCTGCGTTACGCCGCGGCCCAGGTAAGCGGCGAGATCGCGTTTTCGACCGCGGACGGACGCCTCGTCTGCCGCAGCGCCTTCGACGGCGAAGCCGGAGAGACCGCAGGCATACCGGTCGTCGCGAACCGCGATCTGCGCGAAAGCCCGCTGTTCGCGCCGTTCGAAGCGGCGCTCGCCGCGTCCGGATCGTTCCTCGACGCGCTCGCCGCGGTGATCGGGCGCGTCCTTGGCGGACCCGCGCCCGCAACGCGGAGCGCGAAGGTCGCCTGTTGGGAATCCCCCTAGCGGGCCGCTCCCTCTCTCCGTTAATCTCGGACCGATGGTCGATCTCACGCTCGCATATCAGACCGCGACCGAGACCGCGCGCGCCATCCGCGACCGCGCCCTCTCGCCGGTCGAGGTGGTGGAGAACAGCCTCGCGCGCATCGACGAGGTGAACCCGAAGCTCAACGCCTTCTGCTTCGTCTACGCCGACGAGGCGCTCGCGCGCGCCCGCGCGGCCGAGGACGCGGTCATGAAAGGCGCCGATCTCGGCCCGCTGCACGGGGTGCCGGTCGCGATCAAGGATCTCACGCCGACCCGGGGCAAGCGGACCACCATGGGCTCGCGCGTCTACGAGCACTGGGTGCCCGAGCGCGACGCCGTGGTGGTCGAGAAGCTCCTCGCCGCGGGCGCGATCCTGATCGGCAAGACGACGACGCCCGAGTTCGCCTATTCGAGCTTCACGGAAAGCCCGCTCTGGGGGGTGACCCGCAACCCGTGGGATCCGAATCGCTCGCCCGGCGGCTCCTCGGGCGGCGCGGGCGTCGCGGTGGCGACCGGCTGCGTGCCGCTCGCCGAAGGCTCGGACATGGGGGGGTCCGTGCGGATTCCGGCGGCGCTGTGCGGCGTGGTCGGCCTCAAGCCGAGCTTCGGGCGGATTCCCTTCGAGATCCTGCCGAGCCAGTTCGATTCGCTTTCGCACTTCGGGCCGCTCGCGCGCAGCGTCGACGACGCGGCGCTCTTTCTCGCGGTCACCCAAGGCCCCGACGAGCGCGACATCCAGACCCTGTCGCCGCCGCTCGACATCGCGCTTCCGCTCGCGGGCGACCTCAAAGGGCGCCGGCTCGCGTTCTCGCTCGACCTCGGCTACTACGCGCTCGACGACGACGTGGCGGCCAACACGCGCGCCGCGGTCGAGGCGCTCAGAGACGCCGGCGCCGAGATCGAAGAGGTCGCGCTGCCGTGGACGCGCGAGATCTCGGACGCCTGGCTCGCGCACTGGGGCGTCTACCTCGCGACCTTCTTCGGCCAGCATCTCGACGAATGGCGCGACCGCATGGACCCGGGCGTGGTCGCCCTGATGGAGGCGGGGCTCGCCATGGATGCGGTCTCGTTCAAGCGCCTCGAGTTCGTGCGCACCCGCCAATGGCGGACTCTCGCCCCGATCCTCGAGCGCTGCGACGCCCTTCTCTGCCCGACCATGGCGCTTCCGGCCCAACCTGTGGACGCGGACGACTCAGCCTTCGGGCACTCGGACGCCGACGGCCGCTACTGCGGCTACGACATGACCGACCTGTTCAACTTCGTGAGCCAGTGCCCGGCGTTGACCGTGCCCTCGGGCTTCACCCGCGACGGCCTGCCGACAGGGCTTCAGATCGTCGGGCGACGTTACGACGACCTCGGCGCGCTCGAGATCGGCAAGGCGTTCGAGCGCATCCGCCCCTGGAACGGTCGACGCCCTCCGATCTGACAAGCCGGAAACGCCCTGGTTACGGCCCGGTGAGAAGCCCCTCGGGCAGGAAGACATAGCCGAGCAGCGCGGCGAACCAGAGGACGATCACCGCCGAGACCGCAAAGCCGAAGGCCCGGCGCAACGGCGCGCGCTGCCGTCTCTTCTGTCGCCGCCGTTTGGCGCCGCGCCGATCGGGCCCGGCGACGAAGACGAAGTACCAGCGCCCGCCCAGAAGCGGCACGGTGCCGCGAACGTCGACGCGGTGCCCGTCCCAGCGCTCGCCCATGAAGGCGGTGCGGACCGCCGCGATCTGCTCTTCCGAGAAGCTGTGCGCGACCGCAGGGGGAATCCGCTCGAAAAAGAGGCGGTTGAAGCGCTCTTCGATATGGGTTTCGCTCATCGGGCCTCGGTCGCGCTGGGCTGCCTGTCCGTGCATAGCGCGGCAGGGTTAAGGAAGGCTGAAGCGGCGGGGCCGCGCGCCGCCCGAGAGGCAAAACGAGAGCGCCCGCGGAAGCGGACGCCCTCTTTCCAGACCATTTCGGCCGCCCGCCGAAGCAGGCGTCCAAGACGCGCCTTTCAGGCCGCCTTCTTGCCTTCGATGACCTTGGTCTTCGAGGCCGGAACGGTCTTGATCTCGATCTGCCGCGGCTTCATGGCCTCGGGCAGCTCGCGGACCAGTTCGACCTCGAGCATGCCGTTGTTCAGCGTGGCGCCGACGACCTTGACGTGATCGGCCAGGCTGAACTTGCGCTCGAACGCCCGGGTCGCGATGCCGCGGTAGAGATAGGTCGTGTTTTCGTCGCGCGGCTCCTCGCGCTTGCCGGCGATGATGAGCTGGTTGTCCTGCACGGTCACCGTCAGATCGTCCCGGGTGAACCCGGCGAGCGCCATCGTGATGCGGTAGGCGTCCTCACCCACCTTCTCGATGTTGTAGGGCGGGTAGGAAACGGCGCCCTCGTCCATCCGGAACACCGAATCGAACAGATCGTTCCAACGATCGAAGCCGACCGTCGCACGGAACAGCGGGCTGAAGTCGTAGCTACGCATGGCAATACCCTCCTTCAGAAGCGATATCGACATCCTTTGCCTGAGGGTCCGCCGACATGCGGCCGGACCCGTTGCGAAAACCGCAATCGGCTTTTCGCACCCGGAAATTTAGAATCGAGACCGCCCGTTTCAAGGGCCTCGGCAAGGCCGGAGCGCGCCTCATGCCGGCGATCCGGTTCGCCGGCTCGCCGGGCGTTCAAGCGCCGCGCAGGCTCCCTCGCACAGGCTCGGACGCGCAGTCGCGCTTGCCGCCAAGCCCATGAATGATTTCATGGACTCGGCGTATCAGACCGCTTCGGCGAGCCGGCGGCGCA
Source organism: uncultured Alphaproteobacteria bacterium (assembly GCA_964475385.1). GTDB lineage: Bacteria > Pseudomonadota > Alphaproteobacteria > JAAXGF01 > JAAXGF01 > CAYYWV01. The sequence continues at coordinate 1,199 of CAYYWV010000003.1, read as the reverse complement.
GGCTCGCCGCGATCCGCTCGGCCGCGCGACCGTCCCACAGCGCGGGCGGCGCGGGGCGCGGCCAGTCGCCGGCGAGAATCCGCTCGACCAGGGCGTCTAGGGCGTCGCATCGGGCCAGCCGGTTGGTGCCCTGGGCGATGGTGATCGGGCGCTCGGTGGTCGGGCGCAAGGTCAGGCAGGGAATGCCGAGATAAGTGGTCTCTTCTTGCAGGCCGCCCGAATCGGTGATCACCAGCGCCGCCTCGCGCACCAGGCTCATGAACGGCACATAGGTGAGCGGGCTCGCAAGATGGACGCCGGGAGCGCTTTCGAGCCGGTCGGCGAGGCCGAAGTCGTCGAGACGGCGGCGCGTGCGGGGGTGGACCGGAAAGACGATCGGAATGCGGGCGGCGACCTTTGCGAGCGCCGCCACCAGCGCCTCCAGGGCCTCGGGCCGATCGACGTTGTGCGGCCGGTGAAGGGTGACCACCCCATAGCCCCCGGGATCGAGGCCAAAGCGCGCGCGGCTGTTCGCGGCCTCGATCGCGCCCCGCAGGAGCTCGTAGGAGTCGATCATCACGTTGCCAACGCACTCGATCCGCTCCTCCTCCACGCCTTCGGCGCGCAGGTTCTCGTCGGCGTCGGGCGACGGCGTCCACAGAAGATCGGCGAGCGCGTCGGTCACGATCCGGTTGATCTCCTCGGGCATGCTGCGGTCGCGGCTGCGCAGCCCGGCCTCGACATGGGCGACCGGGATTCCGAGCTTCACGGCGGCGAGCGCGCAGGCGAGCGTCGAGTTCACGTCGCCGACCACAAGCGTCCAGGCCGGGCGCTCGTCGCGGCAAAGCCGCTCGTAGGCGATCATGACCGCGCCGGTCTGCTCGGCGTGGCTGCCGCTGCCCACGCCGAGGTGGTGGTCGGGCGCCGGCAGGCCGAGATCGGCGAAGAAGCCGTCGGACATGTCGGCGTCGTAATGCTGACCGGTATGGACGACGGCCACCCGGCACCACGCCGCGTCCTTGAGCGCGTGGTAGATCGGGGCGATCTTCATGAAGTTGGGCCTGGCCCCGGCGACGAGGTGAATGATCGGCGGCTGGTCCATGGACGGGCTCGGAAAGGGTTGCGGGCGGCGAACGGCGCGGAGCGGAGCAAGACTAGGCGATACGGCGCATTATGCAACCGGACGCGGTTAACAATCGCTAACGCCCCCGCACATGCGC
>CAYYWV010000002.1:0-58375 GCA_964475385.1 uncultured Alphaproteobacteria bacterium | reverse complement strand
GTCGGCTCGTTGATGATGCGCAGAACCTCGAGCCCGGCGATCTTGCCGGCGTCCTTGGTCGCCTGGCGCTGGGAGTCGTTGAAGTAGGCCGGCACCGTGATCACCGCCTGGGTGACCTTCTCGCCGAGATAGGCCTCGGCCGTCTCCTTCATCTTTTGAAGGATGAAGGCGCTGATCTGGCTCGGGCTGTACTTCTTGCCGCGGACCTCGACCCAGGCGTCGCCGTTGTCGGCCTTGACGATCTTGTAGGGGACGAGCTCCATGTCCTTCTTGGTCGTCGGATCGTCGTACTTGCGGCCGATCAGACGCTTGATCGCGAACAGCGTGTTTTCCGGATTGGTCACCGCCTGGCGCTTGGCGGCCTGGCCGACCAGCCGCTCGCCGTCGTCGGTGAAGGCGACCATCGAGGGCGTGGTCCGCGCGCCTTCCGCGTTCTCGATCACGCGGGCGTTCTTGCCCTCCATGATGGCGACACAGCTATTCGTCGTGCCGAGATCAATGCCGATGACTTTGCTCATTCTATCCCCTCAACCTGTTGCGGCAGACGCGAGCGGCCACGAACGGCACCGCCGGCGTCCCCTGGTCTGAAAATCCTTGCCCGGGTCGCGCGTGCGACCTGCGCCGTCTTGACAGCGGGTTATATAAGAACGGCTATGATGCGCCGCAACCCTGGCCGCCAACTTTAAAGAGGCCCGGCGCCCGCTTCAGGCCTCGGTGTCGACGCGCTCCTTGGGCTTGTCGACAGCCTTGGCGACCGCGACCATCGCCGGGCGCAGGAGGCGGTCGGCGATCAGATAGCCGGCCTGCATGACCTCGACCACCGTGCCCGCCGGCTTGTCGGGCTTCTCGACCTCGTACATCGCCTGATGATAGCGGTGATCGAAGCGCTCGCCGAGCGGCTCGATCCGGCGGATGCCGTGGCGCTCCAGGATCGAAAGGAACTCGCGCTCGGTCATCTCGATGCCCTCGACGAAGGCGGCGAGACGCTTGTCCTTGCGGCTTTCCTCGGGCAGGGCGTCGAGCGCCCGGCGCAGGTTGTCGACCACCGTCAACAGGTCGCGGGCGAAGCCGGTGATCGCGTACTTGCTGACCTCCTCGCGCTCCTTGGCCGCGCGGCGCCGCGTGTTCTCGGTCTCGGCCAGCGCCCTCAGGAGCTGATCCTTAAGGCTTGCGATCTCGGCCTGGGCGCGCGCGACCTCGGCCTCGGCGGCGCTTTCCGCTCGGACCTCGGCCGACGACGCCGCTTCGTCCTTCGCGTCGGGCGCGCTGGTCTTGGCTTCGGCGGTTTCCGCCGACGGTTCCTCGGGCGGGATCGCCGAGTCCGTCTCGGCCGCGGTTTCGGCCGCCGCCTCGGCGGGCGTCTGTGCGGGCGTCTCGCTGGACGCCTCGGTCTTCGGCGCTGTCCTCTTCTTCTCGGTCGCCATGGCTCGGTCCGATCTCCGTATCGGTTGGTCGGTTGCGATCGCGCCGGTCACCCCAGAAGGCGGCTCACGACCTTGGCCGTGTAGTCCACCACGGGAATGATCCGGGCGTAGTTGATGTGCGTCGGGCCGATCACCCCGATAGCGCCGACGCAGGTGACGCCGTCGCCGGACAGCGGCGCGAGGATCATGGCGCAGCCCGAAACGCCGAACAGCTCGTTCTCGGCCCCGATGAAGATCTTCACCCCTTCGGCGCCCTGGGTGATTTCGAGCAGCCGCATGAGATCCTTCTTGGTCTCGAGCATGTCGAACAGATGGCGGAGCCGCTCGAGATCGCCGAGCGCGGTGACGTCGTCGAGGAGCTTCGAGCGCCCGCGCACGATCAAGATCCCCTCGTCCTCGTCGCCGCCGGCGCGCTGGGCGAGCCCGGCCGAGATCACGCGCTCGGTCAGCGCGTCGATCTGCGCGGTGTGCTCCTCGAGCTCGCGCTGGACGAGGGCGCGCACCTCGTCGAGCGTGCGCCCGCCAAGCCGCGCGTTGAGGTAGTTGGCGGCCTCGACGAGGTTGGCCGGCGTCATGCCCGAAGGAATGTCGATCACCCGGTTTTCGACCGCGCCGCTCTCGGCCACCAACACCACGAGCGCGCGTCCCGGCGCGAGCGGCACGAACTCGATATGCTTGATCGGCGCTTCGGTCTTGGGCGCGAGCACGAGCCCGGCGCAGCTCGACAGCCCCGAAAGCAGCGCCGTCGCCTCGGTCACGGTCTCCTCGAAGCTGCGGCCCTTGACCGCGCAGCGTTCGTCGATCGCCCGGCGCTCTTCGGGCGTGATGTTGCCGATCTCGAGAAGCCCGTCGACGAACAGCTTGAGCCCGGTCTCGGTCGGCAGCCGGCCGGCCGAAGTATGGGGGGCGTAGAGAAGCCCGGCGTCTTCGAGGTCCGCCATCACGTTGCGAATCGTCGCCGGCGACAGGGTCGAGCCCAGCCGGCGCGAGACCGTGCGCGAGCCCACGGGCTCGCCGGTGTCGACGTAAGCCTCGACGATCTTGCGGAAGATCTCCCGCGAGCGCTCGTTGAGTTCGTTGATCGTAACCATTGGGTGAAAACGGCCCTCAGCCGCATGGATGCGCCTGCGGCGAAGGGAATGTAGTGTTCGCGCCCGAGAGCGTCAACGCCGGCCGGCGGGCGGGCGAAGCCGAGCGCGGCGCGCGAGAGCCTTTACGCGCCCCACGGCGCGGGGTAGTTTCGCCGCGCGCCGCCCCCGCGCCGCGCGACGAGAACGACCCGGAGAACCCTGGAAAGAGAGGCCCGCCATGCGTCCGTCCGGCCGCGCGCCCGAGGATCTGCGCCCCGTCACGCTCGAGCCCGGCGCGGCGAAGTACGCCGAGGGCTCGTGCCTCGCCCGCTTCGGCGACACCCATGTGCTCTGCACGGCCACGGTCGAGGAGCGGGTTCCCTTTTTCATCCGCGACAGCGGCCGCGGCTGGGTGACCGCCGAGTACGGCATGCTGCCGCGCGCGACCCACAGCCGCACCGACCGCGAAGCCGCCCGCGGCAAGCAATCGGGCCGGACCCTCGAGATCCAGCGCCTGATCGGCCGCAGCTTGCGCGCGGTGACCGATCTCGAAGCCATGGGCGAGCGCCAGATCCGAATCGATTGCGACGTGCTCCAGGCCGACGGCGGCACCCGGACGGCCGCGATCACCGGGGCCTGGGTCGCGCTCCACCAGGCATTCGCGCGGCTGGTCGAGGCGGGCGACCTCGGGGCCGTGCCGCTCACCGACCAAGTGGCGGCCGTCTCTTGCGGGCTCGTCCAGGGAACGCCGGTCTGCGATCTCGACTACGCCGAGGACTCGACGGCCGAGGCCGACGCCAACTTCGTGCTGACGGCCAAGGGCGCGGTGGTCGAGATCCAGTGCACCGCCGAGACGGCGCCGTTCAGTCGCGAGGTCTTCGACGCCCTGTTCGGGCTCGCCGTCCGCGCGATCGAGAGGTTGGCCGCGCTTCAACGCCAAGCGCTGGGCATCGGGGAATAGCCGTGGCGCGGCGCTTCGCCGGCGACCGGTTGGTCGTCGCCACCCACAACCCGGGCAAATGCGCCGAGATCGCGGCGCTGATCGCGCCCTTCGGGGTCGAGGCCGTATCCGCCGCCGCCCTCGGCCTTCCCGAGCCCGAGGAAACGGGCGCGAGCTTTCGCGAGAACGCCGAGATCAAGGCCCGCGCCGCCGCCCGGGCCGCGGGGCTTCCCGCGCTCGCCGACGACTCAGGGCTCGTGGTGCCGGCGCTCGGCGGCGCGCCGGGAATCCATTCGGCGCGCTGGGCGGGACCGGCGCGCGACTTCGCCGCCGCCATGGCCCGGCTCGAAGCGGCGCTTGCGGAGACGGCGGAAACCGACCGGCGGGCGCATTTCGCCTGCGCGCTCGCGCTCGCCTGGCCCGACGGCCATTGCGAGACCTTCGAGGGCGCGGTCCACGGCCGGCTTGTCTTCCCGCCGCGGGGAACGCGCGGGTTCGGCTATGACCCGGTGTTCGCGCCCGACGGCTATGCGCTCACCTTCGCCGAGATGGACCCGGCCGAGAAGCACCGCATCAGCCACCGGGCGCGGGCCTTCGCGGCGCTGATCGCCGCCTGCTTCGAGAAGGGCGCGCCCGGGCCATGACCGGGGCGGCGGGCGCGGCGGCGGCGCGGCTCGCGGTCTACGTGCATTGGCCGTTCTGTCTTTCGAAGTGCCCGTACTGCGACTTCAACAGCCACGTGCGCGAGACCATCGACGAGGCCGCCTGGCGGCGCGCGCTCCTCGCCGAGATCGACCATTTCGCGGCGCTTGCGCCTGGCCGCCGGGCGGGCTCGCTGTTCTTCGGCGGCGGCACCCCGTCGCTGATGGCGCCCGAGACGGCGGCCGCGGTGATCGAGCGGGTGAACGCGCGCTGGCCGTTCGCGGACGATGCCGAGATCACGCTCGAAGCCAACCCGACCTCGGCCGAAGCCGGCCGCTTCCGCGCTTTTCGCGAAGCCGGCGTGAACCGGCTTTCGCTCGGGGTGCAGGCGCTCGACGACCGGGCGTTGCGCTTTCTCGGCCGCGGCCACGACGTCGCCGAGGCGCTGGCCGCGCTCGAGGCTGCGCAAGCGGTTTTCGCGCGCGTCTCCTTCGACCTCATCTACGCCCGCCCCGGGCAGACGCTGGCGGCCTGGCGCGCCGAGCTCGGCCGCGCGCTCGGTTTCGGGACGCGCCATCTCTCGCTCTACCAGCTCACCATCGAGCCTGGCGCCGCGTTCCACGCCCGCGCCGCGCGCGGCGAGATTCGCCTGCCCGAAGACGAGACGGCGGCCGCGCTTTACGATCTGACCCAGGAGCTTTGCGCCGCCGCCGGGCTGCCGGCTTACGAGGTCTCGAACCACGCCGCCCAAGGCGAGGAATCGCGCCACAACCTCGCCTACTGGCGGGGCGAGGATTATGTCGGCCTCGGCCCCGGGGCGCACGGCCGCCTGACCCTGGAGGGCCGCCGAGTCGCCTTCCGCCAGAGCCGCGCGCCCGAGACCTGGCTCGCCCAAGTGGCGCAGGCCGGCCACGGAACCTGCGAGCGCCGTGCGCTCGGCGTGGACGAGCACGCCGCCGAGCTTCTGATGATGGGCCTGCGGCTGGCCGAAGGCGTCGCGCGCGCCCGTTTCGAAGCCCAGACCGGCGTTCCTCTCGACCGGGCGGTCGATGCGGAGCGCCTCGCCGAACTCGTCGAAGGCGGACTTATGATCGCCGACGGCCGAGGGATCCGAACGACGCCCGCGGGGCGCAGACTACTCGATTCGGCGCTCGCCGCGCTCGTCTCTTGACGACATCCCCCGCGGCCGCGTTCAAAATCCTATCGCTTCCCGGAAGCTCTGCGGCGCCGGGCTCACGGTCGCGATCCCGTCGGCGGCGATCTCGAGCACCGCATAGCCGCGCTCGCTGACGCCGTCGGGGGCGAAGCGAAACAGCCCGTCGATCCCTCGGAACCCGCTCGGGCTGGTCAGCCGCGCCACACTGAAGTCGGGGCCGCCGGGCAGGCGCGCCAACGTACCGGCGAGCGCGACCGCATCGTAGGCGAGCGATGCGATCCGCAAGGGAGCATGGCCGAACAGCTTGGCGAAACGCGCCTCAAACGGCTTGCGCGCGGCGGGCGAGGGCGCGGCGAACCAGGCCCCGACGAGCGCGGGCTCGCTCAAAAGATCGGCCGATTCCCACGCCGCTGTTCCGAGAATGCGCACCTTGCCCGTATCGACATCGTAGTAGGGCAGAAGCGGCGCGACCGTGGTCAGCGCGAGCCCGCCGTCGGGGATCAGCACCGCATCGAACCCGACCTCGCCCAGGGTGTCCAAGGTCTCGAGCCGGCGCAGGGCCTCGCGCGAAACCTCGTCATCGCGACGGGCGAGGGCGCGTTTCTGCGCAAGAAGAGCGGCGCGGCGCGCGTCATAGCGGGTGAACGCGCGCAGGATATCGGAGACCTCGGATGCGGTGCGCACCGTCTCGGGAAAGTAAACGATGTCCGTGATCGTGACCCCGAGCGACCCAGCCGCCTTACGCAGCGCGGCGACCGCCGTTCGCCCGTAAGGCCCGGCCGAGGCCAGCGCGGCGATCCGCGCGATCCCCTGGCCGGCGGCGAAGCCGACCACCCGCGCCACCTGCTGATCGGGTAGAAAACCCATGATGAAGACGCCGGGCCGGGCCGCGTTGCGATCGGAAGAAAACGCGACCACGTTGATCCCGGCCTCCGCCGCCACCGGCGCGACCGCCGCCGCCGAGGCCGAGAACAGCGGCCCGAGGATCAGGCGCGCGCCGTCGCGCACCGCCGCCCGGGCCGCTTCGGCCGCGCCTTCGGGCGTGCCCCGGGTGTCGAACGGCAGCAACACCATCGTCTCCGCCCCGACGTCGAACAAGGCCATCTCGGCGGCCTCGAACAGGGCTTCTCCGACCTTGGCGGCCGGCCCCGAAAGCGGCAGCAGAAGCGCGACCGACGCCGGTCCCGGCGGCAGCGCGGGCGCGGTCTCCGCGGGCGGGGTCTCGGCAGGCGCGGTCTCGGGCGCGGCCGCCGCCCCCGTCGGCGGCGCGACGGTCTCGGCGGGCGCGGGCGGCGCTTCGGCCGGGGCCGGCGCGGGCGGAGTCAGATCCTGCGGGGGCGAGACTTGGACCGGAGCTGCGGGACGGAGTACTGTCGGTGGCTGGCAGGCGGCGAGACCACCCACCAGAACGAGCGCGGCAACCCATGGCGCAACCAGCCGACGCAGGCGCCGGCGCGAAGCCGAAGGCGCAGTCGAAGCAGGCGAGGACAAAAGCGAAGGCACGATCGCGGCCGGTCGTGAATGACGAAGCTCGGCCTCAGCCTACCGACGCCGCCCCGTCAAGTAAACGTCGCCCGGATGCGGAAAGCCCGGAGCCGCTCGCGCCCGGGCTCTATGTGGTCGCGACCCCGATCGGCAACCTCGGCGACATGAGCGCGCGCGCCCGCGACGTGCTCGCCCGGGTCGACCTCGTCGCCTGCGAGGACACCCGCGTGACCGGCCGGCTGCTCGCCCATTTCGGCATCCGCGCCCGGCTCGCGCCCTATCACGACCACAACGCCGCCGCCGCGCGTCCGCGGCTTGTCGCCCGGCTCGCGGCGGGCGCGCGGATCGCGCTGGTCGCGGACGCCGGCACGCCGTTGATCTCGGACCCCGGCTATCGGCTGGTCGCGGCGGCGATCGCGGCGGGCTCCGCGGTCTATCCCGTGCCCGGACCGTCGGCGCCGCTCGCCGCGCTGGTCGCCTCGGGCCTGCCCACCGACCGTTTCCTCGTCGCCGGCTTCCTGCCCGCGAAGGCCGCCGCCCGGCGGCGGGCCTTGCGCGAGATCGCCGCGACGCCGGCGACATTGGTGCTCCTCGAATCGCCGCGGCGGCTCGCCGCCAGCCTCGAAGACATGGCCGCCGTTCTGGGCCCGCGGCCGGCCGCGGTCGCCCGCGAGCTCACCAAGCGCTACGAAGAGGTCCGCCGCGGCCCGCTCGACGCGCTCGCCCGCCACTATCGCGAGTCCGGCGCGCCCCGCGGCGAGGTGGTGGTCGTCGTCGGTCCGCCCACGGCGGACGGCGCGTCCGAGACCGACGCGGAGGCGGTCGATGCGGCCCTGACCGCGGCCTTCGCCGAAGGGCTCTCGCTGCGCGAGGCGGCGAGCCGGGTCGCCGCCGAGACCGGGATCGCCCGGCGCGCGGTCTACGCCCGGGCGCTCGCGCTGAGGCGCGCGCGATGAGCGATCGCGCCCGCCGCCGGGCCGAACGCTTCGGCCGTTGGGCCGAAGGGCTGTGCGCGCTCGCCCTGCGGGCGACGGGCTGGCGCATCCTCGCGCGGCGCTTGCGCACGCCCGCCGGCGAGATCGACATCGTCGCCCGGCGCGGCCGCGTGATCGCCTTCGTCGAGGTCAAGGCGCGCCGGGACAGCCCCTTTTCGGCCGCGCCCGACGCCCGCCAGCGCCGCCGGATCGCGCGGGCGGCGGCGCTCTTCGTCGCGCGGAATCCGGCGCTCGCCGGTTGCGATCTGCGTTTCGATCTGATGGTCGTGCGGCCCTGGCGCCTGCCCCGCCGCCTCGCCGACGCCTGGCGGCCCTGAGAGTGGGCCGGGCGGCGCGATCCGGTTCGCAACCACCGGCGGGCGTGCTAGGATGCCGCGGGCTCGCGGCCGCGCAGCGCTTCCCGGGCCCTTCGCGCCCGGGCCTCGCACGCAATGAAGCCATACTCCCTGGAGACCGAGGACCATGCCTTCGTCTGATCGTTTTCCTGTTCTTGTCCCGCTCGTCCTTGCGATTGGGTTCGCGCTCACGGGCTGCGCGACCGCGGTGGTCGGCGGCGGCGCCGCCGTCGGCGTCGCCGCGGCCGAGGAGCGCAGCCTCGGCGAAGCGGTCGACGACACGGTGATCTACGCCGCCCTCAACGGCTCCCTGTTCGCCAAGGATGTCGACCTGTTCAGCGACGTCGGGGTCGAGGTTCACGAGGGCCGGGTGCTGCTGACCGGGACGGTGCGCAAGCCCGAGGACCGGATCGAGGCGGTGCGGCTCGCCTGGCAGGTCGACGGCGTGCGCGAGGTCATCAACGAGATTCAGGTGACCGACAAGTCGAGCCTGACCGACTACGCCCGCGACGTCTGGATCACCGCCCAGCTCAAAAGCAAGCTGCTTCTCGACAAGTCGATCGAATCGCTCAACTACAACATCGAAACCGTCAACGGCGTGGTCTACATGCTCGGCGTCGCCCAGGATAAGGCCGAGCTCGAACGCGCGACCAACCACGCGCGCACCATTCCCCATGTGCGCGAGGTCATCAGCCACGTCCGGCTGAAGAACCAGGGGGCGGGCTAGCGAGCCGCCCCGCAGCCGGGTGCGCGCCATGACGCTCGCGGTCGCGATCCAGATGGACCCGCTCGACGGCATCGACATCGACGCCGATTCGACCTTCGCGCTCGCGCTCGAGGCCCAGCGCCGCGGCCATAGGCTGTATCACTATCTGCCTTGCGATCTGTCGCTGTCGGGAACCCGGGCGATGGCCCGGGCGCACCCGCTCGAGGTGCGGCGCGAAAAGGGCGACCACTACAGCTTCGGCGCGGCCGAGCGGATCGATCTGTCGACGCTCGACGTGGTGCTCATGCGCCAAGACCCGCCGTTCGACATGGCCTATATCACGGCGACCCATATCCTCGAGCTCATCCATCCCGCGACCCTCGTGGTCAACGACCCGGTCGCGGTGCGCAACGCGCCCGAGAAGCTGTTCGTCTGCCGCTTTCCCGAGCTCATGCCGCCGACGCTGATCACCAGCGACGCCGCGCTTATCCGCGAGTTCCGGGCCGAGCACGGCGAGATCATCCTCAAGCCCCTGTTCGGCAACGGCGGCGCGGGCGTTTTTCACCTTCGCCCGGACGACGACAACCTGAACGCGCTCCTCGAGATGTTCACCGCATTCTCGCGCGAGCCGATCATCGTTCAGCGTTACTTGCCCGAGGTGCGGGCGGGCGACAAGCGCATCATCCTGATCGACGGCGAGGCGGCGGGCGCGATCAACCGGATTCCGCCGCCCGGCGAGGCCCGCTCGAACCTGCACGTGGGCGGCCGGGCCGAACCGGCGACGCTGACCCCGCGCGAGCGCGAGATCTGCGCCGCCATCGGCCCCACCCTGCGCGAACGCGGGCTGATCTTCGTCGGCATCGACGTGATCGGCGATTACCTCACCGAGATCAACGTCACCTCGCCGACCGGCATCCAGGAGATCGACCGCTTCGACGGCGTCTCGCTGGAAGCCCGCATCTGGGACGCGATCGAGGCCCGGATCGGGCGCTGAGCCCTGGCGTTCACCGAACGTTCTATCCTATACTCGACCCCGGCGCGCATTGCGAAAGGGAGGCGGGGCCGGTGGTCGCGCATGTGGGGACGGTGGCGTTTCAGGGCATCGACGCCCGCGAGGTGGACGTGCAGGTCCACATGGCGGCGGGGCTGCCCGCCTTCGCCATCGTCGGGTTGCCCGACAAGGCGGTCGCCGAATCGCGCGAGCGCGTGCGCGCGGCCTTGGGCGCGCTGGGGCTCGCGCTGCCGCCCAAGCGGATCACGGTCAACCTCGCGCCCGCCGACCTCGCCAAGGAAGGCAGCCACTTCGACCTGCCGATCGCGCTCGGCCTGCTGCTCGCGATGGGGGCTGTTGCGTCCGATGCGGTCGACGGCTTCGCCGCCCTCGGCGAGCTCGGGCTCGACGGGGCGCTGTTGCCGGTCGCAGGCGTGCTGCCGGCGACGATCGCGGCGAGCGCGCGCGGGCGCGGGATCATCTGCCCGGCGGCCAACGGGGCCGAGGCGGCCTGGGCGGCGGGGCCCGAGGTGCTGGCCGCGCCGAACCTGCTCGCGCTGATCAACCACTTCAAGGGCACCCAGGTTCTGAGCCCGCCCGCGCCGGCGCTCGCCGAGGACGAAGGCGCTTACGCCGATCTCGCCGACATCAAAGGCCAGGAGACCGCCAAGCGGGCGCTCGAGGTGGCGGCGGCGGGCGGCCACAACCTTCTGATGATCGGTCCGCCGGGCGCGGGCAAGTCGATGCTCGCGGCGCGGCTTCCGGGACTTCTGCCGCCGCTCGATGCGGCCGAGGTGCTCGAGGTCAGCACCATCCAGAGCGTCGCCGGGATGCTCGCCGACGGGCGGCTGACCCGGCGGCGGCCGTTTCGCGAGCCCCATCACTCGTCGTCGCTCGCCGCCATGGTCGGCGGCGGCCCCAGGGCGCGGCCGGGCGAGGTCTCGCTCGCGCATCTCGGGGTTCTCTTTCTCGACGAGCTGCCCGAGTTCCCGCGCGCGGTCCTCGAATCGCTGCGCCAGCCCTTGGAGACCGGGCGGGTCACCGTGGCCCGCGCCGCGCTGCACGTCACCTACCCGGCCCGGGTCCAACTCGTCGCCGCCATGAATCCATGCCGCTGCGGCTATCTCGGCGACGCCGAGCGCGCCTGCCGGCGGGCGCCGCATTGCGCCCGCGACTATCAGGCGCGCATCTCGGGCCCGCTCTACGACCGGATCGACCTCCACGTCGACGTGCCCGAGGTCAACCCGGCCGACCTTTCGCTCCCGCCGGCGGCCGAAGGCTCGGCCGCGGTCGCCGCCCGGGTCGCCGCCGCGCGCGCGATCCAGGCCGAGCGCTATCGAGGGCTCGTCGACGGCGCGGGCCGGCCGGTGCGGGTGAACGCCGAGGTCGACGGCGAGGCGCTCGAGGCGGTCGCCGCCCCCGACGGCCAAGGCCGCGCGCTTCTCGCTGAGGCCGCGAAGCGGCTCAGGCTCTCGGCCCGCGGCTATCACCGGGTGCTACGGGTGGCGCGCACGCTTGCGGACCTCGACGGCGCGGAGACGGTGGGCCGCGCGCATGTCGCCGAGGCGCTCAGCTACCGGCGAATCGCGCTGCCGCGCTGAGCCTTAAGCCGGGGATGCGAAACGGCGGCCCGGAGGCCGCCGTCTCACGGTTCGGAGGCAAAAGCGCGCTTACGCGGCGCGGGGAATGTCGTCGTTGGCGGGCGCGCGGGGCGCGGCCGGCGCGGTCCGGACGGGCGTCCGGACAGGCGGCGTCTCGGACCGGGCGAAGGCCTTGCGGGCGAGCGCCTCGGCGACCTCGGGGATCGCGGCGCGGCTGATCCCGATGTCTTCGAGCATCCGGTCGTCGAGCATGGCGAGCTCGCGGATCGTCTCCCGCCGCAAGCGACGGCGGGCGAGGGCGCGCCGCACCCGTTCGATCAGCGCGCGCGTCCGCCCGGCAAGATAGCGCGAGCGTATGGTCCGCGCATGGACGTAGCGCGCCGAGAAATCCATCTCGCGACCGTTTGCAGCGGCCTCCATGGCGTCTCGAAAGGCGTAATAGGACTGCGACGACATCGTGAACCTCCTGGCTCGAACCCCTGTCGGGGCGCCGCGATATTGCGGTGCACACAAAAGATGCGCTTTCGACAGAGAGTCTTCCACATACGATGCTGCATCGCAGGAATTCGCCGCGCGCATGGCTATTGGCACGCGGCGTGCGTGCGCCGGCGCGAACGGCCGGCGCCCAGCGCGAAAAGCCCGGGCCGGATCAGTCGGCGACGTCGGCGGCGACGCGCATGGCCAGGATGCGGTCGGGATCGGCGACCGCGCCGTTGCGGTCCATCGCGCCGCGCTTGATCTTGTCCACGTGCTCCATGCCGTCCGTGACCTCGCCCCAGATCGTGTACTGGCCGTCGAGATAGGGGGCGGCGTCGAACATGATGAAGAACTGCGAATCGGCGCTGTCCGGGTCTTGCGCGCGGGCCATCGAGACCGTGCCGCGCACGTGCTTGGCGTCCGAGAACTCGGCCTTGAGCTTCTTGCCCGAGCCGCCGGTGCCGTCGCCCCGCGGGTCGCCGGTCTGGGCCATAAAGCCGTCGATCACCCGGTGAAAGGCGAGGCCGTCGTAGAACCCTTCGCGCACCAGCTCCTTGATCCGCGCGACATGGTTGGGCGCGAGATCGGGCCGAAGCGCGATCGTGACGCGCCCCGATTCGAGGTCGAGATAAAGGGTGTTTTCAGGATCGGCCGTCATAGCCCTTCCTTTCGCTGCGCGGGCCGCCTTGCGCGGCCGCCCGGTCCTTTGCACCATCCTCTGGCGCGGATGTCAATCGCTCCCGGGCGGAAGGCTCAATCGTCGCCGGATGCATAGCGCGCGAGCGCCGCGTCGTAGTCGGGAAAGCCGACGAGCGCGCGCAGCTCGGCGAACGGGGTAAGGCGCTCGGGCGCGCGCCCGGCGGCGAGCGCGCAGAGCGCGTCCTCCATCGCGCGCACCGCGGCGGCGAGAAGCGTGAGCGGATAGGCGGCGAGGCGATAGCCGATCTCGGCGAGGCGTTCGGGCGGCAGGATCGGGGTTGCGCCGCCCTCGACCATGTTGGCCATCTTGGGCCGCGCGCTCGCCGCGCAAAAGGCGCGCATCTCGTCCTCGTCGCGCGGGGCTTCGAGGAACAGGATGTCGGCGCCCGCCTCGTCGAAAGCGCGAATCCGTTCGAGCGCCTCGTCAAGGCCGCGCGGCGCGCGGGCGTCGGTCCGGGCGAGAATCAGGATATCGGCGCCCTCGTCGCGGGCGTCCACCGCGGCCCGAATGCGCGCCACCGCCTCGCCCCGCGAGACCACTTCCTTGCCCGCGGTGTGCCCGCAGCGCTTGGGCGCGACCTGGTCCTCGATCATCACCGCGGCGAAGCCCGCCCGCGCGTATCCTGCGACCGTGCGTTTGACGTTGAGCGGGTTGCCGTAGCCGGTGTCGCCGTCGCCGATCACGGGGATCGAGACCGCGTCGCAGATCGCGCGGCCCGCATCGACCATCTCGCCGTAGGAGATCAGCCCCGTATCGGGCAACGCGTGGCGCGCCGCGGCCACCGCGAACCCGCTCATGAAGGTGAGCGGAAAGCCCGCGCGTTCGATCAGGCGCGCCGATAAGGCGTCGAAGCAGCAGGGCATGACGCGGCAACCGGGCGCGTCCAGAAGGGCGCGAAGGCGGGCGGCGGGGCTCATGGGCGTCTCCCGAGACAGGCGGTTCGAATGCGCGGCGTCACAGCCGGAAAGGAATATAGAGCGCGAGATCGGGCGCCGCATAGAGGAGCGCGATGGTCCCCAGCATGATGAGAATGAACGGCCACACGCCGCGCGTCACGTCGACCATGTTGGCTTTGCCGACGGCCTGAATCACGAACAGGTTGAGGCCTACGGGCGGGGTGATCAGCGCGCATTCGATCATGATCACGAAGATGATGCCGAACCAGATCGGGTCGATCCCGAGCCCCATCAACGAGGGATGCAGCACCGGCACCATGATCAAAAGCATCGACAGCGCTTCGAGAAAGAAGCCCATGACCAGGAGAACGGCGCAGACCACCAGCACGAACAGTCCCGGCGTCGCCACATAGGTCGCGATCGCTATCGAGATGTCCTGCGGGATTCGATAAAGCGTGATCGCCTTGGCGAACACCTTGGCGCCGGCGATGATGAGAAAGACCGTCACCGTGGTCCGCATGCTCGCCATCACCGCCGCCTTGAGCCCCGCCCAGTCGAGCGTTCGCAAGACGAACGCCGTGAGCACAAGGGCGAGCGCGAAGCCGACGCCGGCGGCCTCCGTCGGGGTGAACGCGCCGACATAGATCCCGACGATCACGATCAGCGCGAGGATGAGCGCGGGCAACGCGCGCAGGCTCGCGCGCAGACGCTCGGCCCCGCTTGCCCGCGGCACAGGCGTCCAGCGCCCGCCGAGCTTGGCGGCGAGCACCGAATACGCGATGAACAGCGCCGCCAATATGATTCCCGGCAGAATCCCCGCGAGAAACAGCGAGACGATCGATTCCTCGGCCACGACGCCGTAGATGATCATCGGGATCGAGGGCGGGATCAGAATGCCGAGCGTGCCGCCCGCCGCCAGAAGCCCGAGCGCGAAGCGGCGGTCGTAGCCGCGCGCGATCATCTCGGGGATCGCGACCGTGCCGATGGTCGCCGCGGTCGCCACCGAGCTTCCCGAAATCGCGGCGAAGATCGCGCAGGAGATGATGGTCGCGATCGCGAGGCCGCCGGGCCAGTGGCCGACCCAGCTCTGGGCCGCGGCGAACAGATCGTGTCCGACGCCCCCTTTGAGGAGCACGTTCGACATGAGAAGGAACAACGGCACCGCGAGCAGAATGAAGTTGTCGACCGCGCCGTAGAGCGCCTGGGGCACGATCACCGGCGAGAACCCGGCGAGACCGAGCAAGCCGAGCCCGAGCAACCCGAGCGCGAAGGCGATCGGGAGCCCCGTGACGAGAAGGGCGATCAGCGCGACGAGGATGAGGGCGGCGGTCACGGCGCGTCCCGCCCTGTCGGCCGAGCGCGTTTCACAGGCGCTCGATCGTGTCCGCGCCCGCGCCCGTCGCCGATGTCGACCCCGAAACCGCGAGGCGTATGAGTTCGACCAGCGCCTGGGCCGCGAGCAGACCGACGCCGACCGGGATCGCGCTTTCGGTCATCCACTTGGGCACCGCGAGCATGGTCGAGGTCGCGCGCCCGATCTCCCAAGACTCGCGGGCGATCCCCGCCCCGTAGACGATGGTCACCGACGCGAAGACGAGAATGGCGAGCAGCGAAAACGCCTCGGCCGCTCGCTGGCCGCGCGCGCCCAACCGCTCGGTGAGCACGGTGATCGCGATCAGCCCGCGGTGGCGGAGCACGTAAGCCGCGGCCAGGTAGGTGGCCCAGATCTGGGCGAAGCGCGACATCTCTTCCGACCAGATGGTCGGCGCGTTGAACACATAGCGCGCGACCACCTCGTAAGAGATCATCCCGCCGATGACGAAGAACAGACCGGCGGCGAGGACGCCGCAGGCGTCGCTGATTCGATCGATCGTCTTGAGCATGACGCGGCGTCGCCCGGCCCCGGGGCGGAGGCCCGCGCCCGGGACCGGACGGTCATGGTCCTATTGCAGAGCGCGGGCGGCCGCGACGAGCTTTTCGCCCAAGGGGCCGGCCTTCTTGATGTAGGTATCGACCACCGAGCGGGTCGCCGCGCGCCAGGCGGCCCGGTCCTCGTCGGAGATCCGCACCACCTTCATCCGGGTCTTGTTGGCGATGAAGTCGAGCGCTTCGGCGTCGATCTTGGCGTACTGCGTCCGCAGGTCTTTCTCGACCTTGCGCGCCGCCGCGGTGAGGATGTCGCGCTGGCCCTGGGTCAGGCCCTGCCAGACCTTCTCGTTGATCAGCACGACGAACTCGACGTCGGCGTGATTGGTGACGGTGAGATAGTCCATCACCTCATAGAGCTTGCGGCTCTTGACCGCGTTGATCGCGGTCATGCCCGCGTCCACCGTGCCGCGTTGATACGCGAGGAACTGCTCGGAGCCCGACATCAGCGTCGGCACCGCGCCCACCGCCTTGATGAACTCGCCGAGGGTCTTGCCGAAGACCCGGACCTTGAGCCCCTTGATGTCCTCGGGCCGGCGGAGGGGCTTGTCCTTCGACAGCATGATCGCGAAGCCGAAGGCCTGCCACCACAAGGGCCGCGCGCCGGTCTTGAGGATGGCCTCGTCGATCGGGCCGCGGACCGGGCCGCCGGGGGCGGTCGCCTTGGCCACCGCGTCCCAGTCGTTGAACATGAACGGCACATAGAAGATGTCGACCGCCGGGATGGTGCCCGCGAAGCGGGTGATCGAGGCGGTCCCCATCTCGATCGCGCCCGAGGCGACCGCCTGGGGCACCTCCTTGTCCTTGTAAAGCTGGGCCGAGGGGTAGATCTCGATCTTGATGTCGCCCTTGCTCGCGGCCTCGACCTCTTTCTTGAAGGCGACCAGATTCTGGCCGAGCGAGCTCTTGATCGGAAGCTGGAGGGTGACGCGCAGCACCGTTTCGGCCTGAACCGAGCCCGCGCCGAACAGAATGAGCGCCGCGCCGAGCGCGACCGAAAGCAATCGAAGCATGTGGGTGTCCCCCGCGTTTTCGTTCGTTTTCCTGTCCCTGTATGAACGGCGCAAAGGCGCGCCGCGGCCCGACTATACCACGGCCGCGCGCAAGGCAAAGAGAACGACGGGGGTTTTTCAGTCGCGCGGCGGGCTCACCATTCGCCCGAGCCGGCGGCCGCCGAAGACGTGGACGTGGAAGTGCGGCACCTCCTGGTGCGCGTCGGGGCCCGTGTTGGCGAGGAAGCGATAGCCGCTCTCGGCGACCCCCGCCTCGCGGGCGACATGGCCGATCGCGCGCACGAAGGCCGCGATCTCGGCCTCGCTCGCGCGCGCCGAGAAGTCGTCCATCGAGACATAGCGCCCCTTGGGAATCACCAGGATATGGACCGGGGCCTGGGGGTTGATGTCCTTGAAGGCGAGCGCGTGCTCGTTCTCATAGACCCGCTCGCAAGGAATCTCGCCCCGCAGAATGCGGGCGAAGACGTTGTTGTCGTCGTAGGCCATCGGTTCTCTCCCTCGCTTAGTCTTTGTCTTTATTGTCATTGTCGCCGTCGCCCTTCGCGCGGGCCGCCTTTTCGGCGAGCCCCGATGCGCCGCGCCGGCGCGCGAGCTCGGCCCAGACCGTCTCCGGCGCGACGCCGGCCTCGGCCCAAAGCACGAGAAGATGGAACAGGAGATCGGCGCTTTCGGCGGCGAGCGCCCGGGGGTCGTCCGCGAGCGCCGCGATCACCGTCTCGACCGCCTCCTCGCCGAGCTTCTGGGCGATCCGCGCGCGCCCCCCGGCGTAAAGGCGCGCGACGTAGGACTGCGCCGGGTCGGCCGCGCGGCGGGCGCGGACAACGGCGAACACGGCGTCGAGCACGCGGGCGTCGGCCGCAGGCTCAGTCGGATCGGCCATAGACGGTCTCCGGATCGACCTCGGGGGCGGCGAGCGTCACCAAGGCGCCCTCGCGCTCGCCCCGGTAGAAGCAGCTTCGCCGCCCGGTGTGGCAGGCGACGCCGACCTGCTCGATGCGCAACAGCAGCGCGTCCCCGTCGCAGTCGAGCCGCGCCTCGACAAGGCGCTGGACATGGCCCGAGCGCTCGCCCTTGCGCCACAGCCTGCGGCGCGAACGCGACCAGTAGCAGACCCGCCCGGTCGCGAGCGTCTCCTCGACCGCGGCGCGGTTCATCCAGGCCATCATCAGAACCTCGCCCGTGGCGTGGTCCTGGGCGATCGCCGGAACCAGACCGTCGCGGTCGAAGGCGATCGCTTCGATGAACCCCCGCGGCCCGCCGCTCTCGTCGGTATCGGTCATGAACGCCCCTCTCTCGCCGGGAGTAGCAGATTCCGCGGCCCCTGTCACGGCGCGCGCGCCTAAAGGCGCACCGGAATCCCCGCTTTCTGCATATACACCTTGGCGTCGCGGACGCTGTGCTCGCCGAAGTGGAAGATCGACGCGGCGAGCACCGCGCTCGCATGGCCCTCGCGCACGCCGGCGACCAGATGGTCGAGGGCGCCGACGCCGCCCGAGGCGATCACCGGCACCGAAACTGCATCTGCAACCGCACGGGTGAGGGCGAGGTTGAAGCCCGCGCGGGTGCCGTCGCGGTCCATCGAGGTGAGCAGGATCTCGCCCGCGCCCAGGCTTGCGACCCGCTGCGCCCATTCGACCGCGTCGATCCCGGTCGCGCGTCGGCCGCCGTGGGTGAACACCTCGAACCGGCCGGGCCGGGTCTCCTTGGCGTCGATCGCGACCACGACGCATTGGACGCCGACCGCCTCGGCGCTCTCGCGCACGAGCTCGGGCCGCGCGACCGCCGCGGTGTTGATCGCGACCTTATCGGCGCCCGCGCGCAAGAGTCTGCGGACATCGTCGACCGCGCGCACCCCGCCGCCGACGGTGAGCGGCATGAAGCAGGCCTCGGCGGTGGCCGCGACCACGTCGTAGAGGGTCTCGCGCCTCTCGTGCGAGGCGGTGATGTCGAGGAAGCAGAGCTCGTCCGCCCCTTGCGCGTCGTAGACCCGCGCCTGGGCGACCGGATCGCCGGCGTCGACCAGATCGACGAAGCGCACGCCCTTGACCACGCGGCCGTCGCGAACGTCGAGACAGGGGATGATGCGGACCTTGAGCATGGCGGCCGACCCTCAGTTCGCGAGCAACGCGCGCGCTTCCTCCAGCGCGACCCGCCCTTCGTAGAGGGCCCGCCCGACGATGACGCCGGCCACGCCCGCGCTCTCGATGGCCTTGAGCGCCGCGAGATCGGAGGCCGACGCGACCCCGCCCGAGGCGATCACCGGAATGGCGACCGAAAGCGCCAGAGCGCGCGTCGCTTCGACATTGGGGCCTTCGAGGGTGCCGTCGCGGGCGATGTCGGTGTAGACGATCGCCGCGGCGCCGGCGTCCTCGGCGCGGCGCGCGAGATCGCGCAGCGCAAGCGGCAGGGTCTCGGCCCAGCCCGCGACCGCCACCCGGCCCTTGCGGGCGTCGATCCCGACCGCGACGCGCCCCGGATAGCGCGCGCAGGCGGCGACGAGAAAGTCGGGGTCGCGCGCCGCCGCGGTGCCCAGCACGATCCGGCGCACCCCGGCCTCGAGCCAGCCTTCGAGGGTCGCCATGTCGCGCACCCCGCCGCCGAGCTGAACCGGGACCGCGACCGCCGCGACGATCGCCTCGACCGCAGCCCGGTTGACCGGCGCGCCCGCAAAGGCGCCGTCGAGGTCGACCACGTGCAGCCACTCGCAGCCCGCTTCGGCGAAGGCGCGGGCCTGGGCCGCGGGGTCGCGGGAAAAGACGGTCGCGCGATCCATCTCGCCGCGCCGCAGGCGCACGCAGGCGCCGTCCTTGAGGTCGATCGCGGGGTAAAGGATCACGATCCCGTCCCGGTCAGGCGTTTGACGTAGAAATGGCCGGCGATCATCCGCCCTTCGGCGTCGCGGGCGTACCACGGCAGCGTTCCCCAGCGCTGAAAGCCGCAGCTTTCGTAAAGATGGATCGCCGCGGTCTGGGTCTCGCGCACGTCGAGATAGAGGACTTCGAAGCCTTCGCCGCGGGCCGCGCGCTCGACCGCCTCGATCAAAGCGCGGGCGAGCCCGTGGCCGCGCGCCCAAGGGGCGACGAAGTGGATCGACAGCGTGGCCGCGAAGGCGCGCGCCTCGTGGTTGGGCGGCGGGCGAATGAGCTGGGCCGAGCCCGCGATCACCCGATCGAGCCGGGCGACGAAGAGCGCGCGTTCGGGCACGACGAGCACCCCCCGCCAGTAGGCTTCGAGCTGGTCCCTGGGCGGCGGGCGCAGCCAGCCGAAGCCGTTGCCGTCGAGGATCGCCGCCTCGGTCGCTTCGCAGAGGTCGGCGAGGTCGGCCCGGCGCAGCCGCGTCACCCGCTCGACGCTGGTCTCGACGGCGAGCTCGGTCATGGCGTCCAGCGCAGGAAGTTGGCGATCAACGCGAGCCCCGCCGCTTGGCTCTTCTCGGGGTGGAACTGCACGCCCGCAACGTTGCCGCGGGCCGCCGCCGCGGTCACCGGACCGCCGTAATCAGCGGTCGCGAGCACGTCCCCCTGATCGTCGCAGCGCAGATGATAGCTGTGCACGAAGTAGAAATGCGCGCCCGTGGCGATTCCTTCAAGAAGCGGGTGGGCGGGGGCCGCCACCGCGATGTCGTTCCAGCCCATATGCGGCACCTTGAGCGCCGGATCGGCGGGGGCGAGCGCCGTCACCTCGCCCGGAATCCAGCCGAACCCTTCGTGACGGCCATGCTCGAAGCTCACGCTCGCGCAAAGCTGGAGGCCGACGCAGATGCCGAGAAAGGGCCGGCCCGCGCCGATCACCGCGTCTTCGAGCGCCGCCCGCAGCCCCGGCCGCGCGGCGAGCCGGGCCATGCAGTCGTCGAAGGCCCCGACCCCGGGCAGCACGATGCGGTCGGCGGCGCGGATCAGCGCGGGATCGGCGCTCACCCGCACGCGCCTGTCGAGCCCGGCCTCGCGGGCCGCGCGCTCGAAGGCCTTGGCCGCCGAGTGCAGATTGCCCGAGCCGTAATCGACGATGACGACGCTCACGCCGGCCGCGCCGCCTCGCGGTCGAAGAAGCGGCGCTCGGCCGCCGAGAGATCGCGTCCGCTCACCACGCCGGCGAAGACATAACCCTTGCGGGCGAGCTTCGCGCGCCGCCAGTCGTTGGCGTGAAACCCGATCAGACCCATGAACGCGATCTCGATCGCCGCCTCGACCGCCGGGTCGAGGCCGAAGAGATCGACGGCCGCGCCGAGCGCCGCGGCCCCTACGGCCAACGCCGCGGCCCAGCCCCAAAGCCCGCGCCACAGCGCCCAGAACACCGTGAACAGCGCCGCGCCCCAGCAAAAGCCTTCGCGCACGAACACGACGCCCCGGTCGTCGTCGGCGCTGCGCGCGGGATCGACGTGAACCGTGTAGATGCGCATCTTAGGTCTCTGTTACGCGCCCGCGCCGCCCGCGCTCGGCGCGCCGCCGAGCACGCCTTTGGTCGACGGCACCCGGTCCGCCTGCCTCGGGTCGATCGCCACCGCCGCGCGGAGCGCGCGGGCGAGCGCCTTGAAGCAGCTCTCGATGATATGGTGGTTGTTCTCGCCGTAAAGGCACTCGACGTGCAGGGTCAGCCCGGCGTGCTGGGCGAAGGCCTGAAACCACTCGCGAAAGAGCTCGGTGTCCATGTCGCCGAGGCGGGAGCGGGAGAAGGCGACCTTCCAGACCAGATAAGGCCGCATCGAGGCGTCGAGCGCGACCCGCGCGCAGGCTTCGTCCATCGGCACGGTCGCGGCCCCGAAGCGCGCAATGCCCTTGCGCTCGCCGAGCGCCTTGGCGACCGCCGCGCCAAGCGCGATCGCCGTGTCTTCTGTGGTGTGATGGCCGTCGATATGGAGGTCGCCCTCGGCCCTGACCGTGATGTCGATCAGGCTGTGGCGCGCGAGCTGCTCGATCATGTGATCGAGAAAGCCGATGCCGGTCGCGACATCGGCCGCGCCGACGCCGTCGAGGTTGACCGCCGCGCTGACCCGGGTTTCGGTGGTCGCGCGCTCGACCCGCGCTTGGCGCATGTGAGCTCCCCCTGCTGATCGATCGGGAATCGGGGCCCTTGTATCAGGATCGGCCGCGAATCGCCACCGCATTGCCAACCGCGGGCCGAAGCCCCGACGCAGGTTTGCCGTCGGGGCCCTGCGGACTATCTTGCTTTCCTGACAGTCAACGGCGAGAGAGAACAGCCCATGACCGAGCGCCGCTTCGAGGCCGGCGAGATCATCTTCCGCGAGGGCGATCCCGCGGACTACGCCTATGTGATCCACGCGGGCCGGGTCGAGATCGCGAAGGAGACCGGGACCGGGCCGCTGACGCTCGCGCTCCTCGGCGAAGGCGACATGTTCGGCGAGATGGGCGTGCTCGACGCCGCCACCCGCTCGGCGACCGCGCGCGCGGTCGAGCCGGTGGTCGCGAGCGCCATCGACCACGCGGCGCTGCTCGCGACCTTCGTCTGCCGGCCGCGCGAC
The DNA here is from genome assembly GCA_964475385.1 of uncultured Alphaproteobacteria bacterium. Classification (GTDB taxonomy): domain Bacteria; phylum Pseudomonadota; class Alphaproteobacteria; order JAAXGF01; family JAAXGF01; genus CAYYWV01. Next base: position 36,539 of record CAYYWV010000002.1, on the reverse strand, counting down.
AGCCTCGCGGTGCTGCGCGCGTTGATCAAGCGGTTGCGCGCCATGAACCGCTGGATCGCCGAGGTGGCCCCGGTCGCGGGCGGCGGGCCGGCGCGGGTGAGCGTGGAGATCGCGGCCGTGGGCGCGAACGGGAACGGCGCAGACGACGCGAACGCTTCGGCGGCGCGCGCCGCGCTCGCGCTCGATATCGGCCCGCGCGGCGCGCGGCTCAAAAGCGGGGGCGAAAGGATCACGGTCAACGGCCAGCCGATCGGCGGCGCGGCGGGTTGCGATGCCGCGCTCCTGCGTCCCGGAGTCAACGAGGTCGTCGTCGAGGGCTGGGGCGGGGAAGCGCTTCGGCTTTCGATTACGGTCGACCGCGCCGCAACCGGGGCCGAGCCCGCGGCTTCGGCGGGCGCGCGCGAGGCCCCGCGGCGGTCCTGACGGTCCCGGCCTTTGCGGCCCGGCCCGTGGCGGCGCGAGGTCTCTTGACGACCGCGCCCCGACACCCAATTCTTGAGGGGCCGGCGCGGGCCGGCGTCTTTCGCTCGCCATCCGAGGACCAATGCCCGAGACCGACAGCACCCAGTGGCGCGGGACGACCATCCTGTGCATACGCAAGAACGGCGTCGTGGTCATCGCCGGCGACGGCCAGGTCAGCATGGGCGACACGGTCGTCAAGGCGAACGCGCGCAAGATCCGAAGGCTCGGCGACGGCCGCATCCTCGCCGGCTTCGCGGGCGCGACGGCCGACGCCTTCACCTTGTTCGAACGCCTCGAGGCCAAGCTCGAACGCCATCCGGGCCAGCTCATGCGCGCCTGCGTCGAGCTCGCCAAGGACTGGCGCACAGACCGTTACCTGCGTCGGCTCGAGGCCCTGATGGCGGTCGCCGACCGCGACGTCTCGCTGTTGCTGAGCGGGACCGGCGACGTGCTCGAGCCCGACGACGGGCTGATCGGCATCGGCTCGGGCGGCAATTATGCGCTCGCCGCCGCCCGCGCGCTGATCGACATCGAAGGCCTCGACGCCGAGGCGGTCGCCCGCAAGGCGATGGCCATCGCGGCCCAAATTTGCATATACACGAACGATTCCGTCACCCTCGACAGGCTCGACCCGGCATGACCGCCTTCAGCCCGCGCGAGATCGTCTCCGAGCTCGACCGCTTCATCGTCGGCCAGAACGACGCCAAGCGCGCCGTGGCGATCGCGCTGCGCAACCGCTGGCGCCGCCAGCAATTGCCCGAGGCGCTGCGCGACGAGGTGCTGCCCAAGAACATCCTCATGATCGGGCCCACGGGCGTCGGCAAGACCGAGATCGCGCGCCGGCTCGCGCGGCTCGCGGGCGCGCCCTTCCTCAAGGTCGAGGCGACCAAGTTCACCGAAGTGGGCTATGTGGGGCGCGACGTCGAGCAGATCGTCCGCGACCTCGTGGAGATCGCCATCAACATGACCCGCGAGCAGATGCGCCGCGAGGTCGCCGCCAAGGCCGAGCTCAACGCCGAGGAGCGCGTGCTCGACGCGCTGGTCGGCGAGACCGCGAGCCCAGAGACCCGGCAGAAGTTCCGCAAGATGCTGCGCGAAGGCGCGCTCGCCGACAAGGAGATCGAGGTCGAGGTCTCGGACTCGAGCGCGATGACGCTTCCCACCTTCGATATCCCGGGGATGCCGGGGGCGCAGATGGGGATGCTCAATCTCAACGACATCTTCGGCAAGGCGTTCGGTCCGCGCACGACGCGCAAGCGTTTGACGGTCGCCGACTCTTACGCGGTGCTCATGGCCGAGGAAAGCGACAAGCTCCTCGACCAGGAGCGCGTGGTCCGCGAGGCCCTCCAGGCGGTCGAGCAGAACGGGATCGTGTTCATCGACGAGCTCGACAAGATCTGCGCGCGCTCCGAGCGGGTCGGCGCCGACGTGAGCCGCGAAGGCGTCCAACGCGACCTCCTGCCCCTGATCGAAGGCACGACCGTCGCCACCAAGCACGGCGCGGTCAAGACCGACCACATCCTGTTCATCGCCTCGGGCGCTTTCCACCTCGCCAAGCCTTCGGACCTCCTGCCCGAGCTTCAGGGCCGGCTGCCGATCCGGGTCGAGCTTTCGGCGCTCGGCCGCGAGGACTTCGTGCGCATCCTGACCGAGCCCGAGGCGAGCCTCGTGAAGCAGTACGTCGCGCTTTTGGCGACCGAAGGGGTGACCTTGCGGTTCACCGACGACGCCATCGAATCGATCGCCGCGCTCGCCGCCGACATCAATCAGACGGTCGAGAACATCGGCGCGCGGCGGCTGCACACGGTGATGGAGCGGCTCTTGGAGGAGATCAGCTTCGAGGCCCCCGACCGGGCGGGCAGCGAGGTCGTGATCGACGCCGAGTATGTGCGCGCCCACGTCGGCGATCTCGCCAAGGACGCCGACCTCTCGAAGTTCATCCTCTGACGCCCGGCCGGGCGCAGCCCTCGCGCCCGCCTCTTATTGCATATGCAATGCTATACGGCGGGGCCGCGGCGTTTCTTCAGAAGGACGTAGAGCGCGCCCGCGCCGCCGTCGCCGGGCTGGGCGGTGGCGAAGGCGAGGATGCGGGCGCGGCAGGGCGGCTGATTCAGCCACCGCGGCACCGCGGCGCGCAAGATCCCGCCTTCGGGCCGGGTCCGGCCGCGGCCCGTGATCACGAGGACGCAGCGCCGCCCGCGCTTCTGGGCCTCGGCCAGAAAGGTCGCGAGCCGGGCGTGGGCCTCGGCCTGGGTCATGCCGTGAAGGTCGAGCCGGGCCTCGATCTTGAGCTGGCCGCGCTTGAGGCGGAGCGCCGTGCGCGCATCAAGCCCCGGGGCCTCGCCGGGCGCGAGCGCGGGAAGCGGCGGCGGTTTCGGGGCCGGCGCGGGCCGGGCGCGCGGCGGCGCTGGGCGCGGCTTCTCGGCCTTCGCAGGCGCGCGCGGAGTCCTGTCCTCGCGGGTCGGCGCGGACGCCGTGGACGTTGCGGCCCGGCGCGGGCTGAGCGGCTTGACGTCGCGGACCACCGCCCGCCACAACGCCTCGTCCGCCACGGCGGGCGGCCCGGGCGCCTTCTCAGGGGTCTTCGGCGGGCGCGTCATCGACGATCACGATATGGAGCCGCCTGGGCCCATGCGCGCCGAGCTGGATGGTCTGCTCGATATCGGCGGTGCGCGACGGCCCGGTGACGAAATTGAGGGTGCGCGGCATGGGGCCGCGCGCGCGCAGCCGCGCAAGCCCGTCCTCGTAAGTCCCGACGATCCGCGCCGCCGGCAGCACGACGACATGGGTGTCGGGCAGGAAGTTGAGGGTCGAGGGGTGCTCGGGCCCCGACAGCAGCATGAGCGTCCCGGTCTCGGCGACGCCGGCGAAGGCGCCGGTGACGCCGACCGCGTCCTCAGGCCGCGGCGGACCGCGGCGGAGCGCGAGAAGGGGCGCGCCCTCCGCCCAGGGCAGGGCGTCGAGCAGCGGATCGGGCGCGATCGCCGCCGCCGCCGGCAGGTTGTTCTCGGCGAGCCAACCGGCGATCGCCGCCGGCGCGTCCGCGGCCCGCGCGACCCGCGCGACCGTCGCCGAGACCTCCTCGGCCATGGCGATGAACAGCGCCACCTGCGCCTCGTGGGGCCGCCGGGCGCGGGCCGGGATCGGACCCGGGGCGTGGGCGCGGAGCCGGGCCTCGACCGCGGCCCGGGCCGCGGCGTCGTCGGCCCCCTGGCGCGCCGCCCGGGCGGCGCGCAGCGCGCTCAGAATTCTCTCCCGTCCGTTCATGGCCGCCGCGCCTCGGCGCGCGCCGCGCCCCGCGCGGCCCACAGCTCGTGAAAGGTGCGGCCCTCGGGCGCGGGCAGATCGCGCGCCGCGGTCCAGCCGCCGGCGCCCGGAAAGCGAGCGAGCGCGCCGCGGCCGCGGGCGGCGAACGCGAGCGCGCGCGCCGCGATCCGCGCGCCCAGGCGATAGAACGCGGGCCGGCGCGCGGCCCAGGCCCAGAGCCCGAGGCCGCGGCGGAACCCCGCCGGCGGCAGCGCGCGCGCGAACTCGACCTCGCGCCAGCGCCGCATCAGCGCCGGCAAAGGGATTCGCATCGGGCAAACGCTTTCGCACTTGCCGCAGAAGGTCGAGGCGTTTGGGAGGTTTCCCGCCTTCTCGATGCCGATCAGCGCCGGAGTGAGCACCGCGCCCATCGGCCCCGGGTAGACCCAACCATAAGCGTGGCCGCCGATCGCCCCGTAGACCGGACAATGATTCAGGCAGGCCCCGCAACGGATGCAGCGCAGGATATCGCGAAACGGGCCGCCGAGGAGCGCCGACCGCCCGTTGTCGAGCAGCACCACGTGGAACGCGGCCGGGCCGTCCGGATCGTCGGCGCGGCGGGGGCCGGTCGAGACCGTCGTGTAGGAGGAAAATTCCTGCCCTGTCGCCGAGCGCGCGAGCACGCGCAGGAGCGTCATGGCGTCCTCAAGCGTGGGCACCAGCTTCTCGATGCTCGCGATCACGATATGGACCGGCGGCAGAAGCTGGGTGAGATCGGCGTTGCCCTCGTTGGTCACGGTGACGCTGGAGCCGGTCTCGGCGATCAGGAAGTTCGCCCCCGTGATGCCGACGTCGGCGTCGATGTACTTCTGGCGCAGCACCTTGCGCGCTTCGTCGACGAGCGCGCGCGGCGCGGTGTGGCGCTCGGTGAAGCCGTAGCGGCGGTGGTGGTCGACGAACAGGTCGGCGACCTGCTCCTTGGTCTTGTGGACCGCGGGCGCGATGATGTGGCTCGGCGGCTCCTGGGCGAGCTGGATGATGTATTCGCCGAGATCGGTCTCGATCGGCTCGATCCCGTGCTCGAGCAGATAGTCGTTGAGCCCGATCTCCTCGGCGATCATGCTCTTGCTCTTGGTCACGGTGCGCGCGCCGGCTTCTTGGCAAAGCGCGAGCACGGTTTCGCGCGCGGCCTGCGGATCGGCGCACCAGTGGACCCGGCCGCCGGCCTCGACCACCCGAGCCTCGAAGATCTCGAGGTAGAGGTCGAGATTGTCGAGCACATGGTCCTTGATGGCGCGGGCGGCGTCGCGCAAGGCCTCGAACTCGGGCAGGCGCTCGACCGCGCGCCGGCGCTTGTCGATGAAACCCGCCTTCATCTTGACGAGCGCGCGCTGAAGGTCCGCATCATGCAGCGCGCGCGCCGCGTTGGCGCGGAAATCCGGGCTGGTCACAGGCATGGTCATCGCCGCTCGCCCTCGCCCCCGCCGCGCGGCTCGCCGATGGCCGGGCCGTCCGCCATCCCGGCGAGCACCTCGGCCACATGGCGCGCGGCGATCGGCCGACCCTCGCGGCGGAGCCGCCCCGCGATGTTGAGAAGGCAGCCGAGGTCGCCGGCGAGCAGGAGATCGGCCCCGGTCTGGGCCGCATCGGCGACCTTGTCGGCGACCATGCGCCCCGAAATCTCGGGGTACTTCACGCAGAAGGTGCCGCCGAACCCGCAGCAGAGCTCGGGATCGCTCATCTCCACAAGCGAAAGCCCGGCCACGCTTTGCAGAAGCCGGCGCGGCTGGTCGCGCACGCCGAGCTCGCGCAGGCCCGAGCAAGCGTCGTGATAGGTGACCGCGCCCTCGAACCGGGCCGAGACCTCCGTCACCCCCATGACGTCGTGAAGAAAGGCGACGAGCTCGAAGGTCCGTTCGGCAAGCGCGCGGGCCCTCGGGCCCATGGCCGGATCGTCCGCGAACAGCGCGGGATAGTGATGGCGCAGCATGCCGGCGCAAGACCCCGACGGCGCGACCACGTAATCGAAGTCCGCAAACGCCGCGATCACGTCGCGCGCGATCGCGGAGGCGTCCGCCCGGTCGCCCGCGTTGTAGGCCGGCTGGCCGCAGCAGGTCTGAACGGCGGGGACCGAGACCCGGCAGCCCGCGTCCTCGAGCAGCTTGACCGCGGCGAAGCCAACCCGGGGCCGGAAGAGATCGACGAGGCAGGTGACGAACAGCCCGACCCGGGGACGCGCGGGCGCCGCGCCGGCCTCTGGCCCGCTGCGGTCGTCGCCCCGGTTCCCGTCCCTCCCGATCATTGCGGCACAGAATGGGGGAGCCGGTCCTTAGACGCAAGAACCGGCGCGCGCGGCAGCAGAAGATAGATCCGCCCCGGGTGCTTCATGCGCCCGGCGATCGCTTCTGCGCGCGGGCCGAAGCCCCAGAACACGTCGCCGCGCAGCGGTCCGCGAATCGCGCCGCCGGTATCCTGGGCGATCAGCAGACGGTTGAGCGGGCGATCCGCGTCGCCGGCTTCGGGCGCAGGCATCGTCCCGACAAGATAGACCGGCGCGCCGAGCGGGATGAACCTGCGGTCGACCGCGAGGCTGCGCCCGGGAGTCAGCACCGCGCCTTGGCTACCGAGCGGGCCGTCGCCCGAAAGCGCGCGGAAGAACACATAAGACGGGTTGGCGGCGAGCAATGCGGCGGCCTCGTCCGGGTGATCGGCGATCCAGGCCCGGATCGTCTGGAGCGAGACGGCCTCGGGCGCAAGCGCGCCGCGCGCGACCAGAACGCGGCCGATGCTGACGTAAGGATGCCCGTTGCTCGCGGCGTAGCCGAGCCTGAGGACGCCGCCCTCGCGCAGCCGCACCCGGCCCGATCCCTGAACCTGAAGGAAGAAGGCGTCGACCGGATCATCGACCCAGGCCAGCACCGGCGCCCGTCCGGCGAGCGCGCCGGCCATGATCTCGGCCCGGCTCTCGTACGGCAGAAGCCGGCCGCCGTCGATCCGGCCCGCGATCCGCCGCCCCGCGAGATCGTCCGCGAACAGGCCGAGATCGACCGTCACCAGATCGGCGGGCCGGCCGTAAAGCGGAATGCGATAGCGCGAATCGCGCGTCCGCGAACCATCGAGCAGGGGCTCGAAATAGCCGGTGAACAGCCCTTCGCGCCGGCCCCGGTCGCGCGCCGCATACGGCGCGAACCAGGTCTCGAAGAAGCGCCGGGCCGCGGCGTCGTCGTCCGTTGGGACTTGGGCGGCGGCGGCGCAAGGCGCGCGCCAGTCGCCCGCCCGGCCGGCGGCCGCCAGGGCGCCGAGGGGCCGGTCGTCGGGAAGCCGCGCGATCCGTGCGCAGCTCCGCCGGAACGCAACGAGCGCCTCTCCTTGCGAATCGGCGCTCCAGCCCGGAAGATCGGCGAAGGAGACGGGGGCAAGGTCGAGCCGAGGCTCGGGCGGGGGCGTCTGAACGCAGGCCGCGAGCGCGAGCAGCGCGCCGAGAACGAGTCCCGCCCGCACTGTTCGTCGCATCGCCGCTCCCGAGTCGTTCCCCATGGGTCAGGGCAGCGAAAGCCGGACGATCACGCAGACTCGCGCGTCGCCACCAGCCGCCAGTTGGGATCGCGCGAACGGGTGTTGCGCTCGAAGGTCCAGATGTCGACCACCTCGACGGCGGTCCGGGGATCGCCTTCGACCACCGCGCCGTCTGCGTCGCGGGTGACGTTGATCTGATGGCTGACGAAACGCACCGTGACGAAGGCGTTGCGCCCGTTCATTCCGGCCTCGATGATGTCGGCCGAGTCGATCGAGACCAGCACCGTCTCCAATGTGTGCCCGGCCGCAAGGCGGTCCCGAATGTTCTGGGCGAAGCGCGCGTAAGTGTCGTCGGCGAGCAGGGGGCGAAGCGCCTCGGTGTCGGCGGCGGCGAAGGCGGCGATGATCATCTCGAACGCGGCCCGCGCGCCCTCGAGGAAATGCGCGCGGGTGAAGCTCGGATCGGCGATCTTGATCTGGGTCAGCCCGGCGGCGAGCGCCTCGTCGCCCACGTCGGCGAAGTCGTCCTCGGCGTCCGCGTCCTGACCGGCCGCTTCGGCGTCGGGAAGGCGGATCACGTTATCCTCGCCGCTCTCGGCCCGCCGGCGCGCAAGCGCATCGGCCGGCCGCCGTTCGTGACCGGTGCGGCGGCCGAGCACGCTCCGCAAGCGCAGCAGAATGAACGCTGCGACCATGGCGAAAAATATGATATCGAGGAATTGGAAGCCTTCGTTCATGGTCTCCGTCCCGCGGGACGTGGGCGGCCTGCATGCGACGGCCGAACCGTTCGGCCGTCGGCGAACCGATCACAGGGTAGAGGCCTGGCGGCCTCGGGTCGAGTCTTCACCGCCGCCAAAGAGATGCGGCCCTTAAGTTCTTAGATAAGCCGCTTGAAAGGACGACGCAAGCATGGGCCTCGCCATTTTTCTCGCCCTCATCGCCATACCGATGGTCGAGATCGCCGTCTTCGTCAAGGTCGGCGGATGGTTGGGGCTGTGGCCAACGCTCGGCCTTGTGGTCGCCACCGCGGTCGCCGGCGGGGCCGTGCTTCATCATCAGGGGCTTGCGACGCTTGCGCGCGCCCGCGAGACGATCGCCCGCGGCGACGTTCCGGTGCGCGAGATCGTCGATGGCGTGGGTCTTCTGCTCGCCGGCGCGCTTTTGCTCACGCCCGGCTTCGTCACCGATCTCGCAGGCGCCGCGCTTCTCGTGCCGGCGCTGCGCCAGGCGCTCGCCTTCTGGGCCCTGCGCCGGATGGCGGCCCGTGGCGAGGTCCATATCTTCGGCTTTCACGCGGCGCGCGACGACGTGATCGACGGCGAGTACACGGTGGTCGACGAAGATCCCCCGTCGCCCGCCGAACGCCCGCGTCTCGACGGGAAAGATCCGCGGCGCAGGTAAGCCCATGGTCGGGAATCGCGCCCCGGGGCTTGTGCCCGGCCCGGGAGCGTGGTAGCCACTGCCACTCGTCAACGACGGAGCCCCGAGATGGCCGACGACACACCGAACCCGGCGCAAAACGACCCGGCTGCGGCCGACGAGCCCGCAGAAGCGACGCCCTCGCTCTCGATCCTGACCCAGTACGTCAAGGATCTTTCGTTCGAGAACCCGCTTGCGCCGGCGAGCCTCGCCGGCGAGGAAGGCCAGCCCCACGGCGACGTCGGCGTGAAGGTCAAATCGCGCCGGGTCGCCGAGGACACCTACGAGGTTCTGCTCGAGTTCGAGGTCAAGGCGACCCGGGGCGAGGCCGTCGCCTTCATCGTTGAACTCGCTTACGGCGGGCTGTTCCAGATTTCCGGCTTCGACGAGGCGACGCTCGGCCTCGTCACCATGGTCGAGTGCCCGCGAATTCTGTTTCCTTTCGCCCGTCGGATCATCGCCGATTCGGTCCGCGACGGCGGCTTCGCGCCGCTGATGCTCCAGCCGATCGATTTCATGGCGCTTTACCAGAGCCACCACGCCGCCCAGGCCGGCGGGAACGGCAGCATGCCCGTGAGCGACGATGCCGACGACGATGCGGATGACGACGAATAGGCGTCGGCCCGGAGCCCGGAGCGATCCCCCGCGAGCGAACCGGCTCTAACTCCGCCAGATCGGATTTCTCACGGTCCCTTCGATGAAGGCGGCGTGCGCCGCCATCTCGGCCTCGCTCGGCGCATGGGGGCGCGGAGGCCGGATGCGCGCGTCTGCCACGCTCCCGGTCGCCACGGGATCGGAGCGGACCGCGGCATCGAGCCCGAGCGCCGGCTGGCGTCCGCCGCGGAGCTGGAGATAGACCTCGGCCAAGAGCTGGGCGTCGAGGAGCGCGCCGTGGACCGTCCGCTCTGAAGCGTCGATTCCGAATCGCCGGCAGAGCGCGTCGAGACTAGCGGGCGCGCCCGGAAACCGGCTGCGCGCGATCCGCACGGTGTCGATCACCCGCTCGGGCGGCAGAAGCGGGCGCTTGATTCGCGCAAGCTCGGCGTTGAGGAAACCGCGGTCGAACTCGGCGTTGTGCATGACGAGCGCGGCGTCGCCGATAAAAGCGAGAAAGTCTTCGACCACATCGGCGAACACGGGTTTCGATTTTAGAAACTCTGTCGACAGGCCATGGACGGCGAAGGCCGCCTCGGGCATGTCGCGTTCGGGATTGATGTAGACCTGGAACTCGCGGCCCGTCGGCACAAGGTTCACGAGCTCGACGCAACCGATCTCGACGATCCGATCGCCGTTGGTCGGATCGAGGCCGGTGGTCTCGGTGTCGACGACGCACTCGCGCATGATGGACGCTGCCTTCGCTGCTCTTTCGCCTGTCAGGGTCTGCAGAACGATCGACGACGCCGGCGCGCCCGGGATTCGCGGCCGTCGGTCAGTATTCTGACGATGGCGCGGACGCAGCGCAAGGTCTGGGCGCGGCCAAGCCCGGTCGGAATGACGAAGTCGGCGCGGCGGACCTTCTCGCGGTCCGGCGTCTGGCGCGCGCGGATCGCGGCGAGGCGCGCGGGCGTCATTCCCGGTCGGGCGAGAACCCGGCTTTCCTGCACGAAAGGGGGCGCGACGACGACCGCGACGGCGTCGCACAGGCGCTCGCCTCCGGTCTCGAACAGAAGCGGGATGTCGAGCACCACGAGCGCGCGTCTTTGCGCGCGCATCCGCTTGATGAACCGACGTTCAGCCGCTCGGACCCGGGGATGCAGGATCGCTTCGAGCCGGGCGATCGCGGCATCGTCGCCGAAGACCCGTCGGCCGAGCGCGCGCCGGTCGATCGCCGGCCGGCCGTCGACCGTGCAAAGGCAATCCGGAAACGCTTCGGCCGTCTCGGCGACCGCCGCGCCGCCCGGCCCGAGAAGCGCATGCGCCGCCGCATCGGCGTCGAACACCGCCGCGCCTTCGCGGGCGAACATGGCGGCGGCGACCGACTTGCCCATGCCGATCGATCCAGTAAGCCCGAGAACGACCACGGAGCGCCTTCAGGTCTCGAGATCGCGCGCAACGAAGGCGCGAAGCTCGGGCGTGACCTCGGGATCGACGCCGAACCAGGCCCGAAAGCCTGGCCGCGCCTGATGGAGCAGCATGCCGAGCCCATCGACGGTTCTGAGCCCTCGGGCGGCGGCGGCGGCGAGAAGCGGGGTCGTGCGGGGAACGTAGACGATGTCGTTGACCACCGCATGGGGCGGCAAGGGAGAAAGGTCGATCGTCGCCGCCGGTCCGCCCGCCATGCCGATGGTGGTCGCGTTGACAAGGAGCGCCGCGCCGGCGAGCGCCTCATCGAGCGCATCCCAACCCCAAGCCGAAAAGGGTCCGCCGAGCGCGGCGGCGAGCGCTTCGGCGCGCGCCTTGGTTCGGTTGACGATGCGAACCTCGGGCGCGCCGGCGTCGGCGAGCGCGACGCAGACGGCGCGAGCTGCGCCGCCGGCGCCGAGCACCGCCGCAGGCCCGGCCTCGGCCCGCCAAGCGGGCGCCCCCGCGCGCAGGTTCTCGATGAAACCGAAGGCGTCGGTGTTGTCTCCCGAAAGGCTGCCGTCGTCGGCCACGACCACCGTGTTGACAGCGCCGATCCGCCGCGCCGCCTCGCTGATCCGCGCCATCCGACCGAGCGCCGCCTCCTTGTGGGGAACGGTCAGGTTCACGCCCGCGAAGCCGAGCGCCGGCAAGGCGTCAAGCGCGCAGGCGAGGTTTTCGGGCGCGACCGCAAGCGGCACATAGGCGCCGTCGATTCCATAGGCCTCGAGCCAGTACCCGTGCAGCCGGGGCGAGCGCGAATGCGCGATCGGCCAACCCATGACGCCCGCAACCCGAGCCGCGCCCGTAAGCGTCATGGCATCACCACCCCGTGCTCGCGCAGAAACGCGAGCAGCGGCAACAACGGCAGGCCGAGAACGGTGAAGTAGTCTCCCTCGATGCGCGAGAAAAGCTGCGCGCCGAGGCCCTCAAGCCGATAGGCGCCAACGCAGCCGCGGATCTCGTCTCCGGCGGCGGCGAGGTAGGATTCGAGAAACGCGTCCGAGAAGGGACGCACGACAAGGCGCGCGACGTCCGCGTGCCGCCAGATCGTCGCCTCATCCAGAACCACGCAGACCGCGCTGATCTGGCTGTGAGTCCGACCGCGCAGAAGAAGAAGATCGCGCCGCGCCGCAGCCATGTCGCCGGGCTTGTCGAACAGCCGCCCCTCGCAGTCGAGGAGCTGGTCCGCGCCGATGACAAGCGCGCCCGGGCGCCGGCGCGAGACCCCCCGGGCCTTGAGCTCGGCAAGAGTGAGAGCGATCTCCCGCGAGGGCGCATTTTCAGCCTTGAGCGCGGCTTTGACCTCGGTTTCGTCGACCCCTGCGGCATCGACCTCGAAAACGACGCCTGCGTTGCGGAGAAGCGCGGCCCGCGTCGGCGAGCGCGAGGCGAGCACGACTTTGGAGTGGGCGTCCATTGCCATGTGACGGTCTTCTTCCTCGTCGCCCTAACGTGGAACGTCGGCCGCACCGGGCGGAATGCGCGTCGAGAAAACGATCTCGCCGCCATTGTGCTTCGCGAGCTGTTGAAGAATCGCGGCTGCGACCTCCTCGATCGAGCGCCGGGTCACATCGATCACCGGCCAGCGTTGCTTGGCGAACAGACGACGTGCGGCGAGAACCTCCTCGGTCACGCGCTCGAGATCGACGTAGTCGGTCTCGGCATCCTGGCGAAGCATGCGCAGGCGGTTGCGGCGAATCTCGACCAGGCGCTCAGGCGTGATGGTGAGGCCAAGAACCAAGGGTCGGGTCAGGGCCTCAACTTCGGGCGGCAGCGGCGCGCCGGGAACCACCGGCACGTTCGCCGCCTTGATCCCACGGTTGGCGAGGTAGAAGCAGGTCGGCGTCTTCGAGGTTCGCGAAACTCCGACGAGAACCACGTCCGCGTCTTCGAGGTCGTGGACCGATTGGCCGTCGTCGTGGGCGAGCACGAAGTGCATGGCGTCGATCCGGGTGAAGTACTCGGCGTCGAGCAGATGCTGACGCCCCGGCTGGCCGCTGACCTTGCTGCCGATATGGGCGCTCAGCACCTCGATCACCGGCTCGAGCACCGGGACCGACGGCACGCCAAGGCGATGGCAACCGCGCTCCAGCCGGTCGCGCAAGGTCTTGTCGACCAGCGTGAACAAAACGACCCCGGGCGTTTCCTTGATGGCGGCGAGGACGTTGTCGATCTGACGTTCGCTGCGAACCAGGGACCAGAAGTGCTCGACCGCCTCCACGTCTTCGAACTGAGCGATCACCGCGCGCGCAACGCTGTTGATGGTCTCGCCCGTGGCGTCGGAAACGAGATGGAGATGGAACCGCTTCATGACGTGCGCTCTCCTGTCGCGGGGCCGGTCGCAGATCGCGAATCACGGGGATAACCGAGACCTTCGCGGCGACCGCCCAAATCGCTCCCCGCTCGCGCCTTCGCCATACCACGGCTTGTTGTCTGGGGACAACGATCACGGTTCCGGTCCCAAGCCGGGGATGACTCGGAAAACCGTCGCCCGGGTCCAATCGGTTTCCCGCAATCCACACCCCCCGTCAAGCGGCGCGCAGAGGGCCGATCGCGCCGACGAGCGCGAATTTTCCCACAGCCATACACCGGTTATGCACGGCCCAGGCGAGGCCGCGTTGCGGCCGCGGCCGATTCGGGATTTCCGGTGGACAACCGACAATCCCCGATTCACACAGCGTTCCACTACACCACGCCACCTTTCTTTCCTTTTTGAAAGGTAGTATGGAAAGAGCCGCCCAATGCCAGCGAGCCCTTTTTCCCGATCATCGATGACCTCCCAATGACACAGTCGAAGCCCCTGCTTCGCGCTCTTGAGCGAACAGGGAGCCAACCTCCGCCGGTCTGGTTGATGCGCCAAGCGGGTCGCTACCTGCCCGAGTATCGGCGGCTTCGCGAGAGGGCCGGGAGCTTCCTCGATCTCTGTTACACGCCTTCGCTTGCGGCCGAGGCGACGCTTCAGCCCGTGCGGCGCTTCGGTATGGACGCGGCGATCCTGTTCTCCGACATTCTCGTCGTGCCCCATGCCCTTGGGCTTGAGCTTGCCTTCGTGGAAGGGGAAGGGCCGAGGCTTTCCCCCGTCCGGCAGGGAGATGCGCTTCCCGTTTTCGATCCCGAAGCGATGGTTGATCGGCTTGCTCCGGTCTATGAGACGGTTGAGCGGGTGGCCGCGAGCCTTCCTTCCGAGGTCGCCCTGATCGGATTTGCGGGCGCGCCCTGGACGGTCGCGACCTATATGGTCGAAGGCGGCGCAAGCCGCGACTTCGCCGAGGTCAAGCGTTGGGCCTATGGGGACGAGGCGGGCTTCGCCCGTCTGATCGATGTCGTGGTCCGGGCGACCGCCGCTCATCTCATCGCCCAGATCCGGCGCGGCGCCGAGGCGGTGCAGGTCTTCGATAGCTGGGCCGGGGTTCTGCCCGAATCGGCGTTCAGGCGTTGGGTGATCGCGCCGACGCGCGCGCTCGTCGCGATGGTCCGCGAGGCTTGCGGCGCGGTTCCGATCATCGGCTTTCCGCGGGGCGCTGGCCTGATGATCGAGGCTTATGGGGACGAGACGGGCGTCGATGCCGTGAGCTTGGACGCCACGGCGCCTCCCGAGTGGGCGGCGGCGACGGTGCAGAAGCGCCGGGCGGTCCAGGGGAACCTCGACCCGGTCATGCTTCTCGTCGGCGGCGCGGCGATGGATCGGGCAATCGATTCCCTTGTCGAGACTTTGGGAGGCGGCGCTTACGTGTTCAATCTCGGCCACGGGGTCTTGCCCCAGACCCCGCCCGAGAATGTCGCTCGCCTGGTTGCGCGGGTGCGCCGCGCTGCGGGATGATCGAAGCGCGCGAAAGGACAGGGAAAGTCGGAGACCGAATCGCGGTCGTTCTGTTCAACCTTGGCGGCCCCGATTCGCCCGAAGCGGTTCAGCCTTTTCTGTTCAACCTGTTCAACGACCCGGCCATCGTCGGCGCGCCGCAACCATTGCGCTGGTGCCTTGCGACCCTGGTTTCGCATCGGCGGGCGCCGACCGCGCGGAAGATCTACGCCGAGATCGGCGGCGCTTCCCCGCTCAACGCCGAGACCCGATCTCAGGCCGAAGCGCTTGCGCGCGCGCTTTCCGATCTTGGCGCGGTGAAAGTGGTTATCGCCATGCGCTATTGGCATCCAATGAGCGATGCGGCGGCGGCCGAGGTTGCGGCCTTCAACCCCGATCGGGTGGTTCTTCTTCCGCTCTATCCGCAATTTTCTTCGACGACCACGGCGTCGTCGTTCGCGGCTTGGGAGCGCGCCGCGGCGCGCGAGGGGCTTACCGCGCCCGTTCACCGCATCTGCTGCTACCCGACCGAGCCCGGCTTCGTCGCCGCCCACGCCGCGCTGATCGAGGCCGAAATCGCGGCGATCGGCGCGGAGAGGCCGTTCCGTGTTCTGTTTTCGGCCCACGGTCTGCCGAAGAAGATCGTCGCGCGCGGCGATCCCTACGTTTGGCAAGTCGAGCGGACGGCGCAGGCGATCGCGGACGCGCTTGCGGCTCGCTGTTCAGCGCTCGACTGGACGGTGTGCTATCAGAGCCGGGTCGGTCCTCTCGAATGGGTGGGGCCGTCGACCGCGGACGAGCTCGCGCGCGCGGGGCGCGACCGCGTGGCCGTCGTTCTCGCGCCGATCGCCTTCGTTTCCGAGCACTCGGAGACTCTGGTCGAGCTCGATATCGAGTACCGCCGTCTCGCCGAGAACGCCGGCGTGCCTCTTTATCGGCGCGCGCCCGCGCTCGGCACCGCGCCGTTGTTCATAGAAACGCTTGCGGGCCTGATCCGCCGCGCGCTCGCCGCCGGCCCCGGGCTCGCCCCTTGTGATGATTCCGCTGGCGCGTGCCCGCGCGGGTTTCGACTTTGCCCGCGGCGGGGCAAGGAGGTGTAGCATGGACGCAGACGTCTACTTGTGGGTTAAGGCGATTCACGTGATTGCCGTGATCGCATGGATGGCGGGCCTTCTGTACCTGCCGCGACTGTTCGTCTACCACTGCGGGGCCGAGCCCGGCACGGCCGCGTCCGAGATGCTCATCGTCATGGAGCGCCGCCTCCTGCGCGCGATCATGACGCCGGCGATGATCCTCGTTCTGGCGAGCGGTCTGTGGCTTTTGTTCGTGCCCGAGGCGGTTGATTTCACGGAAGGTTGGATTCACGTCAAGATCGTTCTTGTTCTCGGCCTTCTTGCGGCCCATATGCTGATGGCGATGTGGCGGAAGGACTTCGCCCTTGGCCGCAATCGGCGGAGCGATCTGTTCTATCGAGTGGCCAACGAGGTTCCGACCGTCCTTATGATCGGGATCGTGATCCTGGTGATCGTGCGGCCGTTCTGAACGCGCCGTTTGACTCGGGGTCTCCGGTCCCGTTACTGTTGGGTCGCTTTCCTTTGGCGAGAGCGCAGAGACTGTCGCGCCGGGACGCCTCGCCGGACAACCATCGAATAGCCTTAACGAGCCATTAACGGAAGTGGTGTAACACCGCATATCCCCACATTCCCGCGCCGGGGCGGGGTCTTCCGTTCCGCCGACTTCCCTCCTTATCCTTCGACGTTCCAGCCATGAATCTGAAAGCGCTCAAGCTCAAGTCGCCCGAAGACCTTCTCTCTTACGCCGAAGAGCTCGGCGTCGAGAACGCGAGCATGCTGCGCAAACAGGATCTGATGTTTGCGATCCTCAAGCAGCTTGCCGAGAACAACACGGCGATTCACGGCGAAGGGGTTCTCGAGATCCTTCAGGACGGCTTCGGCTTTCTCCGCGCGCCCGAGGCCAATTATCTGCCGGGCCCCGATGACATTTACGTTTCGCCCAGCCAGATTCGGCGCTTTTCGCTGCGGACCGGGGATACGGTCGAGGGCCAGATTCGCGCTCCAAAGAACGGCGAGCGTTATTTTGCGCTGCTCAAGGTCAACACCATCAACTTCGATCCGCCCGAAGCGGCGCGCCACCGCGTCAATTTCGACAACCTCACGCCGCTTTACCCCGAAGAGCGCCTTCATCTCGAGGTCGAGGACGGATCGACCAAGGATCTTTCGACCCGCGTGATCGAGCTTGTCGCGCCCCTCGGCAAGGGCCAGCGCGCGCTTCTCGTCTCGCCGCCGCGGGCGGGCAAGACGGTGCTCATGCAGAACATCGCCCATGCGGTGGCCGTCAATCACCCCGAGGTCTACCTCATCGTTCTTCTGATCGACGAGCGGCCCGAAGAGGTCACGGACATGCAGCGCTCGGTCAAGGGCGAGGTGGTGAGCTCGACCTTCGACGAGCCGGCCACGCGCCACGTCCAGGTCGCCGAGATGGTGATCGAGAAGGCGAAGCGTCTCGTCGAGCACAAGCGCGACGTGCTGATCCTGCTCGATTCGATCACCCGCCTCGCGCGCGCCTACAACACGGTGGTGCCGTCGTCGGGCAAGGTGCTCACAGGCGGCGTCGACGCCAACGCGCTGCAACGGCCCAAGCGCTTTTTCGGCGCCGCCCGCAATATCGAGGGCGGCGGCTCGCTGACCATTATCGCGACCGCGTTGATCGACACCGGCTCGCGCATGGACGAGGTCATCTTCGAGGAGTTCAAAGGCACCGGCAACTCAGAGATCGTCATGGACCGGAAGCTCGCCGACAAGCGCACCTTCCCGGCCATCGATATCAGCAAGTCGGGCACCCGCAAGGAGGAGCTGCTGGTCGACAAGGCGGTGCTGTCGAAGATGTGGGTGCTTCGCCGCATTCTGATGCCCATGGGCCCGATCGACGCCATGGAGTTCCTGCTGGATAAGCTCAAAAGCACCAAGAACAACGCCGAGTTCTTCGATTCGATGAACGCCTGAGCGCGCCGCGTTCCTGCATATACAAGATTGAAGAAGCGGCCGGTTCAGCCGTCATTGGGGCTTGCGGCCACCCGGCCGAGATCGGCGAGGAGCCGCGCCGTGGTCTCCCATCCGAGCGCCTCGGCGAGCGCGCGTTCGGCCGCCGCCCAGAGAGGGAGCGCTTCCGCGACGCGCTCGCGTCCAAGCTCGGTCAAACGATATCGATGCGGCCGCGCGCGCGCATCGCGCGCGATCAATCCGCTCTCGACCAAGGGCCGCAGGGTCCGCGTCAGCGTCGAGCGGTCGACGGCCAACGCCGTCGAGATCGCAGCCGTCGTGACGCCTTCGGGCTCGGCGCAGGCGAGGAGAAGGGCGAGCTGATTGGCGGTCACGCCGCAGGTCTTGAGGGCGGCGTCGAAGCGTTGGGTCGCGACCCGCGAGGCCTTGCGCAGGTTGGTGCACAAGCAAGCGGCGAGCACCTCGGCCGGGCGTTCGGCAAGCGCGGAACCGAGCAATCGTTCCACCATGAATGGGTATATGCAACGTTCTGCGCGCGGGCGCAAGAGCGGCGCGCCGGGCGCCTTCTGCGTTCGGGTCCGAACTCAGGGCAAGAGGACGGTCGAGCCCGTCGTCCGGCGCGCTTCGAGATCGCGGTGCGCCTGCGCCGTCTCGGCGAGCGGATAGGTTTGGCCGATGGTGATGGCGACTTTGCCCGCGGCGACGACCTCGAACAGCGCGGAGGCGCAAGAATCGAGCTCCTCGCGCGTGGCCGTGTAGTGGAACAGCGAAGGCCGGGTGAGGTAGAGCGAGCCCTTGGCCGCGAGCACGCCGGCGTCGAACGGCGGCACCGGGCCCGAGGACTGGCCGAACAGCACCAACATGCCGCGCGGGGCCAAGCAGTCGAGAGAGCCCTCGAAGGTGTCCTTGCCGATCGAATCGTAGACCACCGCGCAGCCTTCGCCGTCGGTGATCTCGCGGACCCGGGCGACGAAGTCCTCCTCGGTCGTGACGATCGGGTGGTCGCAGCCGTGGGCGCGCGCCTTCTCGGCTTTCTCGCGCGTTCCCACGGTGCCGATGACCGTCGCGCCGAGGATCTTGGCCCACTGGCAAGCGATCAGTCCGACGCCGCCGGCGGCGGCGTGGAACAGGATCGCGTCGCCTTCCTTGACGCGAAAGGTCCGGCGCAGGAGGTACTCTGCGGTCATGCCCTTGAGCATCATGGCCGCGGCGGTGCGGTCGTCGATCGCATCGGGCAGCGTCACCACCCGGTCGGCGGGCATGATGCGCGCTTCCGCGTAAGCGCCGGGCGGCATGGCGGCGTAAGCCACGCGGTCGCCTACGGCCGGCCGCTCGACCCCGGGGCCGACCGCTTCGACCACGCCGGCCGCTTCCATGCCGAGGACGGCGGGAAGCCCGGGCAAAGGATAGAGCCCGCTGCGCAGGTAAACGTCGATGAAATTGAGACCGATCGCCGTATGGCGAACCCGGATCTCGCCCGGTCCCGGGGCGCCGACGTCGACGTCCTCCCAGCGAAGCGCTTCGGGTCCGCCGGTCTCGTGAATGCGGATGGCGCGCGTCATGGGTTCCTCCCGCGAGATCATAAGCGCGAAAACCGGCCCGGCCGGCAGCGCCGCCGCCGGGCGACGGGGCGATCCTAGCGCGCTCGCCGAAGCCTGTCACGACGGAGCCGGCCGCGCCGCTCCGTCACGATGGAGCGGCCCGCGGCGCGAGGGCGGACCGGAGCGCGGGGGGATCGGTGATCGGGAGCGAGCAGGTCTGGCCCGCGCATACGTAAGCCGTGGCGCGGCCGTCGATCATCGCGCGTCCCGAGGCGGGATGTCCCGCGGGAAGCGCGGTTCCCGGCGCAATCCGGCTTAGCACCCGGTTGGGATTCGGCGTTTCGAGCGCGGCGCGGGCCAGCGCGCGGGTGTCGTCGCTTCCGTCCTCGCCCACGATCACCACTTGGATCGGGCTGCGCCAGATCTCGACCGCATTGAGAAAGGCGCAGTGCGCGAACGGGTTTCGTCGCGCTTCGGCGCCGAAGGCGGCCATCAGCGCCTCGGCGCGGTCCCGATAGACGGCCTCGGCGGTCAATGCGTGCAGGCGGGCGAGCACGTCGAGAAGGGTGGCGTTGCCTGCCGGGGTCGCCGAATCGGCGGCCGAGCGGGTGCGCACGATCAATCGCTCGCCATCGCTCGGGGTCAGGTAGTAGCCGCCCAACGTCTGGTCGCGAAAGAAGGTCTCGACGGTTTCGACCCAGGCCGCAGCCTGGGAGAGATAGGCGGTCTCGGCCGTCGCCTCGTACAGGGCGAGAGCGGCGCGGGCCATGTTGGCGTAGTCGTCGAGAATAGCGTGGCCGCGGACCTTGCCGTCGCAGTAGCTGTGATGAAGGCGGTTCTCTTCCGCGCCGAGCTTGGCGCGCACGAAGGCGAAGGCGCGCGCCGCCGCGGCGACCCAGTCTGCGCGGTCGAAGGCCTCGCCCGCAAAGGCGAGGGCGGCGATCGCGAGGCCGTTCCAGTCGGCGAGCACCTTGTCGTCCCGCGCGGGAGGCACTCGTTTTGCGCGGGCCGCGAACAGGGTCGCGCGCATGGCGGCGAGATCGTCGTCCTCGGGAACTTGCGCGGCGCCCGGGTGGTTGCGATGGAGGATCGTGCGCCCTTCCCAGTTGCCGTCATCGCGGACGTCGTAGGCGGCGCGGAACCGGGCCGCGTCGCCGGGCCCCAGAAGGCGGTCGATCTCTGCGGCTTCCCAGGTGTAGAAGCGGCCTTCCTCGCCCTCGCTGTCGGCGTCGAAGGCGCTCGCGAAACCGCCGCCAGACACGCTCATCTCGCGGAGAAGCCAGGCCACCGTGTCGACCGTTCTTTTTTTGAACAGATCGTCGCCGGTCGCGAGCCAGATTTGACTCAGAAGCCCGACGAGAAGCGCATTGTCGTAGAGCATCTTCTCGAAATGCGGAACCAGCCACCGGCCGTCGACCGCATAGCGGGCGAACCCGCCGCCGAGATGGTCGTAGATGCCGCCGTTGCAGATGTGGCGCAGGCTCGAGACTGCGGCGTCGCGAAACGCGGCCTGGCCGGTCCGACAGTAGGCGCGCCAGAGGAGCTCGAGCGCCAAGGGTTGGGGAAACTTGGGCGCGGTCCCGATTCCGCCGTTGATCGGATCGATCTCGGCCAAGAGCGTGCGGGCCGCCGTATCGAGGTTTTCCAGCGAGACCGGCTCGCCCGCCGGTCGCGCCGCGATTTCATCGAGCGCCCCGAGAATGGCCGTGCGGTTGAGCGCGACCTTTTCGGGCGCGGTCCGATAGGCCTTGTGGACGGCGCGCAGCACCTCGGGAAAGCCGGGACGGCCGTAGCGCGCCGTCGGGGGAAAGTACGTGCCGCCCCAAAAGGGCTCCCCTTCGGGCGTCAGGAACATGGTGAGCGGCCAGCCCCCGGGCTGGCCGAGGAGGGCGAGCGCGGTCTGGTAAATGGCGTCGAGATCGGGGCGCTCCTCGCGGTCGACCTTGATGTTGACGAACAGCTCGTTCATCAGCGCCGCGATCTCCGGGTTCTCGAAGCTTTCCCGGGCCATCACGTGGCACCAGTGGCAGGTCGAGTAGCCGACGGAGAGCAAGATCGGCTTGTTCTCGGCCCGGGCCAGCGCGAGCGCCGCGGCGTCCCAGGGCTGCCAGTGCACCGGGTTGTCCTTGTGCTGACGCAGATAGGGGCTTGTTTCGCCGTCGAGGCGGTTTCTTGTCATCGCGGCAGGACCGGACCATTTGACTTGCGCGCAGGCGTTGCCGGAGGGCAGCGCTTGGCCTAATTTGCGTCAAATGGGGCGCAGGCGCGCCCTGGGCAAGACCGTCCAGCGCCTTCCACCTTGCGCCGGGAGAATCAGAGCGATGAAGATCACTGTCAACATCGACTGTACGCCCGAGGAGGCGCGCCGCCTTTTCGGCCTGCCCGACGTCGCGCCGCTGCACGAGGCCTTTCTCGCCGCGGCGCGCACGCGCATGGACGAGGCCCTTGCGGGTCTGGACGCGGACGCTTTCTTCAAAGCCTGGGCTCCCCAAGGCCTCGCCGCGTGGGAGCAATGGCAAAAGATCTGGCGCGAGGCCGCCGCGGGCAAGACGGCCGACGCCGAGCCTAACAAGGGCTGAACGGACGGGCGAACGCCTATGGACGCGACCTCCGCGCGCGGCGATCCTCCGCTCTATTACCGGGTCCATGTCTTTTGCTGCGTCAACATGCGGCCCGAGGGCCATCCGCGCGGCTCGTGCAGCGCCAAGGGCGCGGTGCGGCTGCGCAACTATCTCAAGGCGCGAGTCAAGGAGCTTGGGCTCGAAAGGGTGCGGATCAACGCATCGGGCTGCCTCGATCGGTGCGAGCTCGGGCCGACCATGGTGGTCTACCCCGAAGGGGTCTGGTATCGCTATGAAACCATCGAGGACATCGAGGAGATTCTTGTGCGCCACCTCGTCGAAGGCGGCCGGGCGGCGCGCCTGATGCTGTCGCCCGAAACGACAGCGCCGCCCCGGTAGGGCGGGGAAACAGCCTGCGGCGTTATTCGCGTTGAAGGACGGCGTGACCATCTTCGCCCCGGCCACCGCCCCGGGACGGGCGGCGATCGCGGTGATCCGGATCTCGGGGCCGCGCGCATCCGCCGCGCTCAACGCGCTCGCCGGGGACGTGCCGCCCCCGCGGCGGGCGAGCCTGCGCCGGCTGCGCGCGGCCGACGGCGCGCCGCTCGACGACGCTCTCGTTCTCTGGCTGCCGGGGCCCGCCAGCTACACCGGCGAGGACATGGCCGAGCTTCACCTCCACGGCGGCCGCGCCGTGGTCGAGGCGGTGCTCGGCGCGCTCGCCGCGATCCCGGGCCTGCGTCCGGCCGAACCCGGCGCGTTCACCCGCCGCGCCTTCGACAACGGGCGGCTCGACCTCACGGCGGTCGAGGGGCTCGCCGACCTCATCGCCGCCGAGACCGAGGCCCAGCGCCGCCAGGCGCTGCGCCAGGCGGAAGGCGCGCTCGCCGCGGTCTACGAGCGTTGGCGGGAGCGGCTCTTGCGCGCGCTCGCCCGCGCCGAGGCGGCGATCGATTTTCCGGACGAAGACCTTCCGGAGACTTTGGATTCGGCGGTGGTAGACGATATCTCGTGTGTGTTGGATGAAATAACCCAACATCTGGATGACAAAGGCCGGGGCGAGCGGCTGCGCGAAGGCGCGCTCGTAGTCATCGTCGGCGCGCCCAACGTCGGCAAGTCGAGCCTGCTCAACCGGCTTGCGGGCCGCGACGCGGCGATCGTCTCGACCCGCGCCGGCACCACCCGCGACGTGATCGAGGTCGAGATGGAGATCGCGGGCTTTCCGGCGACGCTCGTCGACACCGCGGGGTTGCGGGCGGCAATGGACGAGATCGAGGCGGAGGGCGTGCGGCGGGCGCGCACGCGCGCGCGGGCGGCCGATCTCCGCATTGCGGTCTTCGATGCGACGCGCTGGCCCGAGATCGACCCCGAGACCCGGGCGCTCGTCGATGACGATACGATCGTGGCGGTCAATAAGGCCGACCTCTCTCCGCTGACTCCTGATGCGGCGGATGCGGCGCTCGCAGGCCGGCCCGCGATCCCGCTGTCCTGCCGGACGGGGGCTGGGATCGACGCCCTCGTCGCCGCTCTTGGCGAGGCGCTGCGCGCCCGCCTCGACGTGACCGCGGCGCCGGCCTTGACCCGGCAGCGCCACCGGTCGGCGCTCGAGGACTGTCGGGCGGCGCTCGCGCGCGCGCTGACGGCGGATGCGCCCGAGCTTGCGGCCGAGGATCTGCGACTCGCGACCCGCGCGCTCGGCCGGATCACGGGCCGGGTCGACGTCGAGGACGTGCTCGATGCGATCTTCGCCGAGTTCTGCATCGGCAAGTGATGTTTCACGTGAAACATCAGGGGCCTCGGTCGCCCAAGAGCGAGCCTGCGGCGGGCTTTGACAGCCTTTCGCCGCCCCCATAGAGTGCGCGCCATGACGGGCTGGGACGTGATCGTGATCGGCGGCGGGCACGCGGGCTGCGAAGCGGCGGCCGCGGCGGCCCGGATCGGCGCGCGCACGCTTCTTCTCACCCACCGGATCGAGACCATCGGCGCGATGTCGTGCAACCCGGCGATCGGCGGGCTCGCCAAGGGCACGCTCGCGCGCGAGATCGACGCGCTTGACGGCCTCATGGGCCGAGTCATCGACCAAGCCGGCATCCAGTATCGGATGCTCAACCGCTCGAAAGGGCCGGCGGTCTGGGGGCCGCGGGCGCAGGCCGACCGCGCGCTCTACGCCCAGGCGATGCGGGCGGCGCTCGCCGCCCAGCCGAACCTCGCGATCCGGGCGGCCGCGGTCGAGGATCTGGCGCTCGATCCCACGGGGCGGGTCGCGGGCGTCGTGACGGCGGCGGGCGAGACGATCCGCTGCGCTTGCGTGGTGCTGACCACGGGAACCTTCCTGCGCGGGCTCATTCATATCGGCGACGAACGGACGCCGGCCGGCCGGGTGGGCGATGCGCCGGCGCTTGGGCTCGCCGAGACGCTCGCTCGCGCGGGCTTCGCGCTCGGCCGCCTCAAGACCGGAACGCCGCCCAGGCTCGCCCGCGACAGCATCGACTTCGCCGGCCTCGAGGTCCAGCCCGGCGACGATCCGCCGACGCCGTTCTCCTTTCTCACCGCGCGCATCACGGTCCCCCAGACGGTCTGCCACCTCACCGCGACCACGCCCGCGACGCACGCGCTGGTGCGCGCGAACCTCGAGCGCTCGGCCATGTACTCGGGCGCGATCCGGGGTACGGGGCCGCGCTACTGCCCCTCTATCGAGGACAAGGTGGTGCGGTTCGCCGACCGCGACCGCCACCAGATCTTTCTCGAACCCGAGGGTCTCGACAACCCGGTTATCTATCCGAACGGGATCTCGACCTCTCTGCCGCGCGACGTGCAAGAGGCGCTTCTTCGCACGATTCCGGGTCTCGAGCGGGCTGAGATGCTGCGCCCGGGATACGCCATCGAGTACGATTTCGTCGATCCTCGCGAGCTCCGCCATAGTCTTGAAACCCGACGCGTCCCCGGGCTTTATCTCGCCGGCCAGATCAACGGATCGACCGGCTACGAGGAGGCCGCGGCGCAAGGACTGATCGCCGGGATCAACGCGGCCCGCGCCGCGGGCGGCCAGCCGCCGCTCGTTCTCGACCGGGCGGACGCGTATATCGGCGTGCTGATCGACGATCTGGTGACGCGGGGCGCGGACGAGCCCTACCGCATGTTCACCTCGCGCGCCGAGTTCCGGCTCAGGCTGCGCGCGGACAACGCAGACCAGCGCCTGACCGAGCGCGGGATCGCGGCGGGCTGCGTCGGCGGCGCGCGCGCGCGCGCCTACGCCGAGAAGGCCCGCCTGCTCGCCGAGGCGCGCGCCCTGGCGGTCTCGCTCCGCCTCACGCCCACCGAGGCCCGTCGCCGCGGCCTTCAGGTCAACTGCGACGGGGCGCCGCGGACGGCGGCGGATCTCCTCGCGTATCCGGGGGTCACGCTCGCCCGTCTCGCCGCGATCTGGCCCGCGCTTGGGCGCCTGCGCGCGGATATCGCCGAGCAGATCGAGATCGACGCCCGCTACGCCCGCTATCTCGCCCGCCAGGAGGCCGACGTGATCGCCTTCCGGCGCGACGAGGCGCTCGCCTTGCCCGAAGATCTCGACTACGGGCGGGTCGCCGGGCTCTCGGTCGAGGTCCGCGAGAAGCTCAGCCGCGCGCGACCCGCCACCCTCGGCGCGGCGGCCCGCATCCCGGGCGTGACGCCGGCGGCGCTCACCGCGCTTCTCCGCTATGTCCGCCGGGGCGCGCCGACCGCCCGCTCGGCTTGAGAGGCGACGCGCCGGTGATGGCCGGACGCGGACGCCGCGAGCCGCCCATGGGCCCGGAGGGCTTCGCCCGCGCCACCGGTGTTTCACGTGAAACACTGGCCCGGCTCGAGGCCTACGCCGCCCTTCTCCGGCGCTGGCGACGGCGGATCAACCTGGTCTCGGAAGCGAGCCTCGACGATCTCTGGCGTCGCCACATGCTCGATTCGGCGCAGCTCTTTCCGCTTCTGCCGCCGGGCGCGCGCCGGATCGTCGATCTCGGCAGCGGGGCGGGCTTCCCCGGCCTTGTGCTCGCAATCCTGGGGGCCGAAGGGGTCGTTCTCGTCGAGGCCGACAGCCGGAAATGCGCCTTTCTCGAGACCGCGATCCGCGAGACGCGCGCGCCGGCGTCGGTGGTCCGCGGCCGGATCGAGTCCTTGCCCCCCGCTCCCGCCGACGCGGTCGTCGCCCGCGCGCTCGCCCCATTGCCGCGGCTCTTGGATCTCGCCGCGGGCCTCATCGGGCCGCAGACGCAGCTCTTTTTCCTCAAGGGCGCGCGCGTCGATGAGGAATTGACCGCGGCGGCCAAAGAATGGACAATGCGGGTCACAAGGATTCCGAGCGCGACCGACCCGTCGGGCACGATTTTGCATATACAAGAGGTAGTCCGCAATGCCGAGCGCCGCCCGCGGCCCTGACCGCGCCGCCCGCCGGCCCGCGCGCGTGATCGCGATGGCCAACCAAAAAGGCGGGGTGGGCAAAACGACGACCGCGATCAACCTCGGGACCGCGCTCGCGGCCGTGCGCAAGCGCGTGCTGTTGATCGATCTCGACCCCCAAGGCAACGCGAGCACCGGCCTCGGTCTCGACCGGGAGGAGCGCCGGCCGAGCTCCTACGACGTGCTCATGGGCGAGGCGGCGCTTGCCGACGCGGTGCGCGAGACCGCGGTGCCCGGGCTCCACATTCTGCCGTCCGAGGTCGATCTTTCGGCGGCCGAGATCGAGCTCGCCGCCGTCGCGCGGCGTGAGTTCAGGCTTCGCGGCGCGCTCGCGGGCGAGGCGGCGGCCTTCGACTATGTGCTGATCGACTGCCCGCCGGCGCTCGGCCTGTTGACGGTCAACGCCTTGGTCGCCGCCGATTCGATCTTGGTGCCCTTGCAGTGCGAGTTCTTCGCGCTCGAAGGGTTGAGCCAGCTTCTGCGGACGGTCGAGCGCGTTCGTCGCCACCTCAACCCCACCCTCGAGATGCTCGGCGTCGTGCTCACCATGTACGACCGCCGCAACAACCTCTCCGATCAGGTCGCCGCCGACGTCCGAAGCTTTATGGGCGAGAAGGTCTACGAGACCGTGATCCCGCGCAACATCCGGGTGACCGAGGCTCCGTCCCACGGCAAGCCGGTGCTGCTCTACGACCTCAACTGCGCCGGCTCGCGCGCTTACCTGCGCCTTGCGGGCGAGGTGCTCAAGCGCGAGCGGCTCGCGCTCGCCTCGTGAGCGCGGCCGACAAGCCCAAGGCCGCGGGCGAAAGCGGCCGCCGCCGCGGCCTCGCCAAGGGCCTGTCGGCGCTGCTCGGCGACGCCGCCGACGAGGTGTTCGCCGGCGCGGGCGAGGCCGCCCCGCGGGCGGTCCCGATCGAGTTCCTGCGCCCGAGCCGCCTTCAGCCGCGCCGCCGCTTCGACGAGGCCGAGATCAAGGCCCTTGCCGAATCGATCCGCGGCAAGGGCGTTTTACAACCACTGGTTGTTCGACGCGACCCCGAGGTCGCGGGCGCTTACGAAATCGTCAGCGGCGAACGGCGTTGGCGCGCGGCCCAGCTCGTGCAGCTGCACGAGATCCCGGTCGTGGTCCGCGAGCTCGACGACAAGGAAGCGCTCGAGGTCGCGCTGATCGAGAACATTCAACGCGAGAACCTGAGCCCGCTCGAAGAGGCCGAAGGCTTTCAGCGCCTGATCGACGAATTCGGCCACAGCCAAGAGGCGCTCGCCCGCGTGGTCGGCAAGAGCCGCAGCCACGTCGCCAACATGTTGCGCCTTCTCGGGCTGCCCGCTTCGATCAAGGCGATGCTCGACGACGGCGCGCTGAGCGCGGGCCATGCGCGCGCGCTTCTCGGCGCGCCCGATCCTGAGCCGCTCGCCCAGGAGGTGGCGCGCCGGGGCCTTAGCGTGCGCGAGACCGAACGCCTCGTCCGCGCCCGCGCCGCGCCGGCGCGGAAGCGTCGGAAGCCTGCGGCCGAAACGGGCGACGCCGATATCCGCGCGCTCGAACGCCGCCTCGCCGACCGGCTCGGCCTCGCAGTTCGGCTCCATCACCGGGGACCGGGCGGCCGACTCGAGATCGCTTACACGAGCCCCGATCAGCTCGACGACCTCGTTCGCCGCCTCGGCGGCGACGACAACTGAGCGGCGGCCGCCCAAGCGAGCCCCATCAGCGCCTGCGCGCACAGGGTCTCGGCCGGCATGCCGGTCGTCTTGCAGGCGATCTCGGTCTCCATCAGGCGTTCGAGGGCGCGTTCCGCCCGCGCCAACGGCCAGGCGCGATGGTGACGGCGGATGGCGTCGCTCAACCGGAAGTGGAGAGGCGGGCGTTCGCTTCGGAGCGCGGAGTCCAGCGATTCGCCTCCACTGGTTCGGGCGGCGATTCGGTGTAGGCGTTCGATATGGCGGCCGACGGCGCGCAGAACCGCAACGGGCGACAACCCTTCGCGCCAGGCGCGGCCGAGCGCGCGGTCGAGCGCGGCGAGATCGCCGTCGCCGACGGCGATCGCGAGCGTATCGAGCCCAAGCGCCGCCCCGTCGCCGACGCAGGCCTCGACGTCGGCGCGCGTCACCCGTCCGGCCTCGGCGCAGTAGGTCGCGAGCTTGTCGAGCTCGCTCCGCGTCGCCAGGCGGTCGCCGCCAAGAAGCCCGGCGAGCGCGGCGCGCGCGTCGTCCTCTATCTTAAGCCCCCGCTCGGCGAGCGCGCTCTCGATCAAGCGGTCGAGGCCCGCGCCCTCGTCCGGGTAGCAGGGAATCGCCGCGGCGTTCTTCGCGCCTTCGAAGAGCCTGCGCAGCCGCGACCGCGCGGCGAGCGCGCCCGCCTCGACGACCACGATCGCATCGCCCGGGGCGGCGTCGAGGAAGGCGGCGAAACGGTCGGCGAGCGCGTCGGTCGCATCTCGCACGCGCACCGCTCGCCGTCCGCCGCCGAGCGCGATCGCCGCCGCCTCGTCGTTGAGAAGCGCGGGATCGTCCTTGAGCGCCGCCGGCGCGAGGGCGACCACGCGGAAGGGGTCAGCGAGATCGTCGACCACGCTTCGCACCACCCGATCGGCGCGCTCGCGCACGAGCCCGGTGTCAGGGCCCCAGACGAGAACCGCCCGCACGTCCTTCGGCGGCCGGCGGGTGAAGGAGTCCGCGTCTTTCGCGGCGATCTTCACGATCCGGCGCCGGCGTCCTTATAGCGCGAGAAGTAGAGCGCAAGCAGGGTCGTCACCTCTTGACTCGCTTCGAGCGCGGCGCGGTTGGCGGTGTCGATCTCGGCCGAAAGGTTGGCGAAATCGGACCGCACCGCGTTATAGCTGCCGACGGTGCTGGTCGAATCCTTGTAAAGAAGGCGGCCCGAGGCGATCTCGTAGAGCCGGAAGCGCACGTTGAGACGCAGGTTGAAGCGGGTGACCGAATCGTCGGGCTGAATGGCGAGCGCCGCCCGCGATTTCGTGATCTCGACCGCGAGCCGGTAGAGCGGACGCTCGGGCTCGCCGGCCGGCGTCAGGCGCGAAAGAAGGTCGTTGCGCAGCACCTGGCCGAGACGATCGGGGATGCGGTCGATCTTGATCGCGGCGAGATGGGCGATCGCGCGGCGGTTGCGGCGTCCGTAGAGGGGGGTGAACCCGCAGCCCCCGAGCCCTAGCGCAACGGCCCCGAAAACGATGCCCAGCGCCCCGCGCCGCGTCCAGCCCGTCTGGCGCGCTTGGCCCATCTAAACCACCACATTGACGATCCGGTTGGGAACCACGATGACCCGGCGCACAGGCTTGTCGCCCACCGCCCGGCGGACGCCGGCGTTTTCCAGGGCGGCGCGCTCGGCGGTTTCGCGGTCGGCGTCGCGGGGAAGCGCGATCGTGGCGCGCAGCTTGCCGTTGACCTGGACGGCGATGGTGACCTGGTCGTCGGCGACGAGCGCCGGGTCGGCCTCGGGCCAGGGGGTGTCGGCGAGCAAGGTCTCGTGGCCGAGCCGACGCCAGAGCTCCTCGGCGATATGCGGGGTCATGGGGCCGATCAGGCGGACCAACGCCTCCAGGCCCTCGCGCAGCACCCAGCCCGCGCCGTCCTCGTCCGCGGAGAGCGCGGCCAACGTGTTGCTGAGCTCGCGGATGCGTGCGACCGCTCGATTGAAACGGAACCGTTCGAGGTCGTCGGTGGTTGCGGCGATGGTCTTGTGGATCGCGCGGCGGGCGGCCCGCGCCGCTTCGCCCATCGTCGCGGGCTCGGGCGCGCCCGAGGCGGCAAGCGGCGCGGCGGGCTCGGTCACCATCCGCCACAGCCGGTTGAGATAGCGCCAGGCCCCTTCGACGCCGGCGTCGGTCCACTCGAGGTCGCGCTCGGGCGGGCTGTCGGAAAGCATGAACAGCCGCGCGGTGTCGGCGCCGTAAGCGTCGATGATCGCTTCGGGGTCGACCACGTTGCGGCGCGATTTGCTCATCTTCTCGGATCGCCCGACCGTGACCGGGGCGCCGGTCTTGGCGTGAACGTAGGCTCCCTCGTCGGTGCGCCGGACCTCCTCGGGGAACAGCCAGTTCCCGTCCGCGTCGCGATAGGTCTGGTGGCAGACCATGCCCTGGGTGAGCAGCCCTTCGAACGGCTCGTCGAAGTCGAGATAGCCGCAGTCGCGCAACGCCCGCGTAAAGAAACGTGAGTAGAGGAGATGCAGGATCGCGTGCTCGATCCCGCCGATGTACTGGTCGACCGGCAGCCAGTAATCGACCGCCTTGCGGTCGAGCGGCTCGGCGGCGTCGGGGCAGGCGAAGCGGGCGAAATACCACGACGATTCGACGAAGGTGTCGAAGGTGTCGGTCTCGCGCCGGGCGGCGCGGCCGCAGCGCGGGCAGTCCACGCGCTTCCAGCTCGGGTGGCGGTCGAGCGGGTTGCCGGGCTGCGAGAAATCGACGTCTTCGGGCAGGGTGACGGGAAGCGCGTCCCGAGGCACCGGCACGACCCCGCAGGACTCGCAGTGGATCACCGGGATCGGGCAGCCCCAGTAGCGCTGGCGCGAGATTCCCCAGTCGCGCAACCGGTAGGTGATGGTGCGTTCGCCGACGCCCTCGGCCTCCATGCGCTCGGCGACCGCGGCCTTGGCCTCGGCCACGGTCTTGCCATTGAGGAAGTCCGAGTTGATCGCCACCCCGTCGCCGGTGTAGGCCGCATCGCCGATGGTGAACGCCGCCGGGTCGGCGTCCGCGGGCGCGATCACCGGAAGCACGGGCAAATCGTACTTGCGCGCGAAGTCGAGGTCGCGCTGATCGTGCGCCGGACAGCCGAAGATCGCGCCGGTCCCGTACTCCATGAGCACGAAGTTGGCGACGAAGACCGGCAGCTTGCGGGCGGGGTCGAACGGATGGATTGCGGCGATCGCGGTGCGGTAACCCTTTTTCTCGGCCCGCTCGATCGCCTCCTCGCTGGTGCCGAGCGCGTTGCATTCGGCGATGAAGGCGGCGAGCGCCGGGTCGCCCTCGGCGAGCGTCTGGGCGAGCGGGTGATTGGGCGAAATCGCGCAGAAGCTCGCCCCGAAGATGGTGTCGGGCCGGGTGGTGAAGACCTCGAGCGTCTCGTCGCGGCCTTCGAGGGCGAAGAAGATGCGCATGCCCTCCGAGCGCCCGATCCAGTTGGCCTGCATCAAGCGCACGCGTTCGGGCCAGCGTTCGAGGCGGGCGAGCGAGTCGAGAAGATCGTCGGCGTAGGCCGTGATCCGCAGCATCCACTGGGGCAGGAGGCGGCGTTCGACCGGCGCGCCCGAGCGCCAGCCGCGGCCGTCGATCACCTGCTCGTTGGCCAGCACCGTGCGGTCCACCGGATCCCAGTTGACCCAGGATTCCTTGCGGTAGACCAGCCCCTTGTCGAGGAAGTCGAGGAACATCCTCTGCTCGTGGCGGTAGTACTCGGGGTCGCAGGTGGCGAACTCGCGCGTCCAGTCGTAGCTCAACCCCATCGACTGAAGCTCGCGGCGCATGGTGGCGATGTTCTCGCGCGTCCACTGGGCGGGATGAATCCCACGCTCGATCGCGGCGTTCTCGGCCGGCATGCCGAAGGCGTCCCAGCCCATGGGGTGCAGAACGTTGAAGCCGCGCGCCCGCTTGTAACGGGCGAGCACGTCGCCAAGCGTGTAGTTGCGCACATGCCCCATGTGGATGCGCCCCGAAGGATAGGGGAACATCTCAAGCACATAGTACTTGGGGCGGGTTTCGTCCGCGCTTACGCGGAAGGTTCCGCGTTCGTCCCAGATCGCCTGCCAGGCGCGTTCGACCTCGTGTGCGTTATACCGCGACATGCCGCGCGTACCGGTCTGATGCTTCGGAAACGACAGCGCCCCGCCAGAGGCCGGGCGCGGCGAAACCTAGCATGTCGCCGGGCGCGATTCCAGCGGCACCGCGCGGCCGCGCGGAGAACGACCGCGCCGGTCCAATCGAAAGAGATCGCGTCTAGAGTCTTTTTCGCTTTTATGGAATCGCGGGCCCCAGCGCCTCGATCAGGGGGGCGAGGCGATCGGCGTAATGGCGCCAGCGGCCGACCGAATCGGCGTAAAGGGGCCGGCGGACCTGATCGAAGCTCGCCGTGTTGACGACCCGCTTCGATTCGTAGAACCGCAGGCAGCGCGGATCCCAGTCGAGGCCCAGGAAAGCGAGCAGCCGCCGGCTCTCGCCCTCGAGGTCGGCGACCAGCGCCTCGTAGGAGAGCTCGAAGATCGGCAGATCGAGCGCCCCCCGCCAATGCGCCATCATCTCCTCGTAGACCCGATAGAAGGCGCCGAGATGCGGTAACCGGTAGGTGTGGAAGTTGCCCCGGCTGAAGCGCTGGAAGTAGCACGAAAGGCAGCTGTCCATCGGATCGCGCCGGCAGTGGATAATCCGCGCCCGGGGGAAGAGCTGCGCGATGAAGCCGAGATGCATGAAGTTGTACGGCATCTTGTCGGTGATGCGCGCGACCCCCGGCGCGCCGGCGGACGCCGCCGCGAGGTAGTCCGCGGCGATTCTCTCGAGGGCCTCGCGGTCGAGCTCTTCGAGCGCTTCGACGTGGCGCTCGTAGGCGAGCGGCCCGCCGCCGAGAATGCAGAGCGCGCGGGTGATGTCCTCGCGCTCGCCGAACGCCGCCACAGCGGGGTGGCGGCTCAGGATCTGCTCGGTGAGCGAGGTGCCCGAACGCGGCGTGCCCACGATGAACACGGGGGCCTCGGTGGCGTTGCCGGAGCGGGCGAGGCGCGCGCGCCAGTCCGGTCCGAAAAGCGCGCGGACCCGCGCCGCGAAAGCGGCGAACGCCTCTGGGTCGAACGGCGTTTCGACGAGATCGTTGCCGGCGGCGTAGTGCGTAAAGGCGGCGTCGTACGCGCCCGCCCGGTCGAGGAGCCCGCCGAGCGCGAAGTGGAGCTCGATGCGTTGCTCGCGTCTGAGCCCGGGGCGCCGGAGAACCTCGGCGATGAGGGCCTGGGCCTCGTCCGCGCGGCCGAACTTGTCGGCCAGGGCGCCGAAAGCCGCGGCGCGCTCGGGCGCGATCGGCTCGGGCGCGGTCTCGGGCGCGACCAAAGCGAGCGCGGCCTCGTTCTCGCCGAGAAGCGCAAGGGCCCGCGCCTTGCCGACGGCGGCGAGCGGAGCCTGGGGTGCGTCTTCGGGAACGGCGTCGAAACGGGCTCTTGCGGTCTCGACATCGCCCTTGTCGATCGCGGTGAAGCCCGCCCCGAGAAGGGCCTGTGCATCGTCCGGCCGGATCGCGAGCGCGGCATCGTAGGCGGCCTGCGCCTCGGTCCAATAACCAAGACGGCGGTAGGTGTGCCCCAGGCTGACGTGCGCTTCCGCATAGTCGGGGCGGCGCGCCAGCGCCGCCTCGAAGGAGGCGATGGCGTCCAGAATCCGGCCTTCGCCGAGCCGCGCGATGCCGAGGTTGTGGTGGGCCTCGGCGTGATCCGGGTTCAGCGCGATCGCCTTTTCGAGCGCCTCGGCCGCGGCTGCGTAGTCTTCGGCCGCGAGCAGCGCCGTGCCCAGATTCGCGTGCGCCTCGGCGAAGTCGGGCGCGAGCGCGATGGCCTCGCGGGTGAAGCGGATCGCCTCGTCCGTCGCCCCCTGGGCGAGCCGAACCGCCCCCAGGTTGTAAAGAAAGCGCGGGTTGCGGGGCTGCAGGCGCAAAGCCTTGCGGCAGCAGCGCTCGGCCTCGTCGAGCCGGCCCGCGACGAGAAGAACGCCGCCGAGGCCCGCCAGCGCATCCGCATAATCGGGCGCGAGGGTAAGCGCGCGCCGGTAGTGCGCCTCGGCGGCGTCGAGGACGCCCGCCGCCTGTTCGGCCATCGCGAGATTGTAAGCGAACAGGGGGTTGCGGGGATTGGCGCGCATCGCCCGCGTGAAGAGATCGCGCGCTTCATCGGTCCGGCCGCGCTGGCCGGCGAGAACGCCCAGCATGTTGAGCGCGTCCGGCTGGTCGGGCTGGCCGGCGAGAACGCGACGGTACCCGGCCTCGGCCTCGTCGAGCCGGCCGCGGCGATGATGACCGACCGCGGCGGCGAAGGCGCGGGCAAGAGGCCCGTCGAAGCCGCGCGGGCCGTCGCGTCTTCCGGGCGGCCTCGCCGGAGGGCCAGAGCTCACCACGCCGGAGGCGTCTCGCGACCGCGCGCCGGCGGCTACTGAGCGGCGCTCGCGACGCGCAGCTCGCGCGCCCGGGTCAGAATCGCGTTTTCGAGCTCGGTCGCGGTCTCCTTGCCGACCTTGCCGTCGGTCCACTTGCCGTCGGCGGTTCGGGTCTGGCGGAAGACCGCCACGCGGATTCCATCGGCCCTGAGCTGACGGCTCAGAATATAGACCGTGATTTTGAACCGCTCGTCGGTCGATTCATCCGGCGAGTACCAATCGGTGATGATCACGCCGCCGAACGGATCGGCCGAGGCGAGCGGCATGAACGACAAGGTGTCGAGCGTCGCCCGCCACAGATAACTGTTCACCGGGATCACGGCGCCGGCGGCGTTGTTCTTCTTTTCGTCGCCGCCGAAGAGCGTCAGCCCGTTGCCCCCGAACACGCTGCCGGTGCTGGCAACCTTGTTGGCCTTGTGCTCCGCTTTGGTTCCGGCCGGCACATCGTACTGAAGACCGGCCCGCGGGGCGCATCCGGTCAACGCGAGAGCGACGAGCCCCACCACGACCGCGGTAAGACCCGCCCGCTTGCGTATCGCTGCGCGCATCCGTTCCGTCCTCCCTTTGGACCTCCTCGACCGGCCATGCCGTCTCGCAGGGCGCGGCGTCCGAGAGTCGACGAAACACTATATGGCGATCGGCCTCGCCTGCGCAAGGCGCGCCCAGAGGCCGCCGCGCGCGGCTACGGATCCCAGCCGAAACGTTCGGCGAGCGCGGGAGGAATTCGGGCCCAGGCCCGCGCCGCCTGGTCGGGGCTCAAGACCTCGCGCCACTCGTCGATCCGACCGCGGCGCAGATGCACGGTCTCGGCCTCGGCGTCGCGCCGGAACAGCCCGCGATCGACGCCATAGAAGTCGAGAAAGGCGTCGAAATAGGCGTCCGGATCGGTCTTGAAGGTTTCGAAGGTGAGGAGCTTTACGCGCAGCCCGTGAGCGCGCGTCTCGGCGACCGCGACCCAGTCCTCGATGAAACGAACGGCGATCGGCAGGTAATGGGCGATGTGCCAGTCGAGCTGCTCGGCGAAAGGGCGCGCGAAGAACGCGGCCGCGGGGCTCGTCTTGCGCCACAGGGGGGCGAGCAAGCGCTTGCGGACGTCGCCTTCGAGGAAATGGGCCCAGGAAAGCGTCGCCTGCCGCGGGTCGCGGACATGGACGACGATGCGCTCGATGCCGGCGCGGACCAGCGCCTCAAGGTTATGGGGGCTCGGCGGCAGGTGCTCCTTGGCGGCGATCCCGCCGCGGGCGAGCTCGCGGGCGCGGTGCGGCACCACCAGGCAGTCGGGAAACAGGCCGATGGTGATGTGCCCTTGGGCGATGTCGAGCCCGCGGGCGAGCTTGTTCCAAATGCTTTCGCTCGCCGACTTGGGCAGCGCGTTGATCACCATGCCGGGCAACCCGCGCGCGCGGCCCTCGCGGCGCAGGCGCTCGAACTCTTCGGGCGCGGCGCGGATCGGGTTGAACGGCAGGATCGCCGGCTTGATCACCGCCTCCGCCTCGGCGCCGCGGTCGCGGGCGAGCAGAAGGTTGGCGAGCGCCGCCCGAAGCGCGCCGTTGTTGGGGGCGCCGATCAGCATCCGCCGATAAAGCGCGATCGCCCGCTCGACGCATCTTTCCGCCTCCTCGCGGCGGTCTTCCTGAAAGGCGATCGAGGCCAGCATCGCAAGCGCGTCCGCGCGTTCGGGCATGACCCGAAGAACGCTTTCATAAAGCGCGCGCGCCTGGTCGAGGGCGCCCGCGAGATGGACCGCGCGGGCCTGGGCCATCGTCTGCTCGACGGACGGGGTATGCGGCATGGCCCGCGCCTCGCAAGGGTTAACGGAAGGTTGCCGTGACAGGCGTCGATTCCGGCTCGACTATGCCCCAAAGCCTTTGAGACGACAACGGAAGCCGCGGGTTGTTGCAAAATAGCAACAGTGTCGGATTAATGTGACAGAACCAAGCGCCTAACCCTTGACGACAATGCATTTACCCTCGTTTATTCGGACAACCCTGAATGCGCAGGGGGACGGGGGGTGCAGAGCCGGTTCGCGCTCAAAACCACCTGAAATTTGGTTCCTGACTAGATTGGGGGAGACCATGAAGAAGATTCTTTATGGCACGACGGCCTTGGCGGCGGTCGGCTTGCTTGCCGGACCGGCGTCTGCGGCCGAGCCGCTTCACATGGTGCTGGGCGGCTATTACCAGCAGTATTTCGGATATTCCGACGCCGACAAGAACACGGCCGGCAACACGAACCTGAACAGCACGACCAACCTGCAGAACGCCGAGGTCTACTTCAAGATGCGCGGCGAGCTCGACAACGGCCTCAAGATCGGCGGCCGGATCGAGCTCGAAGGCGAG
>CAYYWV010000001.1:0-61287 GCA_964475385.1 uncultured Alphaproteobacteria bacterium | reverse complement strand
GTCGTCATCATCGTGCGCTGGCTCGCGGGCGGCTCCTCCGCCGGTCCAACGCCGCCGGCCGAGCATCGGAGCAAGTCCACCGCGCTCGAGATCCTCGAGGAGCGCTTCGCCAAGGGCGAGATCGACAAGGACGAGTTCGAAGAGAAGCGAAAGCTCCTGTCGCGCTGAGCCCTCGGGCGCGCTCCGGAAAGCCGGCTTCTCGCGCCGGCGCGCGCCGTCGAAAGATCGAGGCCCGGCGATCTTTGGCCCTTCGCAAGCTGCGATGTGGTATCGTTCGACTTTGCGGTCCGTATGCCGGCCCGCGCCATGTGAATACGCCGCCGGGGTCGGCATCCGATCTCGAACGCAAAGGAGATCGTATGACTGCCGACCGCAAGAACGTCAAAGTCGCCGTTGTCCAAAAGCCGCCTGTCCTTCTCGATCTCGACGCCACGATGGCGAACGCCGTTGCGGATCTGAAGGAGGCCGCCGACGCAGGCGCCACGCTGATCGTGTTTCCGGAGGCCTATTTTCCCGGCTACCCGACTTGGATCTGGCGTCTGCGCCCGGGCGGCGATATGGCGGCGGCGAGCGCGATTCACAGCCGCCTCAGAGAGAACGCGGTCGACCTTGCGGGCGGAGGGCTCAAGCCGCTTTGCGCCGCGGCGGCCGAGGCCGGGGTGACGGTCGTATGCGGCCTCCACGAAATCGACAGCGCGTTCAGCGGCAGCACCTTGTTCAACACGCTCGTCGTCATCGGCCCTGACGGTGCGATTCTGAACCGGCACCGCAAGCTCGTCCCGACCAATCCGGAACGGATGATCTGGGGCCGCGGAGACGCCCGCGGGCTACGGGTGGTCGAGACGCCGGCGGGCCGAATCGGGGGCCTGATCTGCTGGGAGAACTACATGCCGCTTGCGCGCTACGCCCTGTTCGCCCAGAACGTCGAGGTCTATGTCGCGCCGACCTGGGACGCCGGCGAAGGTTGGCTTGCGACCATGCGCCACATCGCCCGCGAAGGCGGGTGTTGGGTGATCGGAACGGCGACCGCGATTCAAGCCTCGGACGTCCCCGAAGATTTCCCCCATCGCGAGGCGCTCTTCGCCCGCGAGAACGAATGGCTCTGCGACGGCGACGCGATGGTCGTCAGGCCTTTCGGCGGCCCGATCGCCGGCCCCATGACCCGCGAGAAGGGAACCCTTTTCGCCGAGATCGACCTCGCCGCGGCCGCAGCCGCCCGACGCTCTCTCGACGTCGCCGGACACTACGCACGGCCCGACGTCTTCCGTCTCGAGGTCAACCGAAAGGCCCAGAACCCGGTCGATTTCACCGATAGTTCTTAACGCAGAGGCGCCCGACCGTTTCGGCGGCGCGCCTACGCCGTCCTGGAGTAAAGATCCTCGATGCTGAAGCGGTAGGCGCCGACCTGCGCCCGCATGATCGAGCCGATCGGCTCGCCGGACAGATAGTCGAACCCGGCGGCGATGGCGAACGACATCAGGCTCAGGGACGGGACGTTGTGAAGGTAGCTCCCGACCCCGTGGCGCTCGGCCTTGGCCGAGAACGTCTCGAGCCGCGCCATGATGTCGCTTTCCTTATACCTGGACGACGGCAGCGATATCCCGATCGCGAAGAACCGGCTGTTCTGGAAGAACCCGAAGCTGTCGAAGTCGAGCCCCACCCGGCACATCAAGGAGCGGGCGAAGGACCGCAGTTGCAGCGAAACGCTGTCGAGCCGGGAAAGCACTGTCCGGTCGTCGGGAAGGATCAGCTCGAACGCCATGTACCGCCGCGCCTTTTCGTCCACGGTCCGGCACAAGGCGAAATACTCGCGCCGAGTATGGGGGATCGAAAGCGTGCACAGATGGACCGGCGCCACGAAGACCTTCTTCGCGGCTCCTTTTTCGATCTCTTTCACCCCACGAATAACGTCCTTGAGAATGAAAAGGTCGACGTCCTTGGTCGCGGGCGGAACGCCGTCGGCGAACGCCGCCTTGTCATGCCACAGAGTCGCGAGAAAGCCCGAGACCACGTTCTTGCGCACGTTCCATATCGGCCGGTAGACGAGTCTGAACGGAGACGAAGCGGCGGCGGGGGCCGCCTCCGACCGCATGGCCGGGGCGGAAGCGCCCCCGATCTTCTCTTCGAAACGGTCGTGGGCCTGGGTGAAAAGGCGATCGAGAAGCGTTCCGTCGTCGGCGTCCTCGAGGCCGAGGCGGCCGTCGACCTGATAGACCAGGGTCTTGACGGTGATGGCGTCGGCCGCGCCGTTGCCTCCAAACAAGCGGTGCGCGATTTCGTCGCCGATGACCTTGGCCTTGAACCGCCCTTGCTCCTCGGTCGCCTGGGCGAAGAGGATGATGTAGGACTCGTTCTTGTACAGCGAGTAGACGTCCGAGTCCGACAGGTGCTGCTCGATCACGTTTCGGGCGGTGGCGTGGACCCGGTCGGAGAACCGCTCCCACTTGTCCCCGAGGCGGTCGCGAATATTGGCTAGTCCGACGAGCTGAATGGCTCCCGTCGTGACCGGTTCGCCGTCACGGTTGACGGCCGCAAGGAATCGCGCCAACCGCTTTTCCAGCTCTGCGAACTGGGTGTTGGGGACCGGCCTCGGCGCTGGCGCAATGGTTTGTCTGGCGCTCGTCGCCGCGCCGGCGGCCGGCGCGGCCGCTCGCTCGTCGCCGTCGGGATCGAGAAGATGCGCCAACCATTTCCGGGCGCGGCGGATGGGGTCCTGCGGACTTGTCATCGGTTCTGGCCAGCCCTGAAATTCATCTCAGTTTTCACCGCCCGCCCCGAGCAAATCGTCGACCGTGTCGACGAGCTCCTGGGGGCGGAAGGGTTTGGCGAGGGTGCGATCGGCGCCGATCTTTCTCGCGACCTTGAGAAAATCGAGATTCTTGGTCCGCCCGCCTCCGGAGATGGCGATGATCTTGGCCTTGGGCGTGATCCGTTTCAGCTCCGAGATGGTCTCGATGCCTTCCCGCTCGGGCATGAGGATGTCGGTGATCGTGAGATCGATCCGGTTCTGACGAAAGACGACCGCGCCGGCGTGACCGTTCGGCGCGTCGTAGACGCGGTGGCCCGCCCGCTCCAGAACCAGGCGGAGCATGCTGCGCATTTGCGGTTCGTCGTCGATCACCAAAATAGATGCCATCGGCGGTTTCTCCTTTTGCCTTGAACGGAGCCGGACGCCCGAGCGACCGTCTCCCGCTATCCCGCTCCTATCGCCAGTTTGTCTGGAAAATCGGCGATCCGGCACGGCGCATCGGCTTCGATCCGACAGGCCTCGGCGCGGGGGAAGAAGACCTGAAAGACCGTGCCTTCGCCCGGCGTGGTCTCGATCATGATCGCGCCGCCGTGCCCGATCACGGCGCCATGGACGGTGGCCATGCCGAGCCCGGTGCCCTCGCCCACGCCCTTGGTCGTAAAGAAGGGCTCGAAGATCCGGTTCAGCGTAGCGCCGTCCATGCCGCAACCGGTATCCTTCACCGCCAGCTTCACATGCGGCCCGGGTTCGAGCAAACCCGCCCACAGCCGCCATCCGCGCTCGTCTTCCGAAGGGAGAATCCGAAACACCTTTTCGGCTCGCTGATGCACGGTCGCCGACAGGCCCTCTGCGCAGCCGCCATCGATCTCGACTTCTTCGACCACGATTTCCAGAACGCCCGGCTCGTCGCCGATCGCGTGGCCCGCGTTGAAGCAGAGGTTGAGAAGCACTTGCTGGATCTGGGTGGGATCGCCGAGCACCAACGGATCGTCGGACCGGATGGTCTCGCGGATCTTGATCCGCGGCGGCAGGGTGGCGCGCAGCATCTCGACCGTCTCCTTGACGACGCGGTCGATTCGCACCGGACCGATTTCTTTCTCGTTTTGACGGCTGAAGGTCAGGAGCTTCTCGACCAGCTCCTTCGCCCGCAGGCTCGCCTTGAGGGTCTCGGAAAGGCTCGCGTGCGCGGGATGGTCCTCTCCGAGATCCATCAGCGCGAGATCCACGTAACCGATGATGATGCCGAGGATGTTGTTGAAGTCGTGGGCGAGGCCGCCGGCCAGCGTGCCCACGGCCTCCATCTTCTGGGCCTGGTGGAACTGCTCGATCAGGCTCTCGCGCTCCTTCTCGGCCTCGGCGCGGGCGTAGGCCACGCTCAGCACGTTCCCCACCGCCTGCAGGAAATGCATGTCGGCCTCGGTGAACCGCCTGGGCTTCGTCGTATGAACCCCGAGAATGCCGAACGGGCGCTCGTCGCCCTGGATCACCACACTCATCACGCTGACCACGCCATGGTCGCGGAGCAGCGGCGGAACGACGAACCGCGTCTCGGTCTCCAGGTTCTCGATGATGACCGAGGCGGCGGACAAAAGGCTGAACTTGCCTTCGGCGTCGACGCCGATCTCCGTCGTCGCGTGACCGACGAGCGCATCGTCCCAACCGACGCCGGCGCGCAGCAGCAGCGTTCCGCCGTCGGGCAGAAGCTCGAAGACCTCGCAGAACTCGGCTTCGAGGGTCTCGGCGACCTCGCGGACGGTATGGTCGAGAAGCGTCGAAAACCCATTGGCGACAAGCGCCTGCTGGCCCAGGGTTCCCACCACCTCCTGCTGGCAGGCGCGGACCTTCGCTTCCGCATAGGCTTCGAGGCGCTTCGTAATGTCGCGCAGCATGACGGTCATGACCGTCTCTCCGGCAAGCACGAGCTTCGAGATCGAGGCTTCGGCGGGGAACTCGGAGCCGTCCTTGCGGCGTCCGGTGATCGGAGATTGCTCGCCCATCGACTGGGCGGTTCTTTCCCCCTTAACGAACG
This sequence comes from uncultured Alphaproteobacteria bacterium, assembly GCA_964475385.1. Taxonomy (GTDB): domain Bacteria; phylum Pseudomonadota; class Alphaproteobacteria; order JAAXGF01; family JAAXGF01; genus CAYYWV01. Next base: position 56,509 of record CAYYWV010000001.1, on the reverse strand, counting down.
CTTCGAGATGTTGGCGATGGCGCTCGTGGAACCGGGGCGGGAGAAGGATGTCGAGCGGCTTTCCCAAGACCTCGCGCGCGTCATAGCCAAAGATCTTCTCGGCGCCGCGATTGAACAGCGTGATCTGGGCGCGCTCGTCGACCGAGATGATGGCGTCCTGAGCGTTTTCGAGAATGCCGGAGAGCCGGCTTTCCGAAGCCCGAAGGGCCTCTTCGATCCGTTTGTACTCGGTGATGTCGGTGATCAGGAAAAATAGCCCCTGAATCTCGCAGTCGTCCCCGAAGTGCGGAACATAGGTGACGTCGAGGTCGCGCTCCTGGCCGTCCCTGAAGCGGAATCGGACCGCGTAGCGCACCGTTTTGCCCGAAAAAGCCCGGTCGATCTTCGAGCGAATCGCCTGGTAGTTGCTTTCGCCGACAAGATCCGCGACGCGCATGCCGACGATCTGCCCTCGCGGAATGCCGTACCACGTCTCGTAGACCCTGTTGACGAAACGGTAGCGGCGATCCCGGTCGATATAGGAAACGAGGCCGGGCAGATTGTCGGTGATCAAGCGGAGCTGGGTCTCGCTTTCGCGCAAGGCGCGTTCGCGTTCTCTGATCTCTTCGGTCCGCGTCTCGACAAGCTCTTCGAGCCTGCTCCGCCAGCGGCGCTGGGCCTCTATCAAGGCCTCGAAGGTCTTGCTGAGCGTGCCGAACTCGTCGTTTCGTCCGAACTGGGGCACGGTAACGGCCCGATCGCCCTTGACGTAGCGCTCCATCGCCCGGCTGAGCTCTTCCAAGGGTCGGCCGATGCGTCGATTGACGAAGACAAGCGAGAACGCCCCGATCACGAGCACGAGGGCAAGCTGAAGCGAAACGCCGAGCAGGCTGGCCTTCGACGCCTGCGCCTCCGCCGCAAGGAAGCGGTCGATGCGCTGACTCACGGCCTGCTGAACGTCGCGCAAGCGGTCGATCGCCGTCGTCGCCACGGTCCACCAATGCACTGCGCTCAACGGAACCTCGCGACCGGCTCGAAGACTGCGCTCGGCCAGACTGCGGGCGCTTTCAAAGTCGCCGGAAAACATGCTCCGGGCCGCGGCCACCAGAGAGCCAAGATCACCTTCGGCGCCGGCGCGCGCGTTCCCTGCCGGTTGGGGCGCAAGCTCGTCGATGAGCTCCCAAATCAGCTCGAGCTGGCTGTTCAGATGCGCAATCTTTTCGACCAACGCCGGCTCTGGACGCGCGCGCGCGGCGATGGCGCCGGCGATAAGCGCGCGCTCACGCCCCGCAAGCTCGCTTGCCCGCCAAGCGAAATCTTGAAGGCGAAGGCTCCGTTTCAGGTTTTCATCCGCCTGGCCTTCGCCGATCGCGGTCCGCAAGACGGCGTATCGATCCGAGATCTCGTCGATGATCCCGGTCACGATCGAGAACCAATGCGCAGACGCCTTCGGCATCCGTTCGCTTTGCGGATTGGCGAGCATCCGATCGGCCGCTTGGCGAGCCTCTGCGAGCCGCGCCTCGAGCGAACCGATCGCGTCGTGTTCGTTGCCCAGGATGCGAATCGCGCGGGTCCGAACCGCAAGCACCTGCTTCCATGTTCGATCAACCGCGCCGCGCGCCTCATCGAGCGCGCGCCGTGCGTCGCCGGCGATCGGACCCGGGCCTTCGAGGGCGACATAGGTAAGCCCTCGTTCGACCGCGAGCTGCTCTGCCGCGTCGAGCAATTTGGCCGAGTACGCATTGGCGATCTGTTGCTCTTGGGCCGCGGTCCAATACCGCCAGGCCTTGAACGCCATGACGCCGCTCATCGCGGTCAACAGCGCGACAAGCACCCCGACAATGAGCAAAATAACGTGCCTGATAGGCACTGCTGGATTCCTGCGATCGCTCTACACCCGGTCGATCGCAGAACGGTAGGAAGATACGATTAACAATTGGCAAAGCGCGCCGCGCCGCGCTTCGCGAAATCGGCGAGTCGGACCGGCAACCGCCGCGGCCCCCAGTCGCCGGGGCGGGGCTCGAAAACGCCTGCAAGGGGCGTCCCGCAGGACGCGCAGCGGCCGTCCGCCGCGAGCGCCCAGTCGGTCAGCACATACCAGTCGCGCCCGATCAGCCGCGCGCCGCAGCCGTGGCAGTAGGTGCTCCCGCCTTCGCGGTCGTGGACGTTGCCCGTGTAAACGTAACGAAGCCCCCGCTCCATCGCGATCCGGCGGGCGCGGACCAGGGTCTCGGGCGGCGTCGGGCGATGGTCGCGCATCCGCCAGTCGGGGTGAAAGGCGGTGAAATGCAAAGGCACGTCGACGCCGAGCCGGTCCGCGATCCAGCCCGCGAGCGCCTCGATCTCGGCCTCCGAATCGTTCTCGCCGGGGATCAAAAGCGTGGTGATCTCGAGCCAGGTCCGGGTTTCGTGGCGAATGTAGAGAAGCGTGTCCAGAACCGCGCCGAGCGAGCCCCCGCACAGCGTCTTGTAAAAGCGCTCGGTGAACGCTTTGAGGTCGATGTTCGCGGCGTCGATGTGGCGGTAGAACTCGGCCCGCGGCTCGGCGCAGACATAGCCCGCGCTCACCGCCACGGTCTTGATGCCGACCGCATGGCAGGCCTCGGCCACGTCGATGGCGTACTCGTGGAAGATGACCGGATCGTTGTAGGTGAAGGCGACGCTCCGGCAATCGAGCGCGCGCGCCGCCCGGGCGATGGTCTCGGGCGCGGCCTCATCGGCGAGGGTGTCGATCTCGCGCGACTTGCTGATGTCCCAGTTCTGGCAGAACCGGCAAGCGAGGTTGCAGCCCGCGGTGCCGAAGGACAACACCGGCGTGCCGGGCAGAAAATGGTTGAGCGGCTTCTTCTCGATGGGATCGACGCAGAACCCGCTCGACCGACCGTAGGTGGTGAGCACCAGCCGGTCGCCGTCGCGGGCGCGAACGAAACAGAGCCCGCGTTGGCCATCGCGCAGCTTGCAGTAGCGCGGGCAGAGATCGCACTGAATGCGCCCGTCGTCGAGCCGCCGCCAATAACGCGCGGCCACGACGGCGCCGTCGTTCGGAATGCGTTCCTGCTTTTTGCGCGAGACCGTCATCATGGCGATGCTTTCCATCAACCATTTGGGGTCCGTCGCAGACCCCTTCAACGCTCTTCGGCCGAAGCGCCGCGCTCTTTAAACCGCCGCTTCGAAAACCCAAGTTAAAGGCGTCAAGACTTGCAACGACGCAACGAGGCCATGACCACCCTGCGACCGGCCGCCGTCGCCGGGTTGTTCTACCCCGAAGATGCGGCGGCTCTCCAATCCGCGGTGGAAGGCTATCTCGCCGAGGCGAAGGCCCTCGACGCGCGCCCGCGCGCGCTGATCGCGCCCCATGCGGGCTATGTCTACTCGGGGCCGGTCGCGGCCTCGGCCTATCGGACGATCGAGGGCTTGAGCGACGATATCCGACGGGTAGTTCTGATCGGACCGGCCCATCGCGAAGCCTTCTATGGCATCGCCGCCCCCAGCGTGGACGGCTTCGCAACGCCGCTCGGCGCGGTGCCGCTCGACCGCAAGGCGATCGACCGGCTCGTCGCAGAGGACGCCGTGGTGGTGAGCGATTCGCCGCACCGGCTCGAGCACTGCATCGAGGTCCATCTCCCCTTCCTGCAATGCCTGTTCGGGCGGTTTGCGATCGTCCCGCTTCTGGTCAGCGCGGCGCGGCCGTCGGAGGTGGCGGCCGTGATCGCGGCCCTCGACGACGACGAGACCCTGATCGTCATCAGCTCGGACCTCAGCCACTATCTCGACTATGAGACCGCGCGGCGGATCGACGCCGCGACGGCGCGCGCTATCGAGGCGCTCGAAGGCGACCGTCTCGGGCCTGAGCAGGCCTGCGGCTATCGCGCCATCCAAGGGCTTTTGGAGCGCGCCCGCGCCCGGGGGCTCGCCGCGGCCACGCTCGATCTCCGCAACTCGGGCGACACGGCGGGTCCGCGCGACCAAGTGGTTGGCTATGGGGCTTGGGCCTTTGCCTGAACGGAAGCTCGCGCCGATCGAGATCGCCGAGCGCTACGGGCATGTTCTGACCGCAATCGCCCGCGATTCGATCGCCCACGGCCTCGCCGCGCACGAGCCACTCGCGGTCGAGGAGTCGACCTACCCGGAAAACCTGCGAAAGCAGATGGCGAGCTTCGTCACCCTCAAGAACGAAGACCGCCTGCGCGGCTGCATCGGCAAGGCGCAGGCCCGGCTGCCGTTGGTCGTGGACGTGGCCGAGAACGCCTTCGCGGCCGCGTTCGAAGATCCGCGGTTTCCGCCGCTCGATCGATCCGAGTTCGACCGCCTTGCGATCGAGGTCTCGGTCCTCGGCCCGCCCGAGCCCATCGCCGCAGCGGACGAAGACGCGCTGATCGCCGCCCTCCGCCCCGGCGTCGATGGCCTTATCCTGAAGTGCGCCGATCGCCAGGGGCTGTTCCTGCCCGCGGTGTGGAAGACGCTGCCCGATCCGCGCGCGTTCGTCGCCCAGCTCAAGATCAAGGCCGGCCTCGACCCGGACGAGTGGCCGGTTGGGATTCGCGCCTTTCGGTTCGAGACCGCGACCGCGCGCGCCCCCGCCGCCCGCGCCTGAAACCGCGCCGGCCGTTCAACCGCGTCGCTGCGCCCAGGCGACGCCGATAAGGACCAGAACGCCGCCCGCAAGCTGATACCAGGTCGCCACGGTGCCGAGAGCGAGCGCGACCAGAACGGCGAAGACCGGGATCAGGTTGTTGTACATGCTGGCCACCGTCACGCCGAGCCGCCCGACCCCGAAGTACCAGAGGAAGTTTCCGAGCCCGGCCCCAACCAGGCCGAGATAGGCCAGGATGGCGAGCGCGCCGGGCGAAAGATCGGCCGCCGGGGTCGTAAAGCCGGCGAACGCGGCGGCGAGCGCAGCCGCCGTCAGCGCCGTCGCGCCGGTCGTCGCCAGAAGGGCGGCGACGCGCAGTCGCGAGAACTCGGCGAGCCAGACCTGCGACATCAGCGACTGCCAGACCCAGGCGACGGCCGCGATGAGCACGAAGATCTCGCCGCCGCGAAACCCGCTTGCGCCCTCGGGATCGAAGACCACGAGCAGGCCGCCGCCGACCGCGAAGCCGACCCCGACCAGGGTCTGTCGCTTGAGACGCATCCGCCCGAGCGCCCAGGCCATGAGCATGGCGATCACCGGGCTCGCGGTCGAGATCACGGCCGCCGGCACCGGGCCCGAGGCGTTGACGCCGATAGTGATGAACAACGTGAATCCGGCGAGCCCGCAGCCCCCGGCGAGCCAGATGCGCCGCCACGGCAAAGGCCCGGCGAGCGCGCGCCAGCCCTCGCGCAGCACGAGCACGACCATCAGCCCGAGCGCGGCGATCCAGAGGCGGGCGGCGGCGAGGCTTAGCGAGTCCCAGCCCATGAGCAGCCTGTCGAGCAAGGGAAAGAACGAGCCCCAGATCACGGAGGTCGCGAAAAGACAGGCGTTGGCCCGAATCCGTTCGGCGCGCGCGGGCGCGAACTCGGGCGCGGGCTCGGGCGCGGGCGGCGGCGCGGGCTCGGTCATCGCGGCTTTTCCCCTCTCACCCCGAACCGACCCGACTGCGGGCCGGCCGACCGTTCAGGCCGGACGCAGCCAGACGGCGGTGTCGTGAAAGGCGGCCCCGCCGCGCGGCGGCGCGGCGTCGGCCCCGATCAAGAGGTTGACGCCCGCGCCTTCCTCGAAGGCCTCGTTGGGCCAGATGCTCTCGATCACCACGACGCCGCGCTGAAGGCCGTCGAAGGCGCGCGCCTCGACCACGATGTCGCCGCGCCGATTGCCGACGCGCAGACGCGCGCCGTCCGCAACGCCCGCGGCGTCGAGGTCTTCGGGGTGGACCAGCGCGCGCGGACGGCCCAGCCGCGCCCGCGAGGTCGGGGTCTCGGTGAAGGTGGTGTTCAGGAAGTCGTGCGCGGGCGGGGTGACCAGCCGGAAGGGGTGCTCGGCGTCGCTCTCCTCGATCACTGCGAGGTGGTCGGGAAGCGGCGGCATCGCCGCGTGATCGGCCCCCAAGCTCGCCCAGTCGGGGGCGAAGCGGAAACGGCCGTCGGGCGCGCCGAAGCCGTTGATGAAATGCGCGGTCTCGAAGTCGGGCTGGCAGTCGATCCAACGCAAGCGCCGCAGCTCCTCGACCCCCGGCTTGCCCGACGCGCGCAGCGTCTCGTCGATGATCTCGAGCGCGGTCATCTCGAACCCCCGATGCCGAGCGCCGAGCCGGGCCGCGAGCGCAGAGATCACCTCGTGGTTCGAGCGCGCCTCGGGCAAAGGTTCGATCACGCGGGGGCCGAGGATGATGTGCTGATTGCCGCCCGCCTGATAGACGTCGTCGTGCTCGAGGAAGGTGGTCGCCGGCAGAACCACATCCGCCATCCGCGCGGTCTCGGTCATGAACTGCTCGTGGACGCAGACGAACAGATCCTCGCGGGCGAAGCCCTCGCGAACGCGGGCGTGCTCGGGCGCGACCGCCATCGGATTGGTGTTCTGGATCAGCATCGCTTTGACCGGCGGCCCGTCGCCGATGTCGGCCGGATCGCCCATGAGCACCGGACCGATCCGCGACTGGTCGAGGGAGCGCACCGCAGGATCGCGCGCGTCCAGCCCTTCGATCAGCGTCTTGTCCCAGCCGTAGATGCCCTTGTTGTTATAGAACGCGCCGCCGCCTTTATGGCGCCAGGCGCCGGTCACCGTCGGCAGGCAAGTGACCGCGTGAACGTTGGCGGCGCCGTTGCGGACCCGCGAGAACCCATAGCCGACCCGGATGTAGCTCCGCTTCGTCGCGCCGTAGAGCCGGGCGAAGGCCACGATCTCGTCCTCGGAAAGCCCCGTGATCCCGGCCGCCCAGGCCGGGGTCCGGGTCGCGAGATGAGCCTCCAGCCGGTCCGGGCAGTCGGCGTAGCGGGCCATGTAGTCGCGGTCGGCGTAGCCTTCGGCGAAGAGCACGTGCATGACCGCGCAAGCGAGCGCGCCGTCGGTGGCCGGGCGAAGCGCGAGGTGCATGTCGGCGACCGCCGCGGTCCGGTTGCGGTAGGGATCGACCACCACGAGCTTCGCCCCGCGCGTCTTGCGGGCCTTGGAGACGTGGTTCATGACGTTGACCTGGGTCGAGGCCGCGTTGGTGCCCCAGATGACGATAAGGTCGGAGTCGGCCATCTCGCGCGGGTCGGGGCCGCGAAAAGCGCCGACGCCCGCGAGCCAGCCGGCGTCGACCAGCGCGGTGCAGATGGTGGTCGTCTCGCCCGAGTACCGCATGACATGGCGCAGCCGGTTGATCCCGTCGCGCTGCACGAGCCCCATGGTGCCCGCGTAATAGTAGGGCCAGACCGATTCCGGGCCATACGCGTCGGCGGCGCGGCGAAAGGCTTCGGCGACCGTATCCAGCGCCTCGTCCCAAGAGATCGGCGCGAAAGCGCCGCTTCCCTTGGGGCCGACACGGCGCAAAGGCGTGGTCAGCCGGTCAGGGTGATGGACGCGCTCGGCGTAGCGCGCGACCTTGGCGCAGATCACGCCGTCGGTGTAGGTCTGCTCGGCGGCCCCGCGAACCCGGCCGATCCGGCGCGCGTCCAGGCGCTCGACGGCGAGCGCGCAGGTGCTCGGACAGTCATGCGGACAAGCGGAATAGACGATCTCTGCGGCCATATCGGTTCCCTCGCGCGGTGGGGGCCCTGATGCTAGCGCGCGCTCGTCGGGCCGTCGAGCGCGGCGCGCGCCCACGCGCGGCCCCGAAGCCTGCGCAGTTTCGGCTTCCGCTCGCGCGGGCGCTGGGGCACAGTACTCTTTCGCACCGAGCGAATGGACGATGGCCGAACGGAAACGCTTCGAGGTGAGGTTCTGGGGCGTGCGGGGCCGAATCCCCTGCCCCGGCCCGGCGACGGCGCGCTACGGCGGCAACACCCGCTGCATCGAGGTCCGGATCGCGGACTCATGCCTCGTTTTCGACGCCGGAACCGGTCTTCGCCCGCTCGGCGAAGCCCTGTCGGCCGCCGCGCCGGTCAAGGCCGAGCTGTTTCTCAGCTATACCGGGCGCGAGTGCATCGCGGGCATCCCTTTCTTCAGCCCGGCCTACGACGGGGCCAACGCCTTCCGGCTCTGGGCCGGGCGCGACGCCGAGGGACGCGCGCTCCGCGAGGTGCTCGCGGCGCTGATGAACGACCCCGTCTTTCCGGTGCCGGTCGCCATCTTCGACGCCTGCTTCTGCTACGAGGACTTCACCCCGGGCGCGGCCCTCGCCCCCGCTTCGGGGATCACTGTGCGCACGGCGCGAGTCCACCCTTGCGTCGGAATCTCGGGCTTCAGGATCGAGGCCGAAGGGCGCAGCGTTTGTTATCTCTCGGACTTCGCGCTGCCCGAGGCGGGGGCCGAGACGGCGAACGGCGTCCGCAACCTGATCGCCGGAGCCGATCTCGCGATCCTCGGCGCGGGCGCGGGCCTGGACGGCACCGCCGAATGGCGGGCGGCCCTGCGCCTCGCCCGCGAGGCCGGGGTCGGGACCGCGGCGCTCGCCCGTCACGAGCCCGACTGGGACGACGAGGCGCTCGACCGCATCGCCGACGAGGCCGAGACCATCGCGCCCGGCGCCATCGTCGCCCGCGAAGGACTGACGCTCGCGCCCTGAACGGGCTCACGCAGGACTCGAAAGAGTCTCGATGACGTCGCCCGCGGGCGCGCCGCCTTCGATGTGGCGGCGGTGCCACAGCGCATAGAACAAGAGCGTCCAGGCCGCGAAGCCGCGCCGCTTGTCCATGGGCGCGCGATAGAGCGCGCGCACCGCGTCCCCATCGCAGACCTCGTTGACGCCCGCCTGGGCCGCGACCAGAGGGCCGAGCGCCGCGCCCTTGCCCGCGATCCACTCGGCGACCGGCACCGTGAACCCGCGCTTGCGGGCGAACGGCTGCGCCGCAGGCAAGTGGCGGTCGAGCCAGCGGCGCAGGAGCCACTTGCCGAGCCCGCGCTCGACCTTGAGCCGGTCGGGAAGACGAAAGGCGACCCGGGCCACGACCGGATCGAGAAACGGCGTCCGCCCTTCGAGGCCATGGGCCATCAGGCAGCGATCGACCTTGAGCAGAAGGTCGTGGGCGAGCCAGTCGGCGCAATCGACCGCCTGAAGGGTCTGAAGCCGGCTGCGGCCGGGACGCAGCGCGCGGGCCTCGGCGGCCCCGATCCCGTCGCGCCAGCCGGGCCTCGGCGCGCGCAACAGGCCGAGCCCTTCGAGGAGCCCGCGGCGGCGGAACGCCTTGCCGCCGCGCCACCATGGCCGCATGGCCGACCGGTAGCGGCCGTAGCCCGCGAACAGCTCGTCCCCCCCTTCGCCGGTCAGCACCACCTTGACCTCGGCGGCGGCGCGCGCGGCGAGCTTGTAACTCGGCAGGGCCGCATAGTCGGCCGCCGGGTCGTCGAGCGCGGCGGCGACCGCCGGCAACAGCCGCCAGAAGTCGCCTTCGTCGAATGCAACCTCCACGTGCTCGGCCCCGACTTCGGCGGCGAGCCGGCGGGCGTGCGCGCGCTCGTCGTGGGCGGCCGAGCCCGGAAAGCCCACCGTGTAGGCCCGGACCCTGCGCCCGCCGGTCCGCGCCATGAGCGCGAGAAGGGCCGCGCTGTCGATCCCGCCCGAGAGGAACATCCCGTAATCGACGTCGGCGCGCTGATGGACGGTGACGCTGTCGGCGAGCGCCGCGTCGAGCCGCTCCAGCGCCTCGGCCTCGTCCCAGTCGGCGGGGCCGCCGTCGGGCAGCGCCGAGCGGTGGAGCCGCTCGACGATCCGGCCTTGCGAGACGACCAGGGTCTCGCCCGGCAGCACCCGGTTGACGCCCGCGAAGACGGTCTCGCGCCCGGTCGAGAACTGAAGCTGGAGGAGTTCGTCGCGCGCGCGCGGCTCCAGCCGGCGCCCGGCGAGCCCCGCCGCGATCAGGGCCTGGGGCTCGGAGGCGAAGGCGATGCCGTCGGCGCGCTCGACGTAGTAGAGCGGCTTGATGCCGAAAGGATCGCGCGCGAGCAGAAGCCGCCCCGCCTGCGCGTCGAAGAGCGCGATCGCGTACATGCCCCGCAAGGACTCGGCGAAGCGCGCCCCGTCCCGAGCGTAAAGGTGAAGCGGCGCCTCGCAGTCCGAGTCGGTGGCGAAGCGCTCGACCCCAAGCGCCGCGCGTTGCTCGATATAGTCGTAGATCTCGGCGTTGGCGACGAGCGCCGCGCCGCCCGGGCCGAAGAGCGGCTGATCGCCGCCGGCGAGGTCGATGATCGCAAGCCGGGTATGAACGAGCGCAAGCCCGCCGGCGCGGAACCGTCCCGCGCCGTCGGGGCCGCGGTGGCCGAGCGCGGTCTCGAGCGCATCGAGCGCCGCCTCGTCGGGCGCCGCGCCGTCGCTCCGCCAGATCCCGGCGATCCCGCACATCAGCCCGCGACCTCGGCGAAGAAGTCGAGCCAGCGCCCGATCACCACGGGCTCGGAGAACCGCGCCTCGAACGCGGCGCGCCCGGCGCGCGCGAGCCCGGCGGCAAACGCCGGGTCGTCGATCAGGCGGCGAATCGCGCGGGCGAGCGCGTCCGCGTCGTCCACCGGCGCGAGAAGTCCGGTTTCGCCGTCTTCGATCAACGCCCGCGGCCCTTGCGCCGCCGCCGCGACCACCGGGCGACGCTGCGCCCAGGCCTCGATCACCACATTGCCGAGCGGCTCGTGCCGCGAGGGGCAGACGAAGACGTCGCAGGCGGCGAGCAACGCCGGCGCATCCTCGCGCCAGCCGAGAAAGCGCAGCCGCTCCGCGACGCCAAGGCGGGCCGCCGCCGCGCGCAAGGCGCTTTCTTCGGGCCCTGCGCCCGCGAGCCAGAGCCAGACCCCCGGCAGCGCCGCGAGCGCCTCGATCAGGACGTCGAACGCCTTGTTGCGGTGAAGCCGACCGAGCGCGAGCAGAAGCGGCGCGTCCTCGGGCGTATCGAGCTCGGCGCGAGAGGCCGGCGGGCTGGCCGCATCGGCGACGAAGTTCGGCAGACAGCGCACCCGGTCCCGCGGCCAGCCCGCGTCGATTACGTAATCGGCGATGTCCTCGGTGTTGGCGACCAGCCAGTCGCAACGTCGGTAGTACTTGAGATCGTAGTAGCCGCCGAGCCTGCCGACATGGACATAAGCGCCCGCGGGGACGGCCCGGCTCGCCCGGTTCATCCAGGAGAGCACGATCGCGGGCCGAAACGCCGCCGCCAGCCGGCGAAGGCGCGGCCCGGTCGCAAGGTCGAGCCGCCCGCCGAAGCGGAGCTCGGTCACCGGCACCCCGGCGGCGCGCAGGGCCGCGGCGCGCGCAGGGTTGCGGCGGATCGCGGCGTGCTGGTCGAGCCCCGCGCGGGCGAGCGCCGGCACCAGCCGCGTAAAGAACGCCTCCGCCCCGCCGTGGCGCGCGCCGGCCATGACCTGGAGAACGCGCATCAGGCGCAACTGCGACGCAGGCGGGCGTTCATTCGTCCTCCAGCGTCGCCTTGAAGTAAGCGATCAAGGGGTACAGCCCCGCGAACAGTGCGATCAGAAACCCATATCCGCCCTCGCGGTAGCCTTTTCGTTTGATGTAACACTTAAAGAAGCGCGAGAACAATCGGCGCAGGTTGTTGGCCAAGCTCTCGCGCGCCCCCGATTCGCGCAGATCGCGCGCTCTTAGCGTGGTGTAGCGGTCGAGGCGGCGGATCATGTCCGAGATGTCGCGGTCGACGTAGTGGATCATGCGCGCGTTCAGCCAGCGACGTTCCCCTTCGAGCGCGACCTTGGGATGGATGCGCTGATCGCCCCAGCGCTTGGCGCCGCGCGAGAACAGTCGCGCCGTCGCCGACACGCCCCAGGACGCGCCCCAGCCGTAGCGCACCAGCCGATCGCCGATGTAGTTGTCGTAAGGGACGAGGAAGTAGCCCGGCGCGGCGTCGACGATCGCCGCGCGGATCTCGGCGGCGAGCGCCGGCGGAACGCGCTCGTCGGCGTCGACCTCGAGAATCCAGTCGCCCGAACAGGCGGCGATCCCGGCGTTGCGGCGCGGCCCTTCGATCTCCCAAGCGCCTTCGACGATGCGGTCGGCGAACCGCGCCGCGACCGCCTTCGAGTTGTCGGTGCAACGGTCGAGCACGACCACGATCTCGTCGGCGAAGGAAAGCGTCTCGAGGCAGTCGGCGAGCTGGGCCTCTTCGTTATGGGCGACGACCAGGGCGCTGAGCCGAGGCGCGTTCATGCCAGCCCTTCGCCTTCCAGTTCGGCCGCATCCCACCGGATCACGCCCCGCTCTTCCAGCTCCTCGAGCCGCTCCTCCCCGCAGCGCTCCCACAACGCTTCCGCCGCGTTTGCGGCGGCGTCGACCGAAAGGCTCCCCATCAGGCTTTCCGTCGTGCGGTGATCGTAGCCCCGCGGGAACAGCTTGGCGTAGGGTATCGCGGTCTGCGCATAGGCGGCGCGCGGCCCCCAGGGCGCGTAGATCTCGGGGCGGCTCGGCCCGAACAGGCCGAGGGTCGGCGCGCCGGCCGCGGCGGCGAGGTGCATGAGGCCCGAATCGTTGCCGACGTAAAGCGCGCAACGCTTGAGCGCGGCCGCCGCGGTCATCAGGTCGGTCCCGCCGACGAGATCGATCAGCCGGCCCTTGGGCATCGCTTCAAGAAGCGGCCGCGCGGTCTCGCGCTCGTTGGCGGCGCCGAACACGGCCACGCGCGCGCCGGGCAGGATTCCGTTCGCCGCGGTCAAGCGCTCGACGAGGGTCGCGAAGTTCTCGGCCGGCCAGATCTTGCCCCGCCAGTTGGCGGTCGGCCCGATGCCGAGCACCGGAGAGCCGGAAGGAACCCGGTCCGCAGCCGCGGCTTCCTGTGCGGGGGTCGTCCAAACGCGAGGGGTCGGAGGCCGGGGCAGGCGCAGAACGCGGGCGAGCGCGATCACGCGGTGCCGCCCGCCGAGCTCGCCCCAATAGACCCTGCGGCTGCGGGCGAGGAGAAAATAGGAGATCAGCGAGCCGCGCAGGTCCACGATCATGTCCCAGCCCCACCACACCTTGATGCAGGTCCGCCACAGGTCGAACCAGTGGCCGGCCCATTTGCGCTTGTTGAGCACGATCACGCGTTCGACCTTAGGCGCGGCGGCGAACAGGGGCGCGGCCGCCGGCCCGCAAGCGACCGTGATTCGCGCCCTTCGGTAACGTTCGACGAGGTGATTGAGAAGCCCCGTGGTCAGCACCGCGTCGCCGATCCGGGTCGAGGTGATGAACAGGATCCTCACGAGAACAGAGCCTCGAATGCGGCCGCCGCCTCGTCCCAGCTTCGTTTGCGCTGCATGGTCCGCGCCGCCTCGCTGCGGCTCGCGAAGATGCTATCGTTCACCAACAGCAGAATAGCGCAGCTCGCGAAAGCTTCGTCGTCGGGCGCGATGAAGCCGGTCTCGCCGTCGATTATCCGCTCGCGGGTTGCGGCGAACGGTCGCGCCACCGCGGGCAGACCGACGGCCTGGGACTCGGCGAGCGTCGCGCAATAGACCTCGGCGGCCGCGCCGGGATAGAGGTGGACCCGCGCCGCGCGGTAGGCTTCGGCCATATCGGGATCGCCGCGGGGTCTGAGCACGACCACGCCGTGCTCGCGCGCGGAGAGCGCCTGATCCAGCACGGGGCGGACCGCTTCGGGCACGTCGCCGCCGAGCTGCCCTTTGTCGAGCATGGCCGAGTAGACGTGGAGCTCGGCCCCTTCGGCCTCAGGCCGGATCGCCCGCGTCCAAAGCGCGATCAACCAGCCGAGATCCATCAGCGGATGGGTCGTGACCACGGCGCGCGGCGGCGTGGCCGGCGCCATCGGCTCGGCCTCGCGAAAGGGCGCGGTCACGCCGGGCGGGATTTGGACCACGCGGTCGGCGAAGGCGGCCGGCACGGTCGCCGCGTGGCGCTCTCCCGCCACCACGATCGGGGCCGAGGCGTGGCGGGCGAGGATCGCCGGGTTCGGCCCCCGGTCGAGATAGTCCGCCGGACTCGCGAGCCAAAGGATGCGCCGCTTCGCCTCGACCTCGAAGTCGAGGAGCGCCGGTTTGCGGTAAGCGATCAGAACGTCGCAGCTTTCGGGCCGCGGGGCCTCCCACGGCCGCCACTGCACCCCGTCGGCGGTGATCGGGAAACGGCACCGATTGATCGCTTCGACCTCGTGGCCGCGCCGGCGCAGCGCCGCGGGCAGAGAAGCGAACGCCTTCTCGACGCCGCCGAGAGGCTGGCTCGAAGGCGTGTAGCCGTCAAAAGGCAACGAGTCGTCGACCAGGAGAATACGCATCGGGCGACGGTTATACGCAATCGCCCCGATCATGGCCAGGGATTGCCTTCAGGCCCCGCGCGCCCCACGTGATCGGCGGGTATTCTAGATCGGGGCAGAGGCGAACCACAGAGGAGACGACACCAGGCGATGACCAAGCGACGCTATGCTGTCATCGAAGAGCGCGCGATCCTCGCCCTTTCCGGGGACGACGTCCGCGCCTTTCTTCAGGGCCTGATCTCGAACGATATCCGCAGGCTCTCGCCTGCGCGCGCGCTTTACGCCACCCTGCTCACCCCGCAGGGCAAGTTCCTGCACGACTTCTTCATCGCCGAGCGCGAAGGCGCGCTTCTGTTCGACTGCGAGGCCGCGCGCATCGACGACCTCGCGCGGCGCTTCGCTTTTTACCGGCTGCGCGCCCGGGTCGAGATCGCCCGGCGCGACGATCTCGCGATTCTCGCGCTCTATGGCGAAGGCGCGGCCGAGGCGCTCGGCCTCGACGCGACGGAAGGGGCGGCCGCGCCTTTCGGCGGCGGCATCGCCTACGTCGATCCCCGGCTCGCGGCCGCCGGCGCCCGCGCGATTCTGCCCGCGGCGCGCGCCCGGACCGAGGCCGAAGCGGCCGGCTTCGCGCCCTCGGACGCCGCCGATTACGACCGCCACCGGCTCGCGCTCGCGCTTCCCGACGGCAGCCGCGATATCCGGATCGAGAAGTCGATTCTCGCAGAAGCCAGGATCGAGGATCTGAACGGGCTCGACCTCAAGAAAGGCTGCTTCGTCGGCCAGGAGGTCACCGCCCGCAGCTATCACCGCGGACGCTTGCGCAAGCGCCTGTTCGGGGTCGCGATCGAAGGCCCTGCGCCCGCGCCCGGCGCAAGCGTAACCTTCGACGGACGAGAAGCGGGCGAGATGCGCTCGGTCGGCCTCGATCGCGGCCTCGCCGTGCTGCGCCTCGATCAGGTCGAGAACGCGGCGCGGGCGAACGCGCCCATGACCGCGGGCGAGGCCCGCCTTCGCCCCTTCCCGCCCCCGTGGGCGCAGGCCTGAATTTTTCTTTCGGCCGTTCGCAGGCGACAAAGCGGCGTGAACAAACCCCAGCTTCTCTTTGCGAAATATATCACAAAGTGATATATATTATGCCGCTCCGGGTACGAATGGGATGGGCGATTGCGCATCTTTGTGACCAAATGGTTCGACCGCTGGGCGCGCAAGGAGGGCATCGCCGATCACTCTCTACGCGCAGCTATCCACGAAATAGAGCGTGGGTTGGTCGATGTCCGGCTCGGCGGGGGCCTTTACAAGAAACGGATTGCCACCCAAACAAAAGGCAAGCGGGGCGGTTATCGAACGCTGATCGCCTTTCGCGCAGGCAAGAGAGCGTTTTTCGTCTATGGGTTTGCGAAACGCGAAAGAGATGACATCGACAAGGTTGCGTATCGCGCTCTCAAGATGCTTGCCGATGAGCTGTTCGCCTACGACGAACGCAAGATTGCGAAAGCGGTCCAGGCGAACGCTCTAAGGGAACTCGGGAACGACGATGAACAGAACCAGACGTAACCGTATCCTGAATGCGGTCCGCCAGCAGGCAAAAGACCTTCACGACGCCGGCGTCATGAAGGCGACGACGATGCGGGAATTCGATGCTCTGTGCCTTCCGCCGGTCAAGACCTATACGGCGGATGAAATCAGGCGCATCAGGCTCAGCCAACGCGTGAGCCAACCGGTCTTCGCCGCCTATCTCAATGTCAGCAAATCGACGGTCGCGCAATGGGAGCAGGGTGAGAAGAAGCCCCGCGGCCCGGCGATGAAGCTGTTGAACCTCGTCGAGCGCAAAGGACTCGACGCGCTAGCCTGACGGTCGTCGGGCGCGGGGGGTTACGGCGCCTTTTCGATCTCGGCCCGGATGCGTTCGGCGGCCTTGCCGATGGCGTCCATGTCGCCGGGGACGATCTCCCAGTTCATGGCGAGGCCGTCGTCCATGCGCCGCGGAATCACGTGCATGTGGAAGTGCTGGACCGATTGGGCGGCGGCGGGCCCGTTGCACTGGAGGAGGTTGAGCCCGTCGGGGTCGAAGGCGGCGCGCACGGCGCGGGCGATCCGGGCGGCGGTCTTCGCCGCCGCGGCGATGGCCTCGTCCGAAACCGCGTAGACGTCCTCCGCATGGGCCTTGGGAATGATCAGCGCGTGGCCTTCGCTCACCGGGTTGATGTCCATGAAGGCGAGCGTCGCCTCGTCCTCGTAGAGCTTGAAGCAGGGAATCTCGCCGGCGACGATCTTGCAGAAGATGCAGTCGGATTGAACGGGCGTGTCGGTCATGGCCTGTCCTTCCTCCCGATGGCTCAGCTCTGGTTCTCGGCCGCAATCGCGGCCTGGGCGGCGGCGAGCCGCGCGATCGGCACCCGATAGGGCGAGCAGGAGACGTAATCGAGCCCCACCTGCTGGCAGAAACGGATCGAGTCGGGATCGCCCCCGTGCTCGCCGCAGATGCCGAGCTTGAGGTCGGGCCGGGCCGCGCGCCCGCGCTCGACCCCGATGCGCACGAGCTCGCCCACCCCTTCGACGTCGATCGAGACAAAGGGATCGCGCTCGACGATTCCCTCGCGGCGATAGGTTTCGAGAAAGCTCGCCGAATCGTCGCGCGAGATCCCGAAGGTGGTCTGGGTGAGATCGTTGGTGCCGAAGCTGAAGAACTCGGCCCCGCCGTCGCCTTCGGCGATCTCGCGGGCGCGAAGCGCGGCGCGCGGCAGCTCGATCATGGTGCCGACGAGATAGTCCACCGCGACCCCCTCGGCCTCGGCGACCTCGCTCGCGACGCGGTCGACCAACGCCTTGAGGATATCGAACTCGCGCCGGGTCGCGATCAGCGGGATCATGACCTCGGGCGTCACGGTCTCGCCCATCTCCTTGCTCACCGCCGCCGCCGCCTCGAAGATGGCGCGCGCCTGCATCTCGTAGATCTCGGGATGCGAGATCCCGAGCCGGCAGCCGCGATGGCCGAGCATCGGGTTGACCTCGCGCAGCCGCGCCGCCCGGTAGCGCACCGTGTCGAGATCGATGCCCGCGGCTTCGGCCACCTCGGCGAGCTCGGCCTCGGAATGGGGCAGGAACTCGTGGAGCGGCGGGTCGAGCAGTCGGATCGTCACCGGCAGGCCCGCCATGGTGCGGAACAGGGCGATGAAGTCCTCGCGTTGCATGGGCAGGATGCGGGCGAGCGCGGCCCGGCGCTCCTCGGCGTCCGCGGCGAGGATCATCTGGCGCACCGCGACGATCCGCTCGGCGTTGAAGAACATGTGCTCGGTCCGACACAGCCCGATGCCTTCGGCGCCGAAGTCGCGCGCCGCCTTGGCGTCGGCCGGGGTGTCGGCGTTCGCCCGAACGCCGAGCTTGCGCAGGCCGTCGGCCCAAGCCATGAGGGTCGCGAAATCGCCCGAAAGGGTCGGCTTGACCATCGGCACCTCGCCCAGCATGACCTCGCCCTTGGTGCCGTCGATGGTGATGGTCTCGCCCGCCGCCACGGTCGCGCCGCCCGCGCTCAAGGTCCGGGCCGCCATGTCGATGCGCAGCTCGCCCGCGCCGGCCACGCAGGGCCGGCCCATGCCGCGGGCGACCACCGCGGCGTGGCTGGTCATGCCGCCCCGGCTGGTCAGGATGCCGCGGGCCGCGTGCATGCCGTGGATGTCTTCGGGGCTGGTCTCGATCCGGACCAGGATCACGGCCTTGCCCTGGGCGGCGAGCGCCTCGGCCTCGTCGGCGGTGAACGCGACCACGCCCGAGGCCGCCCCCGGCGAAGCTGGCAGCCCACGCGCGAGCACTTGGCGCGGGGCGTCGGGGTCGAGCGTGGGGTGGAGAAGCTGGTCGAGCGAGGCGGGGTCGACCCTGAGCACGGCCTCGCGCTCGTCGATCAGCCCTTCGCCCACCATCTCGACCGCGATCCGCACCCCGGCCTGGGCCGTGCGCTTGCCGGTTCGGGTCTGAAGCATCCACAGCTTCCCGCGCTGGACCGTGAACTCGATGTCCTGCATGTCGCGATAGTGGCGCTCCAGCCGCGCGAACACGTCGAGAAGCTGGGCGAAGACCTCGGGCATCGCCTCCTCCATCGAGGGCGGGTCGTCGGGAGACGTGCGCGCGGCCTTGCTCAGGGGCTGCGGCGTGCGAATGCCGGCGACCACGTCCTCGCCCTGGGCGTTGACCAGGAACTCGCCGTAAACCTCTTTGGCGCCGGTGGCGGGGTTGCGGGTGAAGGCCACCCCGGTCGCGCAGTCGTCGCCCATGTTGCCGAACACCATCGCCTGGACGTTGACCGCCGTGCCCCAGGACTCGGGAATATTGTGCAGCCGGCGGTAGGTGATCGCGCGCTGGTTCATCCACGAGCCGAAGACCGCGCCGATCGCCCCCCAGAGCTGCTCGCGCGGATCGTCGGGAAACGGCCGGCCGAGCCTCTCCTCGACGAGCGCCTTGTAACGCCCGACCAGCGTTTTCCAGTCCTCCGCCTCGAGCTCGGTATCAAGGGTGACGCCGCGCTCGGTCTTGTGGGCTTCGAGCAGATCCTCGAACGCGTGATGGGGCACGCCGAGCACCACGTCGCCGTACATCTGGATGAAACGGCGGTAGCTGTCGTAAGCGAAGCGCGGATCGCCGCTCTGCGCCGCAAGCCCTTCGGCGGTGGCGTCGTTGAGCCCGAGGTTGAGGACGGTGTCCATCATCCCCGGCATCGAAGCCCGCGCGCCCGAGCGCACCGAAACCAGCAACGGGTTGGCGGCATCGCCGAAGCGCGCGCCCATGGTCTTCTCGACCTTGGCGAGCGCGTCCGCGACCTGCTCCTCGAGGCCGTCGGGAAACTTGCGGTCGTTCGCGTAATAGGCGGTGCAGACCTCGGTCGTGATGGTGAACCCGGGCGGCACCGGCAGGCCCAGGTTCGACATTTCGGCAAGGCCCGCGCCCTTGCCGCCGAGCAGATCGCGCATGCCTGCGTCGCCTTCGGCGCGGCCGTCGCCGAAGCTGTACACCCACTTGGTCATCGTCCCCTAGCCCTCGATCAGCCTTTGAAGATTAGCCCTCGATCTTAGAGAAGTCGGCGACCGCGTCGAGCGCCGCGCGAATCCGGCCGAGAAGAAAGAGCCGGTTGCGGCGCACGGGCGGGTCGTCGCAGTTCACGGTCACATGCTCAAAGAACGCATCGACCGGCGCGCGCAGCGCGGCGAGCGCCGCCATCGCGCCCTCGAAGTCCTCGCGGCCGAGCGCCTCGCCGGCCTCCCGGTCGACCTCGGCGAGGCGGTCGGCGAGCATGCGCTCGTCCTCGGCCTCGAAGAGCGCCGGGTCGGGCTCGCCGTCGTAGCGCAGGCCATCGCGCTTCTCCTCGATGCGCACGATGTTGGCGGCGCGCCGATAGGCGGTGAGCAGGCGTTCGCCGTCGTCGCTGGCGAGGAAGCTTTGAAGCGCCTCGACCCGCGCCAAGAGCCGCACCAGATCATCCTCGCCGCCGAGCGCGAACACCGCCGAGATGAGATCGTGCCGCACGCCCTTCTCGCGCAGGTGCGCCTTGAGCCGGTCGGCGAAAAAGGCGAGAAGGTCGTCGGCCACGGCGGCGGGATCGTCGGCCTCGGCCACGCCCGCATAGCCGGCCGCCGCCGTCTCGAAGAACGAAAGCAGACTGATCCGGAGCCCGTTCTCGACGATCAGACGGATGACGCCGAGCGCCGCGCGGCGGAGCGCGAAGGGGTCTTTGGAGCCGGTCGGCTTCTCGTCGATGGTCCAGAACCCGACCAGGGTGTCGATCTTGTCGGCGAGCGCGACGCAGACGCTCACCGGCGCCTTGGGGCAGGCGTCGTTCGGCCCCTGGGGCGCGTAGTGCGCGGCGATCGCGTCCGCGACCGCCTCCGGCTCGCCGTCGTGGGCCGCATAGTACCGCCCCATGACGCCCTGAAGCTCGGGGAACTCGCCGACCATCTCGGTCGTGAGGTCGGCCTTGCACAAGAGCCCGGCCCGCTCGGCCCGGTCCGCATCGGCCCCCGGAACGCGGGCGGCGAGCGCGCGCGCGAGCTTCGCGATCCGCCGCGCCTTGTCGCCGAGGCTGCCGAGGCGGGCGTGGAACACCACCGAATCGAGCGCCGGGACGCGGCTCTCGAGCGTCCGCTTGCGGTCCTGGTCCCAGAAGAAACGGGCGTCGGCCAGCCGCGCGCGCAGCACCCGCTCGTTGCCGGCGACAATCCGCTTGTCGCGTTCTCCGTGGTCGCGGCGCATGTTGGCGACCAGCGCGAACCGCGGCGCGAGCGCGCCCGTCTCGTCTTCGAGCGCGAAGTACTTCTGATGCGCCCGCATGGCCGTGGTCAGCACCTCGGGCGGCAGCGCCATGAACGCGGGATCGATCGAGCCCAGATATACTTCCGGCCACTCGACGAGCCCCGCGTTCTCGGCCACGAGCGCGGGATCGGGCCTGAGCCTCAGCCCTTCGGCGGCGGCGAGGCTGGCGGCTTTATCTTCGATCGCCGCCCGCCGCTCGGCCGCATCCAGCATCACACGGGCCGCGTCCAGGCGCGCGCGGTAGTCGGTAAAATTCTGGACTTCGTCGATGGGCTCGGGCGCGAGGAAGCGGTGGCCATACGTAACGTTGGTCGCCTTCAACGTGCCATGAATCTTTTCGACCTCGGCCTTCGGCAGCGCCCGAATTTCGAGGGCTTCCCGTTCCGGCTCGTTGCTCGTGAGCGCTTTTCCGCGAATGAGGTCGTAATCGAAAGCAAGCGGCTTGCCGTTGAAGACTGCGAGAATGTTGCGCAACGGCCGCACCCAGCGCACCTCGGTCGCCCCCCACCGCATCGACTTCGGCCACGGGAATCCGTCGAGCGCGCGCTCGATGATTTCCGGCAGAACGCGTTCGGTGGGCAACCCGGACCGCAGCTCAACCGCATAGTACGTCTTGCCCTTGGGCGTCTCGCGGACCTCGAGCTGGTCGAGGGTGAGGCCGACGCTTTTGCAAAAGCCCTCGACCGCCTTCTCGGGCGCGCCGACGCGCGGGCCTTTGCGCTCGATCCGGCTGTCGGGCTGGCGTTCGGGCAGGCCGTCGACGACGAGCGCGAGCCGGCGCGGGGTGGCGAAGGCGTCGGCGCTGGCGTAGGCGAGCCCGGCCTCGTCGAGGCCCGCGCAGACGAGGCGCTTGAGATCGGCGGCGGCGCGGTCCTGCATGCGCGCCGGAATCTCCTCAGACAACAGTTCGAGAAGGAGCTCCGCCACGGTCAGCCGCCCGCGCTTTCGCCTGCGCCCGCCTTCGCGCCGCGGCTTTCCAGCCACTTGGCGCAGCACCCCTTGGCGAGCGCGCGCACCCGGGCGATGTAGGCGGCGCGCTCGGTCACGCTGATCACCCCGCGCGCGTCCAAAAGATTGAACAGATGGCTCGCCTTCAGGCACTGGTCATAGGCCGGCAGCGCGAGCCCCTCGTCGAGCAGCGCCGCGCAGGCGCGCTCGGCGTCGGCGAAGTGCCGTTCGAGCGTGGACGTATCGGCGTACTCGAAGTTGTAGGCCGAGAACTCGCGCTCGGCCTGAAGGAACACGTCGCCGTAGCGCACGCCGCCCGCGTTCCGAGGCAACCCGTTCCAGTCGAGATCGTAGACGTTCTCGATCCCCTGGACGTACATGGCCAGCCGTTCGAGCCCATAGGTGATCTCGCCCGAGACCGGGTCGCAGTCGATCCCGCCGACCTGCTGGAAGTAGGTGAACTGCGAGACCTCCATGCCGTCGCACCAGACCTCCCAGCCGAGCCCCCAGGCGCCGAGCGTCGGGCTCTCCCAGTCGTCCTCGACGAAGCGGATGTCGTGCATGCTGGGAACGATCCCGAGCGCTTCGAGGCTCGCGAGGTAGCGGTCCTGAATGTCGTCGGGCGAGGGCTTCAGGATGACCTGGAACTGGTAGTAGTGCTGGAGCCGGTTGGGGTTCTCGCCGTAGCGGCCGTCCTGGGGCCGGCGCGAGGGCTGGACATAGGCCGCGTTCCAGGGCTCGGGCCCCAGCGCGCGCAGCGTGGTGGCCGGGTGGAAGGTGCCCGCCCCCACCTCCATGTCATAGGGCTGAAGGATGACGCAGCCGCGCTCCGCCCAGAAGCGCTGGAGCGTCAGTATAAGATCCTGAAATGACGGGGCTTTCCCGCCCGATGCCGTCATCCGTCCGCTCGTTTCCCTCTTCCGGCCGGACCGCGCGCCCGGCGCTGGCGGGGTTCCCGCCGCTCGCGATGTTGCGGCGCAAGGTAAGGGGCCGCCGGGGCGGGGTCAAGGCGGGGCTGGGCAAGGCCCCAGCCAATGCAATATCAGCCGGGATAAGGGCAGTCGTCGCGCCCGCAGGCGGCCGCGCCGTTCTGCGCCACATAAGCGCCGCAGGCGTCGCAGCGGACCATGTCCTCGGCCGCGGGCGCGGGATCGCGCGGGCGCGCCGCGCGGCCTTTTCGGCCGACGGCGGCCGGCGAGGCGCGTTCGGCCTGCTTGCGCGCCTGATCGAGCCGGCCGATGAACTTGAACCCGTACCAGACCGCGGCGATGACCGCGGCGAGAACGATGAGCTTCTGAAGGCTGAACCCGAGCATGATCCCTTTTAGTGGGCCGGTCGCACTCGGGTCAAGCGCGGGAGATCAGAGCCTGCGTACGGCGGTCGCCGGCGCGCCCCCTTCGAACCCCTGGACCGTCAGGCGGCCGGTCGCCGCGTTGGCGATCACGGCGAGCCGCGTGCACTCGTTCAACACCGGCGCGCGCAGCCAACGGAAGCCAGCGTGACGGCGGCCGAGCGCGGCCTCCATCAGAACCCGGCGCTCATAGCTGTCGACGCCGCGCGGCTCCCCGCCAAGCCCGGGCGTGAGCCAGTGGTTGGCGACCGCGATCGGCGAATCGTGGACCACCGCGCGATGGTCGAAGCGCTCGATCACGCAGCCCTCGTCCGCCTCCACCCCGCTGAGCGTGAAGAAGCCGGGCAGGCTGACCGGCACCTCGCACAGCATCGCGCGGGCCTCGGCGAAGGTCTCGCAGTTGTCGAAGACGCGGCGCAGAAGATGCACCGGCGGCAACCCGCGGCCGCGCCACACGTCGAGCCGCGCCTGCGCCCAATCGAGCGCGAGAAACGGGGTCTTGCGCGCCATCGGCGCTTGGTTGAGCGCGGCCGAGAACCGACCCGGGGCCATCGCGGTGACCACGCCCACGAAGCCCGGCCAGGTGATGTTGTAGTAGGCCCCCGCCGCCCCTTCGAACCGGGCCACGACCGCGTGGCGGCCGAGCCCGTCGAGCGACCAATCGAGGGTCCGCAGCATGCGGTTGCCGCGCCCTTCCGGATCGGGCGCGACGCCCGAGGTGCAGAACCACTCGTAGCTCAAGTTGAGCGTATAGACGCCGGGTCGATCGCCGGTGGCCGCGATCCGATCGATCTCGCCGAGATAGGGGTTGGCCGCGCGCGCAAGCCAGCGTCGCGAGATCCGGTCCCCGAGCGCGATCGCGAGCCGGCCGTAGGTCTCGCAACCGGTCGAAAGCAGGGCCGCCGCCGCCGCGCGCCGGGCTTCGAACAGCGCGACCGGCCCGCCGGTCCCGACGTCGACCACCGGAATCTCGGGCAGGCCGCGCGCCGCCGCGCGGCTTACGGCGGCGTCTCGGACTGCGGCGTTGTCTACGGCGAGTTCCACGCTCTCGGCCCTTTCGCGCTGGCCCCGACCCGGCTTTCGAGGCGGAGCCGGGAGGGGCGGCGAACCCACGCCCCTTCCATATGCTTACTGTAGCTGGTTAATCCTTTCGGGCAAGTTGACGCGCCGCAGCCGGCAAAGAAAAAAGCGTTCATGCCAGGGCTATTTTCCGGTTCGCATCGCCGGCGGCGGGAAATAGAGATGGTCGTGAGCCTCGGCGGCGAGATGGCAGCCGACGCAGTACTCGACCGCCTCGGCGTTCTCGCCCCGGGTCACGCCGAGAACCGAACCGTCGGGCATGACGACCGCATAGCGCCAGTCCCCGCTCGCATAGTTGAAGCCTCTGGGCATCTTCTCCATCAGGAACAAAGGCCCGGGCGCGATCGCGCCGTCCTCGGTCACGGTGAAGCTGTCCTTGGCGATCAGGGCGCCGACCGGGAGCCGGCCGGCGGCTTCGAACCGGCCATACGCCGCGCCGCGCGCGTTGGCGTAGTTGTTGACATAGCGCCGGCCGTGGGTCGCCGAGATATAGGGCGCGCGGTTGTAGCGCTTCCACCCCTTGTAGACGGTTCGGCCCGAAAGGGCGTAGCCCGCCGCCATCCGCCCAAGCAGGCGCTGATAGATCGTCTCGGCGGCGGCGGAATCCAGAAACTTCGGGTTGGGAACCCGGAAATGGCGCCGGGGTCGGTTGGGGTTGCCGCTGATATCGGCGATCTGAACCGCATCGGCCCTCGACAAACCGTCCCCGCGCTGGGCGGCGGGTTCCTCGGGATGCGCCCCGATCCCGATCAAAGCCAGCGCCATACCGAGGCCGAAAGCCAAGAGAGCCCGCCGCCGGAAAGGGTTTGCCATCGGTCCGTCTCCCGACCGCCCAGAGGCGCCCCCCTTCGCGCGATTGATGCGGCCATGATAGCGCAGCCCGCCTTCACGGGCGGTCAAGGCTTCGTGACGGGAGCCCGTTCAACATCTTGCAACCGACAAAAAGAGATGGCGCGGGCGATCAGCTTGGGGACGCAGGATTTGCCGAGTTCCTTCGAGGCGCCTCAGCCACGCAGCATGCGCTGCACGATCCCTGGATCTTTGTCGATCAGAGCGAGAAGAACCCGCGCTGGGCCCTGGGGACGCCGACGCCGCTGTTCCCACTGCAGCAGCGTCCCCTTGGCGACCCCGATGCTGCGCGCAAACGCGGACTGCGAAAGCCCGGTCCGGGCGCGGATCACCCGCACGTCCGGGTCGGGGACTTCGATCCGGTGAATGACGGCTCCCAAAGCTTCCGAAGCGCCCTTGTCCCGAGCATGGGCAAGCGCCTCCTCCAGACCCCGTTCGATGCTCTTGAATGCCTTGCTCATGGCTTTCTCCTATAGGTGTCGACGAGTTTCTTGCCAAGGGCCTTCACTGCTTCGGTTTCGGATCTGCTCAGGTTGGCCTTCTCATTCTTGGCGAAGGCCGTGATCAGGAAAACCGGCATGTCCACACCGGGCGCAAAGACGTAGATTACCCGGTAGCCAGCGCTCTTGCCGCTACCGGAACGTGCGAACCGGACCTTCCGGACGCCTCCTCCAAGGGACACCCCTCTCGTCGCATTACGAGCGATGTAATCGATCAGCTCCATGCGTTCGGCCTCGCTCATGATGGCAGAAGCGCGGCGCCGAAACTCGGGCATCTCGACGACGGTCACGATGGCCATATACTCATATGTACGCCATCGACGCATATGTCAATGGCGTATGGCCGCCTCAGCCGCCGCCGGCGGGCGCGTCCTCGAACCCGCGGCCGTCGTCGCGGAGCCAGATGTATAGCGCCGGAATGACGAGGACGGTGAGCAACGTCGAGGAGATCAGACCGAACAGAAGCGAGATCGCAAGCCCTTGGAAGATCGGGTCGGGCAGGATGAAGGCCGCGCCCACCATGGCCGCGGCGGCGGTCAGAAAGATCGGCCGAAAGCGCACCGCGCCGGCGTCGAGAAGACAGGCCCTGAGGCAGGCCCCGGTCTCGCGCCGGGCGCGGATGAAATCGACCAACAGGATCGAGTTGCGCACGATGATCCCGGCGAGCGCGATGAACCCGATCATCGAGGTCGCGGTAAAGGGAGCATTGAGAAGCCAGTGGCCGAGCACGATCCCAATGAAGGTGAGCGGCACCGGGACCAGGATTACGAGCGGCAATTTGAAGCTGCCGAACTGCCCGACCACGAGGAGATAGATCCCAAGAAGGGCGACCGCGAAGGCCGCGCCCATATCGCGGAAAGTGACATAGGTCACCTCCCACTCGCCGTCCCAAAGGAAGGTGAGCTTCGATTCGTCGCGGGGCTGGCCGTGAAACCGGATGGTGGGCGGACCAGCCGCGCCCCAATCATCGGCGGCGGCCACCGCCTTGTCCACCGCGAGCATGCCATAGATCGGGGCCTCGAAACGGCCGGCGAGATCGGCGGTCACCATCTCGGTGGGAAGCCCGTCGCGACGGAAGATCGGGTAGGAGGCGCGAATGCGATGAACGGTCACCACGTCGCCAAGATCGACGGTGCCCGAAGCCGACGGGACCGGGGTGGCGAGCAGTCGTTCGCTCAGGTACTTCGCTTCCTTGGGCAGGGCGATCGTGATCTCGATCGGGTTGGTGCCGCCGCCGCGCTGGGAGTAGCCGACCCGCACCCCGCCCAGCAGAGCCGCGATGGTGTCGTAGACGGCCTGTTGCTCGACCCCGAAGAACTCCAGGTTTTCCTGGTTGATCTTGAAGTGCACCCGCTCGGCCGGCTGGCCGAAGGAATCGTCCACATCGACGATGAAGTCGATGTTCTCGTAGATGTCGCGCAGCTTGCGCGCCGCCGCCCGCCGGGCCTCAGCGCTGGGACCGTAAACCTCTGTCATCAGAGTGGCGAGAACCGGCGGGCCGGGCGGCACCTCGACCACCTTGATCGCCGTCCCCGCAGGCGCATCCAGCCCCTGAAGCCGCTGCCGGGCGTCAAGCGCGATCTCGTGGCTGGTCCGATCGCGCGCGCCCTTGGCGACCAGGTTGACCTGAAGATCGCCGAGCTCGGGCCGTTGGCGCAGGTAGTAATGCCGCACCAGGCCGTTGAAGTTGAACGGCGCGGCCGTGCCCGCGTAGGCCTGAAGCGTGTCGAGTTCGGGAAGATCGGCGAGGCGGGCGGCGGCCGCCATCAACACCCGCTCGGTGGCCTCGAGGCTGGAGCCCTCCGGCAGGTCGACGACGACCTGGAACTCGGACTTGTTGTCGAAAGGCAAAAGCTTGACCGTCACGTCCTTGGTGAAGAACAGAACGGTGACGGCCAGCGTCGCCGCCGTGACCACGATCAGAAAGGCGATCGCCCGCGCCCGGGTCGCGATCAGGGGCCGCGCCGCCTTGCGGTAGATCCAAGCCAAAATCCCATCGCCGCGGTGAGGATGCGCGGCTGCGCCTTTCGCCCGGCCCGGGAACCGGGTGCGGAGGCCCAGGAGAAGCCAAGGCGTAATGATGACCGCGACGAAGAACGAGAACAGCATCGCCGCCGACGCGTTGGCCGGAATCGGGCTCATGTACGGCCCCATCAGCCCGGTCACGAACATCATTGGCAGAAGCGCCGCGATGATGGTCAGGGTCGCGATGATGGTCGGGTTGCCGACCTCGGCGACCGCCTCGATGGCGCTTCTCACCGGATTGGCGTCGGGCTTGAGGCGCCAGTGGCGGCCGATGTTCTCGACCACCACGATGGCGTCGTCGACCAGAATCCCGATCGAGAAGATGAGCGCGAACAGGCTGACCCGGTTGATGGTGTAGCCCATCAACCAAGAGGCGAAGAAGGTGAGCAGGATCGTCGCGGGCACGACGACGAAGGTGACCACGCCTTCGCGCCAACCCACGAAGATCGCGATCAGCAGCACGATGGTCGCGGTCGCCCCCGCGAGATGGCCAAGCAGCGACTGCGCCTTCTCGCGCGCGGTCTCGCCGTAGTTGCGCGCGACCGTCACCTCGACGTCGTCGGGGATCAGCCGCCCGCGCAGGGTCTCGACCCGGGCCAGGACGTCGTTGGCCACCTCCACCGCGTTGGTGCCTTTGCGCTTGGCGAGCGCGACGCTCACCGCGGGCAGTCGGCGCAGGCTGCCGTCCTCGGCGCGCTCGATCTGCCAGACCCGATGCTCGTCGGGCCGCCCGCCGACCACCACCCGCGCCACGTCCTTGACGTAGACCGGGCGGCCGTCGCGGGTGGTCACGAGCAGAAGACCGATGTCGGGCACCCCGATCAGGGACTGCCCGGCGATCACGGTGAGCGCCTTGTCGTTGTCGCGGATCGCGCCGACCTCGAACGAGCGGTTGGCGTTGGCGATCTTGTCGACGAGTTGGTTGAGGGTCACGCCGTAGAGCGCAAGCCGCTCGGGGTCGGGTTCGATCCGCACCTGGGTCGGACGGCCGCCGACGATGAAGGTCAGGCCGACGTTCTCGGTCTTGGCGAGCTCGTTGCGCAGTTCCTCGGCGATCTCATAGAGGGCCCGGTCGTCCCAGCGCGTCGCTCGGTCCGGCCGAGGCGACAGGGTGAGAACCACGATGGGAACGTCGTTGATGCCCCGCGCGACCACCAAAGGCTCGGGGATTCCTTGGGGGATGCGGTCGAAGTTGGCGCGCAGCTTTTCATGCACCCTGAGGATCGCGTCGTCGGCGTCGGTGCCGACAAAGAACCGCGCGGTCACAATCACCTGATCGTCGAGGGTCTGAGAGTAAGTATGCTCGACCCCGTCGATTCCCTTGACGATATCCTCGAGCGGCTTGGTCACCAGCTCGACCGCGTCCTCCGCCTTGAGCCCGTCGGCGCGAACGTGGATATCGACCATCGGCACGCTGATCTGCGGTTCCTCTTCCCGCGGGAGGTTGAGGAGCGCGATCACGCCGAGCGCCACCGCGGCGAGCAGGAACAGAGGCGTCAGCGGCGATTCGATAAAGGCCTGCGTAATCCGGCCCGAGATGCCGAGCTTCATGGCCGGACGAGCACGTCGCCGTCGCGCAGGCCCGAGAGAACCTCGACCTCATCGCCAAGGACGGCGCCGGTCTGCACGGCCACCTCGGCGCCGCTTTCAAGGCGGACGAAAGAGACCCCGAACCGCCGTCGGATAAAGGCCCGCGGCACCCGCATGGTGGTGCGCTTGCCGGTCGCCACATAGACCCGGGTCCGCTCGCCTACGAAGTAATCGCCAAGCCCTTTGGCTTCGACGTCGGCGACAACGCGCCCCCGGTCGAGCTCGGGATAGACCTGACGCACCTTTCCCTCGCCCAACGCCGTCATGTCCGCCGCCAGCCCGCGGGGGCCGATCAGCACGGTGTCCCCTTCGCGAATGAAACGGGCGTGGCGTTCCGGCAGCTTGAGGCGAAGGATATAGGATTCGGTCGCGATGGTCGCGATCACGTCGCCGGCGAGCACCACGCTGCCCTCGGTCACCGGCACCTTGAGCACCCGGCCCGCGCCCGGGGCGTGGACCTCGCCGTCGCGGCGCTGCTGAACCGCCACCGCGCGCTCCGCCTTGGCCACGGCGATCTCGGCCTTGACCACGTCGGCCCGGGTCTGCGCGGTATCGAGCCGCGCCTGGCTGACGGCGCCCTTGCGACGCAGTTCTCGGGTGCGCTCGAGCTCGGTGAGCGCGAGTTTCTCGCGGGCCTTGAGCGCGGCGATGCGCGCATCGATCGCCGCGATGCGCAGCTCGAGCTTAGGGTCGTCGATCACGGCGATGACCTCGCCGGCGCGAACCCGGCTGCCTTCGTCGATCACGAGCTTGGCGATGGTGCCGGGGATGCGCGCCCGCGCCCGGGCGACGTCGACGCTTTCCACCGTCGCCAGCACCGCCTTGCGGTCGTCGACCTCGACCGGACGGACGACGAAATGCTCGGCCCCCTGCGCGGCGATGGGCGCAAGGGCCAGGATAAGGAGCGGAAAGACGGGGAGAATACGCAAGGCCATAAAATCTTTCTTCCTTGGGGCGCGGCATTATGGACGAACGCGACCGCCCGCGAAAGGGTCGCCGCGCGCAACCCTGGGCTGACGAAATCGCATCCCGGCTCAGCCTTAACGGCGAAGGGAAGCGACCGCCTCGCACAACCGCGCGATCTCGTCGTCGGTGTTGTAGTAGTGAACCGAGGCGCGCACCAGGCATTCGAGCCCGCGAGCGGTCATGTCGAGCCGCGTCGCCGCGGCCGACGAGGTCTCGACGTTGATGCGCTTTTCGGCGAGCGCGCGCCGCACCGCGTCCGGCGCGAGGCCCGCGACTTCGAAGCTCACGATCCCGCAACGCTCTCGGCCGAGATCGCGCAGCCGCACGCCGGGAATGGCGGCGAGTTCGGCGCGCAGGCGTTCGGCGAGCGCGCGCACGCGCGCGGCGATCGCATCGAGTCCCCAGCCGAGCGCATAGTCGATGGCGACGCCGAGGCCGATCTTGCCGGCCACATTGCCTTCCCAGTTCTCGAACCGGCGGGCGTCGTCGCGCACCGCATAGCGGTCGGGCGCGGTCCAGGTCGCCGCGTGGAGATCGAGGAACGGCGGCTCCAGCCGTTCGATCATCTCGCGACGAACGTAGAGCAGGCCGGTTCCACGCGGGCCGCGCAGGTACTTCCGCCCGGTGGTCGAGAGCATATCGCAGCCGATCGCGCGCACGTCGATCGGCATCTGGCCGACCGACTGGCAGGCGTCGAGCAGAAAAGGAACGCCGGCCGCGCGCGCGAGACGCCCGACCTCGGCGGCCGGGTTGACGAGCCCGCCGTTGGTGGGCACGTGGGTGATCGCGATCAGCCGCGTCTTCTCATCGATCATATCGGCGAGGGCGGAGATCGACAGCCCCCCGTCGGCGTCGTCGGGAATCGGCGTCACGATCGCGCCCGTGCGCTTGGCCACCTGAAGAAAGGCGATGTAGTTGCTCGCGTACTCGGCGCGCGAGGTGAGAATGCGGTCTCCGGGGCGGAACGAAAGCGCGTAGAACGCCATGTCCCAGGCCCGGGTCGCGTTCTCGACGACGGCGATCTCGCGGGCCTCGCAGTTGAGAAGCCGGGCGGCCGACCGATAGACCCCTTCCAGGCGACGCCCCGCATGTTCCGCGGCCTCGTAGCCGCCGATCTCCGCCTCGCGCCGAAGATGGCCGATCACCGCCTCCAGCACCGGCGCCGGCATCAGCGCCGCGCCCGCGTTATTGAAGTGGACGACGGCCTCGCACCCCGGCGTCTCGCGCCGCGCGCGGTCGATGTCGATCGTCATGGTCGCCGCTTCCCTCCCTCGGGCCCAGTTCTTACGGATCATGGCCCACGGGGCTATAGATGGATAGATGAAAGGCTGGTGCGGGCGAACAGGCTTTGCTATATAGCCCGCGCAAGCGCGCGCGTTATGCGCGCCCCGATCCCCGGTAGCTCAGTTGGTAGAGCGGGTGGCTGTTAACCACTAGGTCGCTGGTTCGAGTCCGGCCCGGGGAGCCAGATTTCGCGAGGGGTTGGATCGCCGCGATCCAACCCCTTCGCAGTTCGCCTTCGGCCCAGCGCGAGAGCGCCGGCGAAGGCCCGGCGACACTGCGGAACGGATAAGGGCGGAACGGATAAGGCCGCCCTTCCCTTTGGAGACGGACCCTCTCAGGCGTCGCCGCGACGCCGCAGGAAACCGAGACCCGCAAGGCCGACGACGAAGAGCGCGACCGTCGCGGGCTCAGGGACCGTAACCGCCAGGGCGTAGAGCGCTTCGCCTTGGACCTCGACGCTTCCCGAGGCTCCGGGCGCGGCGCCCGGATAGATCAGGATTTGTCCGGACGGCTGCTGCAACCCCGCGATGAAAGCCCTGCCGCCGCTGATCTGAGAGGCGTAAGCCGCCGGATCAAGCGCGGCCAGGGCCAGGATCGAAAACGCGGTCTGTTGGACGTCCCCGTTGGACAGATCGTTAATATCGGCGGCCGTGCCCCAAATCCATCCGCCGTCGGCGTTGATGTAGTTGATCAACTCGGCGGCGAGATCGGCGGTCGAGTTCGCAGCCGCCCAGCGCCCGGCGGTCGGGTCGAGGTCGATCCCGGTCACGGCCGAGGCCCAGATGGCGCCCGAAAGACCGAAAAGATCATAGGTGTTGTCGCTCGCCGTCGTCGATTCGAGGCCGGTCAGAATGCCGTTCATGAAGGCGTCTCGGGCCGCGGTCTCGCCGGCGATGTGAGCGCCGATCGCGGCCTTGGACAAATCCCAAGGCGAAAGCTCGACGATTCCCTGGTTCGTTCGCCCGGTGATCACGGCGTTGGCGAAGCCCGCCGCATCGAGGTCGTTTCCTTCCCCGTACACGCCGGCCGACAGCTTGTCCCAGAAGTTGGTTTGCGTGAAATCGGCGTAGCTCGAATCGCCCGTCACCGCGCTGAGAACCTCAAGAAACATCGGATCGTGAGTCGAGAAACGCGGATCGCCGTCCGAATAATGGCTGTAAGCGGGCGACAAAATGTAGTCGCCGTTGCTCTTGGCCGCATTGAGATAGGCGGCGTTGCCGGTCGCCTGATACGCGCCGATGAGCCCGAGCGCCGTAGCGCCTTGCGTGTTGTTGGTGACCGCGCCCCCCGGCGTCCAAGGGAATCCGCCCGAGGCCGTTTGCTGAGTAAGAAGCCAATCGGCGGCGGCGTCTATGGGCCCTGCCTGCGCAGGTAGGGCGATGAACGCCCCCAAGACGACCCCGACGAATACACGCAGGTCTCTAAAAATCCTCGTCGCACGCATATCCGTTCCCTCCGAAAGATCATTGTCTCTCGCCATGGACCCGGCCATTGCCATCGTTTCGAAGCGAAGCCTTCACCCGACGGGCGTTCTCCCTGCTCTCTCTCCCCGCTCCCGGAGTGCCCTTCGTCGCGGACAAAGCCCCCACATTAACCCTTGCAAGAATCGGGCCAATTTTGGTCTCTCTTTTTTCTCAAAGG
Source organism: uncultured Alphaproteobacteria bacterium (assembly GCA_964475385.1). Taxonomy (GTDB): domain Bacteria; phylum Pseudomonadota; class Alphaproteobacteria; order JAAXGF01; family JAAXGF01; genus CAYYWV01. The sequence goes on along the minus strand of CAYYWV010000001.1, from coordinate 23,752 downwards.
GTTATCGAAGAACGTCGCATAAGGACGAGAGAACCTGTAAACTTTTCCGACAGTCCATTGCCCCAGTCGCCGGAGGAAAATCCCCCTCGAGAGCAGCGGACAGCGCTTTTCTCTTTTATTTTTGTATGGTTATTTGCGGCCGCGGCATGTCCGACGCGACACCACCCCTTGTAAAGGATTTCGACACCCGCCTCCCGGCGCCCGGGCCCCAGGCAACCGGGGGACCGGCTTTTGAAGTCGAAGCCGAGGCGCGGCGCCGGGGAAGCAGGCTTGCCCTCTCGTCCAGTGCAGCCGCAGGTATCAGACGCAGCCGAAGTAGTAGATCTGGCTGACGAAGGTCATCGGCTCGACCGCGATGAGCTGCGCCTTCTTGCCGAACTGCGCGCAGTGCTTGTCGGCGGCGATCGCCGGGTCGGGGCTGGTCTCGTCGTGCTCGATCGCGATCCCAGACGAATCGGCCGAGACCACCCCGGACGCGCAGGCCCCGAGCAGCGCGAGAAGCGCAAGACCGCCGGCGAGCAGCGGCCCGCGCACGGCCTTCGTAAGCGTTCCGCGCGCGCCCGCGCCCGGGCCGAGGCCGGTTTCCGCCCCGTCTCTCATTCGCTCATCCGTCTCGCGTCCGGCCGTCGGAGGGCCAAGCTGCGTCCTTGTCCGCCATGCCCAGGAAGAAAGAACAACATCAATATTTATTGTTGAAAATTAAGTTGAAATGCCATAAAAAATACAATTAATGATCTGTGTGGAAGTAAACTATAGGTTAATTGTTCTTGAGTAGGCTTCCGGATGCCGAGGGCGCGGCGCGCCGCGCCCTCCTGATTGAAACGAGAACTTGTGCGCGATGGCCTCTTGCGCGCCGATCAAATTCCGATCAAAACGGCACCCAGGAATGCTTGCGGGTGTAGTGGGTGTAGCCGACGTTCGCGCCCGCGCGCAGGCCGACGCCGGTGCGGATCGGCGCCAGCGTAATCTCGCCCGCGCGCTGGATGTTCGCGCTGACGCCTGCGATGAAGTAGAGCCGCCCGTCGACCGACGGGAAACGCTGGAAGAGATCGGCGGTGCGTTCGAGGTTGTACACCAGCACGAAGACCTTGGAGGCGTCGCCGCCGACGTCGAAGCCGATCGACGGCCCCTGCCAGTAGACCGGTACGGCGGGACCGCCCTTGCGATGGAGCTTGCCCTTGCCGTAGCGGAGGCCGATCCCGATCGCGCCCGATCCCTCTTCGCCGGTGATGAAGGCGTTGGGGCGTCCTTCGTCTTCGAAGATCTTCTCGATGACCTTGGCGAGCCCTTCGGTGGTTTCGCCGAAGAACCGAGCGGCCTCGTCGTAGATCTCGTTCTTGTCGAAGGTGCCATCCTCGGCCGCGCCGGCGCGCAAGCCTGGGCCGAGCGCCAGCCCGGCGGCGAGAAGGATGAGAACGAGCCAACGTCTGACCTCGGCCATGTCGCACCTCTTCGATACCCTGCTTTCAGGCCTCTTTCGCTACGATCCCTTCCCGGTTCCGCGATGCGATCGCCGCATTTGCGGTCCAGGCCTTGAAAAAACGCAAACAACCTTACGTGATGGTCGGCCAGATGGGGAAAAATTCTGTTAAGAAATTCCGGATGCTTCTCGTCGCGCTCGCGCTCGCGCCGATGGCGGGCGCCTGCGTTCCGTTCTCGACCGCGACCGGGCTCGTGGCCGACGCCGGGTACACGGCAAGCGAAAAGCGGACCGCCGACGAGGTGATCAGCGACAACGCGATCAAGATCAAGCTCAACCAGGCCCTGTTCGAAGCCGACATCGATCTGTTCAAGAACGTCTCGACGGTGGTCTACAAGGGGCGCGTGCTGCTTCTGGGCAGCGTCGAAACCCCGGCGGCGAAGGCGCGGGCGGCCACGCTCGCCGCCGGCATCGAAGGCGTGCGCGAGCTCATCAACGACATCCAGGTGGCCGACGGCAACGGGATCATGGGCTTCGTCAACGATGTCCTGATCGAGAAGACGATCCAGTCGGCGCTGTTCCTTGACGAACGCATTCGGTCCGCGAACTACCGGGTGCGCTCGGTCAACGGGGTCGTCTATCTGATCGGCGCCGCCCGGGACCGCAGCGAGCTCGAACGCGTGCTCGCCCAAATCCGGAAGACCGACGGGGTCGAGCGGGTGGTGAATCACATCCAAATCGCGAAGCCGACCTCGTAAAACACGCGCCGCATCGCCCAGGTGTCGGAAAATTTTACAATTCCAGGGATCGACCCAATCGGTCTAACTGATTGGACCCGCACCCCGATTCGCGCCCGCAGCCGTTCCTGGGCCGCCAGGACGCCATCTCCTCTCAGATATGGTTAATATGAGAACACATCGAATAAGTTCCATATCTATATGCTTTCTCTGTATTTATTGCCATCAAGAATAGACATCCCGACAGCCCATGAGTCGGAATACTTTACAGTTTTGCGGAACCTCGGCATCATTCCAGTCGGCGCCAAGACATAACCTCTTGAAATCAGGCCAAAGCCGTCGTCTGGCGCGATTCTTGCATTGCTTTCGTTGAGAAGCCGGAGGGCGCTCGACGAAGCGATCGGGCGTAGGCCCCGAAGGCACGAGGGACGGAGGACACACGCTCCCGATACCGGGAACGGATACGGACCTCGCCAGGTTGGAAAGACCACACTGTCAGCCGCGCGCGGAATCGAGCGCCGGCGGCATCGTTTCGCGTTTAAGAGGCCATACGGCCTGAAGAGCTTGCGCAGTAGAGGGGGAGGCGCACAGCGTGTTCGATCCGGTTTTCGACTGTCGAGAAGATCGCGATATGTCGAGCCGGCGACGTCTGTCGCCTCGGCATTCGGTCGTCCCGCCAGAAATAGAGCCGAAGACGCGGGAGATGACGACGCTGGAGAGTGGGGCGCACATGGCGCGCGCGGTATGATACGGGTCTTCAAACAGTACATCCCGATCTCGATCCTGCTGCTCGTCGCGGGCGAATTTGCGATTCTCCTCGCCGCGATCACGGCGGCCCTTCTCATCCGATATGTCGTGGCCGCCAACATGACATGGGAAACGGCTTCGTTCCTGCCCGAGATCGCGCTCTTCACCAGCGTCTTCGGGGTGATATTGCTTGCGCTCGGGCTTTATCAGCGCGAGTTCCTCCACAACCTGCGCGCCGTTTTTATTCGGCTTGCCACCGCTACGGTGCTAGCGCTGATCGTCTTCTCGCTGATCTTCTACCTGTTTCCAACGATCACGATCTGGCGGAGCGCGCTTTTAATCGCGCTCATGCTCGCCTCGGTCGGGATCGCGACCTCCCGCCTCGTCGCCGAACGGTTCATTCGCTTCGACCGCTTCAAACAGCGCGTCTTGGTCATCGGGGCGGGGAAACGGGCGGCGCGGATCGAGGCGCTCGAAGCTCAGAATGGCGCAAGCTTTACCGTGGTCGGGTTCCTGGCGACCGGCGACGGTGAACCCCTTTGCGTCTCGCAGACACGGGTGATTTCGGCGGTCCCCAATCTCGCCGCCTTCGCCCGAAAGCGTCATGTCGACCAGATTCTCGTCGCGGTCGACGACTGCCGCCGTCAGCTTCCGACCGAGGCGTTGCTCGCTTGCAAGCTCAACGGCCTCAATGTGATTCAGTACTCGACCTTCTGGGAGCGCGAGACCGGACGGGTCGATATCGAGTCGTTGAACCCGAGCTGGCTGATCTTCTCCGACGGTTTCTCCGACAACCTGCTCAGGACCGCGCTCAAGCGCCTTTGCGATCTGACCGTGAGCGCGTCGCTCCTTCTGTTCACCCTGCCGCTTCTGATCGCGACCGCGATCGCGATTCGCCTCGACAGCCCAGGGCCGATCTTCTACCGCCAGGAGCGCGTCGGCCTTGGCGGACGGCGGTTCATGCTTCTCAAGTTCCGGAGCATGGCCCTCGACGCCGAAAGCGATGGCACGCCGCGCTGGGCGACGGAGAACGACGGTCGCATCACGCGGGTCGGCGCCTTCATTCGCAAGACGCGGATCGACGAGATCCCTCAGGTCATCAACGTCCTCAAAGGGGAGATGAGCTGCGTCGGGCCGCGGCCCGAGCGCCCCTACTTCGTCGAGCAGCTCGCCAAGGAGATCCCCTATTACGCGGAACGGCATCGGGTGAAGCCGGGGATCACCGGCTGGGCCCAGATCAAGTACCCGTACGGCGCTTCGGTCGAGGACGCTCGGCGCAAGCTCGAGTATGATCTTTATTACATGAAGAACTTCAACATCATGCTCGACATTCTTATTCTCCTCCAGACGGTCCGCGTCGTCTTCTGGCCGAGCTCGGCCCAGACCCCTTCATCCCGGCCGGCAGACAGCGCCCAGTCCGAGCTCGACACCCGCCCGGCCGCTTAAACCTCGGTCGGGTTCAAACCCTTTCCCGCTTTCCCTTCGCTGTCATAGGGCAAGCGCCGCCCCGTGGCGCAGGATCGCCTCGGCTTCGTCGGTATAGCTCCCGGCGGCGTCGTGGAGAGCCAGGCCGGGCAGAAGCTTGAGCGGCGCGGACGAGCCTTTGCGCGCCTGAACGATCACTCTTTTGGCCGGGCGGTCGCCGTCGCGGCCGGGCCACAAGGGAAAAACGACGATCCCGCCCGTGCGCGGGCCGAGAAGCGCGAGAAGCTCGGCCAAACGATCGGCGCGGTGAATAATGGTGACGCTGCCGCGCGGGGCCAGCATCGCAAGGCAGAAGCCGATCCAATCGGCGAGCCGGCCGCGCCCTTCGACCGCCGCCGTCGCCCGGGCCGCGACCGGCGAGGGATCGGCCCGCTCGGGCGCAAGATAAGGCGGGTTGGCCATGACGTGCTGAAAGCTTCCGGCGGCAAGCCGGGGCGGCGGGTTCGTCAGGTCGCCCGTCATGATCGTAACCCGCTGGTTCCAACCGTTAAGACGCGCGTTCTCGCCCGCGAGCCGGACAAGATCGCGGGCGATCTCGATGCCGAAGATGCGGCAGTCGGGCGCCCGCGCGGCCAAACAGAGCGAGGCCGCGCCTACGCCGGCGCCGACGTCGAGCACGGTTTCCCCCGCCCGCGCCGGAACGGCGGCCGCGAGCAGGACCGAATCGATCGCCGCGCGGAAGCCTTTCGCCGGTTGGATCAGCCGCACCCGACCATCGAGCAGCCTGTCCTCGGTGGTTGCGGGCGGGGCCGGAGTCTCGGTCACGGCGGGCAGAGGGGGATCAGCCGTGGGAGAGCGCGATCCCGGCATCGCTGAGCAGGCGCCGGGCCCGAATGAGATCGGCGTCGTCCACCATCAGCCGCCGGGGCAACGCGCCGATGCTGCCTTCGAGCACGCTGGTGTGTCCGTCGAGCACGACCGCCGGGATCGCCGCGTCGGCGAGCAGCGCCATCGCCCAAGACAATTCGACCGCATCGTTGGTCCGCAGGATCTCGACCATAGGTATTCGGCGCTTTCCTAAGGGCAACAGTCTGATAGACTAGCGCGCAACGCGCATCCATGCTCGCCTCGTGCAGCGACTGCGTCAAGCAGCTTCACCAAGCGTGTGACGGGCAATGGGACCGGTTTTGTAGGGACCATCGGGCGCATGCGCCCGACGTGAGGGAGGATACCGTGGCGGTTGTCGTCGATTTCGAGCGCGAGCATACGAAAGGACCACGCCCCACCCTGGATCGGCTCAACGCTCTCGTGTCCGAAGAGCTGACGCGCGTCAACCAGCTCATCCTCGAGCGCATGCAGTCGCCGGTCGCGCTCATCCCCCACCTTGCGGGGCACATCATCGCCTCGGGGGGGAAGCGCCTCAGACCCATGCTGACGCTCGCGGCGGCGAACCTTTGCGGCTACCATGGCGACCGCCATATCGCGCTCGCCGCCTGCGTCGAGTTCATCCACACCGCGACGCTGCTGCACGACGACGTGGTCGACAAGAGCGACCTCCGGCGCGGCGCCGCGACCGCCAACGCGCTTTGGGGCAACAAGCCGAGCGTGCTGGTCGGCGACTTTCTGTTCAGCCGCTCCTTTCAGCTCATGGTCGGCGACGGCTCGCTCAAGGTGCTCAAGATCCTCTCGGACGCCGCGGCGGTGATCGCCGAAGGCGAGGTGCTCCAACTCGTCACCTCGAACGACACCGAAACCAGCGAGGCCGCTTACCTCGAGGTTATCCGTTCGAAGACCGCGACCCTGTTCGCCGCCGCGAGCCGGCTCGGCGCGGTGGTCGCCGAGCGCCCCACGCTCGAGGAGGAGGCGCTCGAAAGCTACGGCATGAACCTCGGCATCGCCTTCCAGCTCATCGACGACGTGCTCGACTACTCGGCCCAGCAAGCGACCCTCGGCAAGCACGTGGGCGACGACTTCGAGGACGGCAAGATCACGCTTCCCGTGGTCCTCGCCTTTCGGCGCGGCAATGCCGAGGAGCGCGCCTTCTGGCGGCGCACGCTCGAGGACGGCGAGCGCCGGCCGGGCGATCTCGAACGCGCGGTCGAGCTCATGCAACGCCGGGGCGCGCTGCGCGATACGGTCGAGCGCGCGCGCCACTACGGCAAGGTGGCCCGCGACGCCCTCGACATCTTCCCCGACAACGAGGCCCGGGCGGTGCTGCGCGAGGTCGTCGACTTCTGCATCGAGCGGGCCTACTAGGCGCGCAGGCCCCTTCCGAACGAGGGTTCGGACGGCTTGCGGCCCGGGCGCGATGGCGTTATACGTGTCCGGCCCAGGACGCGTCGGAGTGTAGCTCAGCCTGGTAGAGCACCGTCTTCGGGAGGCGGGGGCCGGTGGTTCGAATCCACTCACTCCGACCATTTTCTTTCCTCTTGCGCTTCCCATACCTAGCTCCGCTCGCGTCCGCGTCCGTCGATTGCGCGGACCGGCCGCCGCGCCCATACTGGGCGCAGGAAGGCCGGGACAAGGGAAGACGGAAATGGCCCAAGGAATGATCGTCGCGCCCCAGCCCGAGGCGGTCGAGGCCGGCGCGCTGGTTCTCAAGGCGGGCGGCAACTGCGTCGATGCGGCGATCGCCTGCGGGCTCGTCCAAGGGGTGGTCGACCCCTTGATGACCGGGATCGCGGGCTTCGGCAGCCTCCAGGTCTACCTGCCGGAACGCGGCATCCACCGTTTCATCGACTTCCACGCCCAGGCCCCGGCGGCGGCGACGCCCGAGATGTGGGCCGACCGGATCGAGGGCGAGACCCGCGACGGCTTCGGCTTCATCCTTCGAGGGCGGGTGAACGATCTCGGCTATCAGGCGATCGCGGTCCCGGGCAGCCTGCGCGCCTACTGGGAGGCGGCCGAGGCGTTCGGCGCCATGCCCTGGCGCGCGCTCGTCGAGCCGGCGATCGAACGCGCCGAGCGCGGCTTCGCGGTTCGCCCCCATGTCTACCGCTTCTGGACCGAGGACGACGACATGGGCCGCGCGCCCAACGTCGAGCGCTTGCGCCTGACGCCGAGCGGACGGCGGCTCTACTGCGACGCCAATGGGGCGCCCTTGAAACCGGGAAGCTGGATCGCCAACCCCGACCTCGCGCAGACCTTGCGCCGGATCGCCGAAGAAGGGATCGAGACGTTCTATCAGGGCGAGATCGCCGAGGCCATCGACGCCGACATGCGCCGGGGCGGCGGGCTCCTGCGCGGCGCGGACCTCGCCGCCTACCGCACCCGGCATTGCGCGCCGTTATGGGGCAGCTACCGGGGCCTGCGCATCGCCACCAACCACCCGCCGGGCGGCGGCGTCATGCTGATCGAGATGCTCAACATCCTCGAGAACTTCGATCTCGCCGCGCTCGGCCACAACACGCCCGACTACATCCGCATCGTCTGCGAGGCGATGAAACGCGCGACCGTGGACAAGGACGCCTTCGTCGGCGACCCCGCCTTCGTCGACGTGCCGGTCGAGCGCCTGACCTCCAAGACCTACGCGCGCGAAGCCGCGGACGCGATCGAGCGCGGCGAGGTGGTCCGGGTGCCGCGTCTCGGCCGGACGCCCGAGCCCGCCAACACCACCCATGTCTCGGTGATCGACCGCGACGGCGGCGCGGTCTCGATGACGCATTCGCTCGGGATGCCGTCGGGGGTCATCACCGACGGGCTCGGCTTCATGTACAACGGCTGCATGGCGGTGTTCGACCCCCGCCCCGGGCGCATCGGCTCGATCGCGCCGGGCAAGAGCCGCTTCAGCTCGATCGCGCCGACGATCCTGTTCCGGGGCGACGATCCCTTCATGGTCATCGGCGCGCCGGGCGGCACCCAGATCGTCATGGGAATTCTTCAGGCGATTCTCAACGTGGTCGACTTCGGCATGAGCATGTCGGACGCCGTCGGCGCGCCGCGCTTCTCGGCGACCTCGGACGTCATCGACGTGTGCAACCGGATTCCGAACTACGTGACCCGCGCGGTCGAAGCGCAAGGATACGCGGTCGCGCGCAGCCACCTCAGCTACACGACCGCGGCCGTTCACGCCATCGCGGTCCAGGACGGGCGGCTCGTCGGCGGCGCGGACCCGGGGCGCGACGGCATGGCGCTTGCCGTCTGACGGCCGGGCCGAGGCGCGCCCTCTACTCGATCCGCGTCTCCATGAAGGTGCGGAGCGCGCCGTAATCGCTTTCGACCTCGGCGAGGCGCGTGCGCACGAGGTCGAGAATGCTGACCACGCCGGCGAGCGCGCCGTCGTCCCCGACCACGGGGACATGGCGGACGCCATTCTCGGTCATCAGCCGAAGCGCGTCCTCGACGCTGTGCTCGGGCGAGCAGGTGACCACCGAACGGGTCATCAAATCGCCCACCCGCATGGCGAGCAATCGCTCGCCGTGCTCACGCAGACCGCGGACGAGATCGCGCTCCGAGACGATGCCGGCGATAGAGCCGTTGGGATCGCAGGCGACGACCGCGCCAGTGCCGTCGTCGGCCAAGGTCTCGGCGACCTCGGCCACGGGCGCATCGGGGCGCGTGGTCAGGGGCGGACCGGCGGCGCGCTCCAAAACCGATTGTACATTCATGGCACCAAGCCTCCGTTCGCGATGTGGAAAGGCGGGCGCGTCGCGAATCAGCCGAAGACCGCTCCCGCCTCTATTCCCGCTTCGGCGGCGAACTCGGCCGCCGGTATCTTGCCCGCGCCTTCGGGACGAACGCGTTTGACGAGGATCTGGCCATCCTTGGCGGCCACCGTGACGCCATCGTCGCCGACCGCCGTGACCGTACCGGGCGCGGCGTCGGGCGCGGCCTCGGCCTGAAGCGCCGAATCGTAGATCTGGACCATGCGCCCCGCCTGCCGGGTCCAGGCGCCGGGCTGTGGGTTGGCGCCGCGGATCAGGTTGTAGACCTGGCGCGCGGGCTTGGCCCAGTCGATCTCGACGTCCTCGCGGCGGCACCAGCCCTCGTAGGTGGCTTGGCTTTCGTCCTGCGGGACTCGCGGCGCGCGGCCGGCGCGGACGAGATCCACCGCCTCAATCATCGCTTCGACGCCGAGCGGGAAGAGATGGTCGAAGTAAAGGCTGCCGAGCGTGTCGTCGGGGCCGATGGGCACCTTCTTCTGCAACAGGATCGGCCCCGTATCGAGCCCCTTGTCGGGCCAGAAGATGGTGAGCCCGGTCTCGGTCTCGCCCTGGATGATGGGCCAGTTGATCGAGCTCGGCCCGCGGTGGCGGGGAAGCAGCGAGGGGTGATACTGGATGGTGCCGAGCCGCGGCGCATTGAGCACGCTTTCGGGCACCAGAAGAACCACATAGGCCATCACCGCGAGGTCGGGCGCGAGCGCCTTGAACTCTTCGAGCACCTCAGGGCTTTTGAACGACGCCGGCTGATGGACGGGAATCCCGTGCCCAAGCGCCGCCTCCTTCAATGGGTCGATCTTCCCGCCCGGCTTGTCGGGCGCGCAATAGACGGCGACCACGTTCTCGCCGCGCTCGACGAGGGCGTCGAGCACCGCTTTGCCGAAGGCCTGTTGGCCGTTGACGACGATCCGCATGCTGTCTCCCCTTCCAAATGCGCCCCTCCCGGATCAGATCGCGCCCTCCTCGCGGGCGGCGGCGATCTCGTCGTCGCCATAGCCCACGATCTCGCGCAGGATCTCTTCCGTGTGCTCGCCGAGAAGCGGCGAGGTGGTGACCTCGACCGGCGAGGCCGAGAGCTTGATCGGGCAGCCCACGGTCTTGAACGGCCCGCGCTCGGGGTGCTCGACCGTGACCACCGCGCCGCGCTGGGCGAGCGATTCGTCCTCGATCAGCTCCTTCATGTCGAGGATCGGCCCGCAAGGCACGTTGAGCGCATTGAGCGCGGCCATCACCTCGGTCTTATGACGCTGGCTGGTCCATTCCTCGATCAGGGCGAAGCACTCGTCGAGCCGGTCGAGCCGGGCCTCGGGCGTCGCATAGTCTGGGTGCTCGATCAGATCCTCGCGCCCGATCAGCTTCATCAGCGGCGCCCAGCCCTGGGGCTGGATGATGACGTAGATGTAATCGTTGGGGCCGCCCGGCGCGCAGCGCAGCGCATTGCCGGGCTGGCCGCCGCCCGAGGCGTTGCCCGAGCGCGGAACCGCATCGCCGAAGGTCTTGTTGGGATATTCCTTGAGCGGCCCGTGGGCGAGGCGCTGCTGGTCGCGCAGCTTGACCCGGCACAGGTTGAGCACGGCGTCCTGCATGGCGACCTCGACCCGCTGGCCGAGGCCGGTGCGCTCGCGATGCAGGAGCGCGGCGAGAATCCCGGCCACGCAGTGGATTCCGGTGCCCGAATCGCCGATCTGCGCCCCGGTCGAGGTCGGCGGCCCGTCCTCCCAGCCGGTGGTGCTCATCGCCCCGCCCATGGCCTGGGCGATGGTCTCGTAGGCCTTGAAGTCGGCGAAAGGACCGGGGCCGAACCCCTTGATCGAGGCGTAGACGATACGCGGGTTGATCTCGTGGATGACCTCCCAGGGGAAGCCCTGGCGGGCGAGCGCGCCGGGGGCGAAGTTCTCGACGATCACGTCGCAGGCCTTGAGAAGCCGCCGGAAGATCTCCTTGCCGCGGTCGGTCTTGGTGTTCACGGTGATGCTGCGCTTGTTGCAGTTCAGCATCGTGAAGTAGAGGCTGTCGACGTCGGGCAGATCGCGAAGCTGCTGGCGCGTGATGTCGCCGCGCCCGGGCATCTCGACCTTGATGACGTCGGCGCCGAACCAAGCCAGGATCTGGGTGCACGACGGCCCCGACTGGACGTGGGTCATGTCGAGGACGCGGATTCCCTCCAACGCTTTACTCATGATGGTCTTCCCCGTTGGCCAATCGCCTGAAGCGGATCGTCTCCGTCACTTGTACATGGTCTGGTTCTTGGTCCCGGGCGCGTACTCGTCCGGGTTGACCCAGATGTTGACCAGCGCCGGCACGCCCGATTTCACCGCCTCGCGGGCGCGCTCGAGCGCCGGGCGGATGTCCTTGGGCTCGCGCACCGCCTCGCCGTGGCCGCCGAGCATCTCGGCGAACTTCTCGAACGGCACGTCGCCGAGCTTGTTGCCGACGTTCCCGCGCTCGGGCCCATACTTGGCGATCTGGCCGAAGCGGATCTGGTTCATCGCCGAGTTGTTCCCGATCACGCCCAGGAACGGCAGGCCGAAGCGCACGCAGGTCTCGAAGTCCCAGCCGGTGAGCGCGAAGGCGCCGTCGCCGAAGTAGCAGAAGATCTCCTTCTCGGGATGGACGTGCTTGGCCGCCATGGCGAAGGGGACGCCGACGCCCAAGGTGCCGAGCGGTCCCGGGTCCATCCAGTGGCCGGGCGCGCGAGGCTGCACCGCCTGGGCCGAGATCGTGACCACATCGCCGCCGTCGCCGATGTAGATCGTGTCCTCGGTCAGGAACTCGTTGATCTCCCAGGCGACCCGATACGGACTGATCGGGGTCGCGTCGGAGCGGAACTGAGGCAGGAGCTTCTCGTAGCGGACCGCCTCCTCGGCGCGCAGCTCCTCGAGCCAGCCCTTGCGGGCCTGCGCGCCGTTATCGGCGCGGCCCGAAGCGGCGGCCTCGATCGCTTCGAGGATGCGGCCGACGTCGCCGACGAGCCCGAGCGAGATGTCGCGGTTCTTGCCGACGGTGCGATAGTCCATGTCGATCTGGATCACGGTGGCGTCGGCGCGCAGGCGCTTGCCGTAGCCCATTCGGAAGTCGAAGGGGGTGCCGACGATCACGATCACGTCGGCCTTGTCGAAAGCGTAGCGCCGGGTGCGGTGGAAGTGGTGCGGATCGCCCGGCGGCAACGTGCCCCGCCCGGCCCCGTTCATATAGGCCGGAATGTTGAGCTTGCGCACCAGCGAGGCGGCGGCCGCGGCCGCCCGGCAGGTCCAGACCTGGGTGCCGAGCAGGATGCAGGGCCGTTCGGAACGCACCAGAAGGTCGGCCGCGCGCTCGATATCGTCCGGATCGGCGAGCACCCGGGTCGAAGCGCGGTAACGGCCGGCCTCGGGGATGCGCGCCTTGGCCAGATCGACCTTGGCGTCGAGCACGTCGCGCGGAATCTCGAGGAACGACGGCCCCGGGGCGCCGAGGAAGCACTCGCGGAAGGCCATCGACACCATGTCGGCGACGCGCTCGGTCGTCGGCACGGTGGCGGCGAACTTGGTGATCGGGCGCAGGATGTCGACGTGCGGCAGATCCTGGAGCGAGCCCATCTTGTGCTGCGAATGCGCGCCCTGGCCGCCGATCATCAGCATCGGGCTCTCGGCGCGGAAGGCGTTGGCGATGCCGGTCACCGCATCCGTCGTGCCCGGACCTGCGGTCACCACGGCGCAGCCCGGTCGCCCGGTCATGCGCGCATAGCCGTCGGCCGCGTGGGCCGCGACCTGCTCGTGGCGCACGTCGATGATCTTGATGCCTTCGTCGAGGCAGCCGTCGTAGATGTCGATGATGTGGCCCCCGCACAGGGTGAAGATGACGTCGATGCCTTCGTTCCTGAGCGCCTTGGCCACGAGATGTCCGCCCGAGATGGTCGCGTTCGCGCCCTCAGGCGTGGGATCGTTCGCGTGATCGCGCTTCGCCGCTTCTGCCATGACCTCCTCCTAAATTACTGTCGGTTGCGCGTCGCGCCTTGCCCGGACATCGTTCCTTTTCCCTTGGTCGCGCATTCCGCCGGCCGGTTCAGTCCAGATAATCGACGTTCTTCTCCACATGGGCCGCGAGATCGAGGGTGTGTTGCCGAGTGAGCCGCTCGGCGAGCTCGGTGTCGCGCTGCTCGAGCGCCTCGATGATGTTCATGTGGTCGATGATCGACCGGCTCGCGCGGTTGTCCTCGGAGATCGTCTGCTGACGGATCGAACGCATGTGGATGAACAGGTTCTCGGTCATCTGGTTCAACAGCGCGCTATGGCTCATCTTGAGAAGCGCCTGATGGAACCGAATGTTGGTCTCCGAATATTCGTCGATCTCGGCGTTCACCTTGTCCTTGTCGTCGTCGAAGGTTGCGAACATGCGGCGCAGGCTCGCGATCTCCTCGTCGCTGGCGTGCAGCGTGATCAGCCGCGCGGCCATGCTTTCGAGCGCCGCCCAGACCGTGATCATCTCGATGATCTCGCGCTTCGACTTGCGCACGATGAACACGCCGCGCCGCGGCACGATGCGGACGAAGCCCTCCTGCTCGAGACGCGCGATCGCCTCGCGGATCGGCGTGCGCGAGACCCCGAGATCCTTGGCGAGCTGGCGCTCGTCGAGCCGCGGCTCGCCGGGGTGGGCGTAGATGTTCATCGCGGCGATGGCCTGCTTGAGCGCCTCGTAGGTCTTGTCCTTAAGGCTGAAGTTGACGTCGATCGGCTGAACGGCTGCGCGTATGACATTCATCCCGTGTTTCCATCTCTCCGTTGCGCCGGCGCCTCCCTCCCGAGCTTCGCCTTGCGGCGCGCCGGCCTCTCGCGGGCCTAGAAGGCGTCGGGCTCCGGGCGGCTCGATCGGCCCGAGCGCCGCGCCTCTTCTGGCCCGGGGCCTTAGCCCGCCGCGCCCCCTTTCGTCAATGCCGCCGCTCGCCGCGGGCGCGACGGGCGCGACGATTCGCGGCCCCAGCCGGGCGAAAGACGCCCCGGGCGCGCCGAAGCGACGCCCGCGCCCGGCCTTTGCGCGTTGCGGCCGCCGCTCCCGCGCGCGCGACGGCCCAGGGGCGATCGCCGCCTTTTTCCCGACGTCGAAGGCCGCCGCGCATTCGTTCCAAGCCGTTGCTTCCATTTGTGGTATACAATATCCCACCAAAACCATCCGCGCAAGGGCCTCATCCTCCGCATCGGTTCCCGTCGAAGGGCGGTTCGCATCGGATCGCGTCGGGCCGCGCTCACGAGCCGCTCCCATCGCCTGCGGCCGCGGCCCGCCGGCGCGCCGCCCGCAGCCGTCCGCGAAGCAACGGATAGATGAACATCAATGCGGCGAGCGCGAGGAAGATCGCCGAAAGCGGACGCTCGACGAAGATGCTCATCGAGCCCTGCGAGATGATCAGCGATTGACGAAGCGCCTTTTCGGCCAGCGGACCGAGCACGATGGCGAGCACCGCGGGGGCCATCGGGTAGTCGAGCTTACGCAATAGAAAGCCCGCGATGCCGAAGATCAGCATCAACCAGACGTCGTGCATCGAGTTGGTGGGCGCATAGCCGCCGATGACGCAAAGCACGAAGATGATCGGCGCGAGGATCGTGAACGGCAGCTTGAGCACCCAGATGAACAAGGGGATGAAAGCGAGATTCACGATCAGGGTGAAGAGATTGGCGGCATAGAGGCTCGCGATCAGGCCCCAGACGAATTCCTGCTGGTCGATGAACAGGAGCGGCCCGGGCTCGAGCCCCCAGATGATCATGCCGCCGAGCAAGATCGCGGTGGTCGGCGAGCCCGGGATGCCCAGCGTCAGCATGGGCAGCATCGAGCCGGTGCTCGCCGCGTTGTTGGCCGATTCGGGCGCGACCACGCCGCTGACCTCGCCGGTCCCGTAGCGCTCGGGGTGCCGCGACATGCTTTTCGCCATGCCGTAGGCCATGAGCGAGCCCGGGGTCGCGCCGGCCGCCGGCAAAATGCCGACGAAGTAGCCGAGGAACGAGCCCATCGTCATGGCGCCGAACGTGGACTTGAGCGAACCCAGCGCCTTCACGATCCGCCCCGGCGTGACGCGAGCCTGGATAAGGCTGACCTTGCCGCGGCTCTGCTCGATGGTCCACAGAATCTCGCCGATGCCGTAGATGCCGATGGCAAGCACAAGGAAGTTGATGCCGTGGTAAAACCCCGGCAGGTCCATGAAGATCAGGCGCGGCATTCCGCTCACCACGTCGAGGCCGACCGCGCTCAGCACCAGACCGACGAAAATCGAAAAGAAGGTCTTGGCGACGTCGTCGCCGCCGAGCCCGATGAAGGTCGCGAAGGCGACGATCATGAGCGCGAACTCCTCGGCGGGACCGAACGCAAGCGCGAAGTCGGCGAGCGGGGGCGCGAAAAGGGTGAACAGGACGACCGAGATCGTGCCGCCCGTGAACGAGGCCACCGCCGCCGCGGTCAGCGCGAGATCGGCCTTGCCCTTGAGCGCGAGCGGTCGGCCGTCGAACACGGTCGCGACCGCGGTCGAGGCCCCCGGGATGCCGAGCATCACCGACGAGATCGCGCCCCCGTACATCGCGCCGTAGTAGATCGCGGCGAGAAAGATGATCGCCGAGGTCGGCGGGACCAGAAAGGTCACCGGCAGCAGAATCGCCACTCCATTGACCGAGCCCAGCCCCGGCATGGCGCCCACGAACAGCCCGACCACGCAGCCGAGAATGATGAGCATCAGGTTCATCGGCAGGAACGCGGTGACGAAGCCGTCGATCAGATGCGAAAGAATTTCCATCGTTTCCAGTCGCTCCTGCTTCCTCCGCCGAACCCGAACCGCCAGAGCGCCGAAACGGCGTCAGAGGAAGTACTGGAAGAGCGGGTAGAACAAGGGCTCGGTCACGCCTTTAGGCAGCAGGATCTTGAGCCCGATCTCGAAGAAGAAGAAGGTGACCACCGGGGTCGCGAGAGCGAGCAACCCGGCGGTCAGCCACGAATGCCCTCCGAACACGCGGACGTAAAAGACGAGGAACAGGGGCACCGCGACATAGACGCCGACCACCTGAATGAGCCCGATCATGACGGTGAGCGAGCCCGCCGCGACCAGAAAGAGCTTGAGCCCGGGGCCGTCCATGAACGGCTCGGTCGAGACGGAAGCCGGGGTCTGCCCTTTCAGCGCGCGATAAAAGATCACCACGCTGCACACCAGCATTCCAACCGAAAGCCAGAACGGGAACGCGCCGCCCCCCGGTCCTTCGTCGGGAATCCAGCCGATGGGCAGCTCGGCGCTCTTCCACATAAGGTAGAGCGAGAAGACCGCAAGCACCGCGGCGGTGACCAGCTCGGCCCTGCGCATGCCGCCAGCCTCCTCGCTTTACGCCCGCTCTTGTCGCTCGCCCGCGGCGGCCTACTTGATCTCGCCCATCGCTTTGAGCAACGCCCGGTGCTTCTCGCGCTCGGCGAGGAAATACTGGGTGAGCGCATCGCCCGTAAGCCAGGCGCGCTTGAGCGACTTCTTCTTCGAGTACGAGACCCACTCGTCCGAATCGTAGACCTTGCGGAACAGGTCCACATAAAAGGCCTGGGCCTCCTTGGGCATGTCAGGCGGCGCGACGATGCTGCGCTGCATGAAGTAGACGAGGTCTTTGCCGAGCTCGCGGAAGGTGGGCACGTCCGGAAAGGCGTCGAGCCGCTCGGGCGTGAAAGCGGCCAACGGCCGCGACTTTCCGGCCTGGTAGAAGCCGATCTGCTCGGATGGGTTGTTGACGGTCGAGTTGATATGTTTGCCGATCAGGTTCTTGGCCACGGTTCCGCCGCCCTTGAACGGCACGTAGGTCATGCTGATCCCGTAGGCCTTCTCGAGCATGGCGGTGACCAGCGAATCCTCCTGCCCCTTGCCGGTGCCGCCCATGATCCAGTTCTTGGGACCGGCCTTTTTCACCGCGGCGACGAAATCGTCGACCGTCTTGATGTCGGTGTCGGCGTTCACCCAGAGAAGGAAGGTGTCTTCCGCAAGCCGCGCGATCGGCGTGAACTCGGCGATGTCGACGCCAAGCCCGGGGTTGCGCAACGGCGTCGTGTAGTAGCTGTTCAGCGTCGCCATGATGATGTGCGGGTTGCCCGCATTGTCCTTGAGATAGCGCAGCGCTTCGGCGCCCGAGCCGCCCGGCTTGTTGATCGGAATGAACGGCTGGGGCGAAAGCTTGTTCTTTTCGATGATGCTTTGGATCAGACGGGCGAGCCGGTCGGCGCCGCCGCCTTGGCCGGCCATGATGATGAACTCGACGGGTTTCTGCGGCTGCCAGCCTGCGACGGCCGCCGTTGGCGCGGCCGAAAACCCAAGCGCCAGCATCGCCAACGCGCCAAACCCGGTGACCACTGTTCTGCGTGCGAGGTCCATCTTTTCCTCCCTGCTTGACGATACCGGACGCCTGAGCCCTCGCCTTCCCGGGTCGCCGGCGACCGGTCGAGCCGCCGCCATTCCCCCTTGGGCGGACCCTGTCCGGTACCGCAAATACGATATGCCATATCTGGTATACAAGACAATGCCCATAACTCGGGCTTTCGGAAGCGCCGTAAGGGCCTCTGGGCAAGCAGCCGCCTGCGCCTCAGCACAGGCGCGCAGGCGCGGAATTAAAGGCGTCAAACAGCCGGCGAGCGCGCAGACGAACCGGCGTCGGCCCAATCTTTCGTGGAAAGGCTCTAAGGTAAATTTTTTGTGAACTCCGCGGCCTCCGACCATCGGAGGCCGCCGCGCGGCGGCTGCCCTATCCGTCAGCCGCGGCGAGAACGGCGAGCTCCTCCTTGAGGATGCCGAGCGCGCGTCGCCACAGCCGGACCGAGGCCTCGGCGGTCATGAAGGCGGCGTGCGCCGAAAGCGTCACGTTGTCGAGCCGACAGAACGGATGGTCGAGGGCGAGCGGCTCCTCGCCGAAAACGTCGAGGGCGGCGTGGCGGATCGCGCCCGCGGCGAGCGCTTCGGCGAGCGCCGCCTCGTCCACCAGAGCGCCGCGCGCGGTGTTGACGAGGATCGCGGTCTTGCGCATCAGCCCGATGCGACGGCGGTCGATGATGCCCTCGGTCTCCTCGTTGAGCGCGAGGTGAAGCGAGACCACATCCGCGCGCGCGAGCAGATCGTCGAGCCCAACCGCGCGACACGGCAGGTCTTCGGGCACGCCCGAGCGGTTCCACGCGATCACGTCCATGCCGAGCGCCGCGCCGAGCCGGACCATCTCGCGCCCGATCCCGCCTACGCCGACGACGCCCAGCGTCTTGCCCGCGAACTCGATGCCGTCGCGCACCACCCAATCGCCGGCGCGGATGCCGCGGTCCATCCGCGCGATCTGACGGCCGGCGGCGAACATGAGCGCAAGCGCGTGCTCGGCGATCGAACGGTCGCCGTAGCCCGAAAACGTCCGCACGCGAATCCCCAGCCGCCGGGCGGCCGCAAGGTCGATGTAGCTCGATGCGCCGGTTCCCATGAAGACGATGACCTTGAGGCTCGGGCAGGCGGCGAGCACGTCTCCGGGCATATAGCAATGGTCGTTAAGCGCCGCGACCGCGCCGTCGAGAAGGGCGATGGTCTTTTCGGCGTCCGAATCGCCGACGTTGACCTCGAGCCCGGGAACGATCGCTTGCAGCTCGGGCGAGTACAGGTCCGCCAGAAACGGCGGGCAGTCGACGAACACGGCGCGCATCGTCATGCTATCCCTCTTGAACGGTCGTCGCTTCGCGCGGGGAAAGGCCGAGGATCTCGCGCGCCTCGGCCGGGCCGACCACCCGCGCCCCCAGCCGCTCGACGATCTCGACCGCGCGTTCGACGAGCTGAGCGTTGGACGCGAACACCCCACGATCGAGATAGAGGTTGTCCTCGAGCCCGACGCGCACATGGCCGCCGAGCAACACGGCTTGCGCGACCATCGGCATCTCCATGCGCGAGATCCCAAAGCCCGCCCAGATCGCATCCGTCGGCAGAAGATCGCGAAGCATGGTCATGACCCGAGTCTCGGCCGGCGCGCCCCACGGAATGCCGAGACAGATCTGGAACAGCGGCGGACGTTCGATCAACCCTTCTTCGATCAGGCGACAGGCGAGCCGGACATGGCCGGCGTCGAACACCTCGAGCTCGGGCTTGACGCCGCAATCGCGGATACGCCGCGCCATGACGCGAAGATGCGCCGGCGTGTTCACGAACACCTGCTCGCCGAAGTTGAGGGTCGCGCAGTCGAGGCTGCAAATCTCGGGCAGGAGCTCCTCGACATGGGCGACGCGCTCCTCGGGACGCGCGAGCGTGCTCGCCGGATCGCCGACGATGGGGTCGTCGGCGCCGGGCATCCAGCGCCCCCCGCTTCCGGTCGTCAGGTTGATGATGATATCGGTTTCGGACTCGCGCAGCCGGGCGACCACCTCGCGAAACAGAGAGGGATCGCGGCTCGTCTGTCCGGTCTCGGGATCGCGGACGTGGATATGGGCGATCGCCGCCCCGGCCTTGGCCGCGTCGATGGCGGCGGCGGCGATCTCTTCGGGCGTCACCGGGATCGCCGGGTGCTTGCCTACGGTGTCGGCGCTGCCGGTCACCGCACAGGTGATGATGACCTCTCTGTTCATCTCGTCCGAGCCCTTCCCTTGTCCGGTCTGCGCGGTCGCCCGACCCGTCGGATCGTCGGGCAAAGGAGGGGCCGGCGTCAATCGCGGAAACGCGCTTAGAGGAGGACGGTGTTAAGGATCGGGAAGGTGTCGAGAAGCCAGAAGCCGAAGGTCGAGAGATACCCTGTGATGATGGCGACTCCCATCACCACCATCAGCCCGCCGGCGCCGACCTGAAGCGGCCGGCCGAGTTTCCGCAACTTTGGCAAACGCGCTACGAAACTGCCCGTGAACAGAGCGACCAGCAAGAAGGGAACCGCAAGCCCCGAAGCGTAGATTGCAAGCAACAGCGCGCCTTGGCTTACGCTCGCCGTGGTCGCACCGATGGTGAGAATCGTGCCCAAGATAGGGCCGATGCACGGGGTCCAGCCGAAAGCGAAGGCGGTCCCCAACACGAAGGCGCCGACCGGGCGTCCTCCCTTCGCCCGGGTAGCGAAACGGAATTCGCGATCAAGCCCGGGAATCCGCAACGCGCCGGCGAGCACCAAACCGAACAGGATGACGATCACCCCCGCGGCGATGTTGGCCTCGTAGCGGAAAGAGAGCAGAACGCGCCCCAACACCGAAGCGCTCGCCCCGAGCGCAACGAACACCACCGAGAAGCCGATCACGAAGCAGAGCCCAAGCCCCGCCGCCGAGGCGCGCGCCCGCGCAGAGGCGCCGCCTACGAGATCATCGAGCGATTCTCCCGCGACATAAGCGAGATAGCCCGGAACGAGCGGAAGGACGCAGGGCGAAAGAAAAGACACGACGCCGGCGAGAAACGCCATCGCGCCACTCACGCCGGCTATTTCAAGCATCGCTCACCCTGCGTCTCGGCTTATGCTGCGGCTCGGCTCGCGGCCCGCTACTGCTGCTGCTGGTTACAGATCATATGGCGCGGGCCTTGGCAGGCAAGGCTGCGAAAGTTCCACAGGCTCTTGATATAGGCGACGATATCCCGCGCCTGAGCCTCGGTCATCTCGTCCTTCCAGCCCCGCATGCGCTCGTTGCGCGGCGACCCGTTGAGGATCGTCGCAACCAGGTCGCTGTCCGAGTGATGCCAGCCGTGGGCCGAATTATCGAGAGGAGGCGCGACAAAACCGAACTCGTCCCTGGCGTACATGTCGTCGGGCCGCTCTCCCACGGCGCGCACGCCATGGCAAGCCTGGCAGGTATCGCGGTAGAGAGCCTCGCCGCGCGCGATCGCGGCCTTGCGCCCCGCGCCGCTCCCTTCGAAGGTCGTCCAGGAACGCCCGCCGTCATCGCTCGCCATGAGGGCCCCCGTATCGGCGAGCCCATAGATCCACTGGGGCCGCGCCGGGTCGGCCGCGATGTCAATCAGCAAACGATCCACGAAATCGTTCGCAACCACCGTCCAGGACAGCGCCCCATCCTCGGCCTCGTCCTTGGCCATGACGAGGCCCTCGCGCCAGACAAAGGCGTAAAGCCGTCCATCGGGCGCGACCTCTACGGCCGTCGCCGGCCGACGCGGGCGCGGATACGCCGCTTGCCAGGTCTCGCCGCCGTCGCGACTGACCATCAGGCCGTTGCGCGTCGCCGCGTACACGCGCGCCGGGTCAACGGTCGAGGCCGCGATATCATAAACGGGCCCGGTCGGAACGGTATACGCGCTCCAGGTCCGGCCGCCGTCATGGCTCGCCTGAAAGCCTTGCTTGAGGCCGAGACCATAGATGGTCTTGGAATCGGCGGGGCTCACGTCGAGCGCGTAAAAGGCGGCTGGCCCCTTGGCCCCATCGCCGACGCGCGTCCAGGTCTGGCCGCCGTCGTCCGAACGAAGAAGACCAAGGTTTTCGCCGAGCGCCGAGCGCCCGCCCGCGACAAACGCGCCGGAGGCTCCTGGAACAGGGGCAAGAGAGATCAGATCCTCGCCCGCCTCGCTGACAAGGCGGGCGCTGCCATCGGCGGCGGCGCGATAGAGCCCTGCGTGGGTGGCGACGATCAACCGATCCGACGCACCGGGATCGAGCGCGATGCGGTGCACGGGGGGCATCTCGTCGATCAGGATCGGCGCTTCGGCGACGGCGGGCGCAGTCGAAACGACCGCAGCCACAAGGGCGGCGGCGCCCGTCCGCCCCGCGCGGCGAAGAAGCTGCGCCCCGGTCATTGCTTTTTCAGCCGTTCAATCAGGGGGACAACTTCCTCGCGCATGAGCTTGGACGATAACGCTCCGATGTGTTTGTAAGCGATGCGGCCTTCGCGATCGACCACAAAGGTCTCGGGCACGCCGTAGACGCCCCACTCGATGGCGACGCGGCCCTGAATGTCGGCGCCCGTGCGCGTATAGGGGTCGCCCATTCGGTCGAGCCAATTCGCCGCATCGTCGGGGCGATCCTTGTAATTAATCCCGTAGAGAGGCGCAATGCCCGATTCGGCGAACTTCATCAGAATCGGGTGCTCTACGCGGCATTCGGTGCACCAGGACGCGAACACATTGACCACCGAGACCTGGCCCTTGAGATCGGCGGACGACAACCCGAGCGTGCGGCCCTTGACCGGCGGCAACGAGAATTCTGGAACCGGTTTGCCGATCAGCGCCGAAGGAATGATATCGGGCCTGAGCGTGAGCCCGACCGCAAAAGCAATGCCGATCCCGATAAAAACGATGACCGGAAGCAGATAGCCTCCGCGCCGCAAGAGCCCCCACAGGCCTCGGGCCTCATCGGTATCGGGGCCGCCTGGCGTCGCCTTTACGGAGGGCCCTGCTTCGGTTGATCCGGGAGTGGACATGGGTCTTTCCTTCCCAGAGTTTGCTCTTTCCGGGGCTAGCGTCGGAAGCGGCGATCGCGCAACCCCACAGTAGCGGTCACACCGCCCACGAAAGACAGAAAACCGCCCTCAAGAGCGCGCTATCGCCGGACAAGACCGTTAGTTGGTCGTGCCCGCGTCGGGGGCGGCCTCCTTCTCGAAATGCTCACTCATGGTCTTCATCATCTGGGCGCAGGCGGCCATCATCTGGTTCATCTGGGCCATCATGTTCATCATTCCCATGCCGCGCTGGCCGCCTTGCATCGCGCCGGGCTGGCTGTCCTGCATCATAGCGCCCTGACCGCCTTGCATCGCGCCGGGCTGGGCGGCCTCCGAACCGGCGCCATGCGCATTGGCGTAAACGGTCGGCGTGGCCATGAGCAGAGCTGCGACCGCTGCTACGGCAATCTTATTGCTTTTCGACATCTTGCGCATCCTCTCTATGGCCTCCTTCGCATCCGCCAAGCATCTCTTGCATTGCGCTCGGCGGTCCGCCGGGGCCGGTTCGTCGCGGTTGATCCCTGAACCGCGCCAGCATCGGAACCGACATTAGAACAAGGGCCGTCGCCACGCGGAGATATAGACATTCCCTTTACTGGAAGGTCAAGGTATCCACACGTTTTTTTTCGTCTTATCCCCGCATCGCGCGACAAAGCGGGCCATAGGACAAGGCGGCGGCGAAAGGGCCCTTGGCTCAGCCGGGGTCGTTCGATTCGGGCGAGCGGGGCAGCGCGGCAAGCGAGGCCAGCGTCGCGGCCGCGACCGCGCCGCCAATCGTGAAGGTGGCCGCCGGGCCGACGCGATCCCACAGAAGCCCGGCCATGGCGCTCGCGACGAACAGCGCAAGCCCGCTCGCAAGGTTGTAAAGGCCGAATGCCGCGCCCCGTCGCGCAAGCGGCGCCGCATCGGCGACCAGCGCCGCGACCAGGCCCTGGCTGAGCCCCATGTGCAGCCCCCAGAGCGCCACGCCGAGCGCCACCGCGCCGAGACCGCCGGCGAGCGCGAGCGCGGTATCGGCGGCGATCAGAAGCGCGACGCCGAGAGCGAGGATGCCGCGCCGCCCCATGCGGTCGGAGAGCGCGCCCGCCGGATAGGACGAAGCGGCGTAGGCGACGTTCATCACCACGAGCGCGAGCGGCACCAGCCCGGCCCCGAGCCCGACGTCGTTCGCGCGCAAAAGGAGAAACGCCTCGCTGAACCGGGCGAGCGCGAGCAGGACGCCGACGCCGAGCACGATCCAGAAGACGGCGGGAAAATCGCCGAGCTCGGCGAGCCGCAAGGAAACGCGGTCGGCCTCGTCGCGCGGTTCCGCGCGTCGCGGCCGGGCCGGCTCGCGGACCAGCGTCCACAGCACGACGACCGCGAGCGCCGCCGGAACGACGGCGATCCAGAACACCCGCCGCACGTCGCCC